>JAQBPM010000353.1 GCA_028287525.1 Vulcanimicrobiota bacterium | reverse complement strand
GGAGAGTTCACCCGCGTCAGCCTGTGGAGCCGAAGGCACTGGCCGCGAAGATGACTTCGCGGTGAAACCGGCGGCGTAGAAGCAGGAAGAAATGCCTGGAATACGTGTCCATGCAAATCAGAACGGCTTTCATTGGAGCCCAAACCTTCTGGAGGACCCATGAAAATCGCAACCACGGCCGCGCGGCTCGTCCTCGGCGTCGGCTTTCTCTTCGCCGGAGCGAGTGCGTTCTTCATCAGCAGCCCGCCGCCGGAACCGGGACTTGCCGGCGTATTCAACGACGTCTTTTTCAAGTCGCACTGGGTGCTCTTCGTTGCCATGGCACAGCTGACTCTCGGCGTGTTCATGCTGATTAACCGTTTCGTCCCGGTCGCCCTGATCGTGCTCGCGGCGTTTCTCTACAACAGCTTTGCGTTTCACCTCACGATGGCGCAGAGCTCCCTGTGGGCGCCGGTCTTCGTCTTCGCGCTGTGGCTGCTTGTCGCGCTGAAATATCGGGCGCTCTTCGCGCCGATCTTCGCGCCCGTTCCTGAACTGCTCAAGAACGAGCAAGGTCGGCTCCCGGGCGACGCCGGAGAAACGGGCATCGTGATTCCAGCGGACGCTTAGAACGGCGCAGGTTCCGCGGTCAGATCGGGTGCGGCACTTGAGCCGGAGTTCCGGGCGCGACGCCGCCGCCGTCGCGGCGCAGGATGTCGCGCGCGGTCGCGGCCTGATCGTCCGGTACCTGGGCGATCAGCACGGTCCCGCCGCTCGTGACGTCGTTCTCTATCGCGTCCGCCTCGCGCTGGGGCACGCCGGCGGCGACGAGCGATCCTGCGATGCTTCCCAGTGCGGCTCCCATCGCCGCGCCGGTGAGCGTGCCGAACACCGGACCCGCAATCAACATCGGCGCCGCGATCCCGCCAGTCGCGACGACCACGCCGGTAAGCCACAGACCGCCGAGAATCGCGCCGAGCCCGAGTCCGGCCGCGCCGCCGACGGCGGCGGCCTGCGCGATCCTGTCCGCATTGGCGGCTTCGTCACCGAAGTATGCGTCGCGCGTTTTTTTGCTCATCACCACGGAGATGCTTTTGGGATCGATGCCTGCGTTCTTCAAATCCTCGATCGCCCGCTCGGCGTTTGCTCGGTCGTAAAACGTGGCAGTGAGTGTCGTCATCGGCGTGCTCCCTTTCGCGGCTGACGCTTCGATGCGGCAGCCGAAGGAACGTGGCGTGCCATTGCCGAGACTCCCTCGCGGATGGCGTTCGCTCGGCATGCGAGGCTGCCGACCGCGGCATTTTTGCGCGCGATTTGCTCTCAGGGAACTCCCAGCATCGGCCGCTACGTTCCGTCCACATCACGTAGTTCTGCGCCTCGAAGGTGATCGCCATGTCGGTCAAACTGCCTTCCAAACCGGGCGTCATCGAGGACCGTTTGGCGTCGCTCGAGGATCCGGTCCTCGCCGAACAGCTCTTCCTCGAACACCCGACGCTCTATGGTGACGAGCCGCCGCAGACGCAGCGCGCGGTACTCGCTTGGACGACGCGCCGATTCGGTACGGTCGCGCTCGCCGCGACCGCGGCCGTCTCCGTTGCCGCCGGTTACTTCCTAACCCCGCTGGTCACGCATCGCAACGCGCCGGCGCAGCTTGCGCCGCGCTCGAAGGCGTCGGTCCCAGCGCCGTCTGGGCCGGTCGCGCATCGCCACATCGTCAAGAAAGCCGCGCCGGTGCGCGTCGCGCACCGCAGCGCGCTCGTCCCGGCCGCACCCGTGCACGTGCACGTCGCGCCGCCGCACCCCATCGTGCATCGCGCGACGGTCGTCCATGCACCGGTCGTGTTCCGGCATCCGAATCGCGAGATGATCGCACTGCGCGCGAAGGTGCAGGCGCAAGAAGCGGAGATCGCGGCGCTGCACAAGAGGGCGGTGGCAGAAGAAGCCGCAGCGCGCGCGGCACATGCGCGTGCGAGCGCTGCGATGTCCGCCGCGCGCACGCAGCCTGCTGCCGAGGTGTACGCGCCGGCTACTTCCGCGGCTCCGTCACGGACCGAAACTGCACCGGTGCCGGTCGATGCGCCGCTGCCGAACGGCGGAACGAAGCAGCCGCCGGCGGCGCCGAACGGCGGCTGGACTGAACGTCCGCCGATTCCGGTCTACGGGACGGCGCCGGCTCCGGTCCCCGTCGGCGGGACGGTGGATCCGTGCACGCCGCAGGGCGGCCGGCTCGGAATCATCATCCACTCGCTGCTGGGCGGCCGCATCGGAGGCGGCTCGCTCCATCTTCAACTCTGAGGCGGCGCTTTAGCTTCGCTTGACGCAGCGGAAGCCGAGATGGCTCATCCCCGTATCGACCATTTGCGGCATACGCGCCGCGGGGCGAAAGCGAAGGCAGTAGTTCGGCGCGCACAGGTGTGAGCCGCCCTTGAGGACTTTGCGCGGGATCCGCAAGTGGGGTTCCGCCGCATCGTAGCTCTCTTCCGGCGCACAGCACGCCTTCGCCGGCGGCTGGTCGGGACGCGCGTGGTACCAATCCATCGTCCACTCCCACACGTTGCCGGCCATGTCGTACAGGCCGAAGCCGTTCGGCGGAAACGAACCGACGGGCAACGTGCGGTCGTACCCGTTGGGTTTCGAATTCCACCATGGAAATTCGCCTTGCCACGTGTTCGCCATGATTCTGCCGCCGGGTTCCATCTCGTCGCCCCACGTGAACGGCGCACCCTCGAGTCCGCCGCGCGCGGCGAACTCCCACTCCGGCTCCGTCGGCAGCGCTTTGCCGGCCCACGTCGCGTAGGCTTCGGCATCTTCGTAGGCGACCTGCACCACCGGGTGATCGCCGCGGCCGTCGAGCGAACTCTCGGGGCCGAGCGGGTGCCGCCACTGCGCGCCGAGCACGTAGAACCACCAGTTGCGCGAATCGCCCAAGTCGACGGGCCCGTTTGTTTGAACGAACACGAGCGATCCGGCCGGATACGTCTGGACCGGCGCGCCGGGAACGCCCGCGAAATCCAGTTGCCGCTCCGCGACGGTGACGTAGCCGGTTGCCTCGACGAAGCGGCGGAACTCGTCGTTCGTGACCTGATACCGATCGAGCCAGAAACCGTCGACGTGGACGCGGCGGACGGGCCGTTCCTCGGGATAGAACGATTCCGAACCCATGAGGAACTCGCCGCCCGCGACCCAGACCATGCTCTCAACTATCATGGAACATCGCCCTCTCGAAGACGATGGTTCCGTCGGCGGCCGGGTGTCTCCGTTCGCTGACAAAGCTCGATGAGGAGACCAGCCGCTGATTCCCGGTCGATTAGCGTTGGATTGTAATTTCCTGCGCGCCCGGAGCGAAAGGTTGCTGAAAGGTTCCTTCGGATAGAGTGAGGCGGGGCGCATAGCTGCCTCCGTCTTCTCGTATTGGGGCTCATATGAAATTCCGCGTTGCCGGCGTCGTCGTGCTGCTGAGTGGGCTCGTTGGCGCCGCGGCTTTGGCGCAATCGCCGGGCGTCGTCAACACCTACGACGGCGTCATCGCGAAATACGGCGACGGGCTCAAAGAGAACCTGAGAATCCGGTTCTGGCACGATGAGTACACCGACGGCCGTGCGCCGAAGAAGTTCTATCCGGCGACGTGGGACCTCCGCGAACTGCCGGAGTATGCGCCCAAACGGCAGCTTTCCGGAACGCTTCGGATATCCGGCTACTACCTCGTGCGGGGGCAAGTCGGGAAGCTGTGGATCGACGGCTTCACCAAGTTCCATCCGCACGTCAAGGTCGTCACCTCAGTCGGCGGGGATCTTGCCGGAGGAGAGGTCGACATCGCGACGGGGCCAAGGCTGAACGATCGGCTCCTCGAGGTATCGAAGTTCGAGCGCCGGACCAAACATCGCGTCTTCGAAATCGATTGGGCGACCGGATCGTATAACGTGCCGGGCTGGAGCCCCGCGTTTGCGGCCTTCGTCGCCAAAGGGAATCCGCTCGCACAGCTGACCGTCGAGCAGCTCGACGGAATTTTCGGCGGAGCGCGCACCGGCGGCTGGAACGGCACGATCTGGCACACCGATATCGCGCGCGGACCCGAGAAGAACATCCGAACGTGGGGCCAGCTGGGCCTGGGCGGTGAGTGGGCGGACAAACCGATCCACGTCTACGGGCGACCGCTCAAGTACAACATCCAACTCGGCTTCGAACGCAAGGTCTTCGGCGGCGGCGACCTGTGGAACGAAAACGTGCGCGAGTACTCGCACGAACTGAACCCCGACGGCACGCGCTACTCGTCGGCGGTCGAGATGGTGAAAGACCTCGCCCGGGACCCGTATGGCATCTGCTTCAGCGATCTCGGCTCGACCGACATCACGAGCGTGAAGGCGCTTGCGGTCGCGGCGAAGGCGGGTGAAGCGGCCTATCCGCTCACGCTGGAAAACCTGCGCTCGCGTGGCTACCCGCTGTTCGTCGAGCAGTGGGCGATGGTGAGCCAGGAGCCGGGCAAACCGCTGGATCCCATCATCAAGGAATTCTTGACGTACATGCTGAGCCGGCAAGGCCAAGCGGCGATCGAGGAAGACGGCAAATGGGTGCCGCTGCCGGCGAGTGCCGCGCGCGTGGGACTCGCGAAACTCGACCGTCTCGGCGA
>JAQBPM010000336.1 GCA_028287525.1 Vulcanimicrobiota bacterium | reverse complement strand
ATCACAGACTGGCGTGGCAAAACGTTCGCCAGCATCCGCAAGAGCATCCTCGAGGCCGACCCGGAGATAATCGAGGAATGGAAGTGGATGGGAAGCCCGGTGTGGTCTCACGACGGAATCATCGCGGTCGCCAACGCCCACAAAGGGAAGGTGAAGCTCACCTTTGACCACGGGGCGAGGCTCCCAGATCCTGACAAACTCTTCAACGCGGGCCTCGAAGGCAACCAACGACGAGCGATCGATTTTTTCGAGGGTGATACGGTTAATGACCGTGCTCTAAAAAATCTCGTCCGTGCCGCTGTTGATTACAATCAGATCAAATTGAAGAAGAAAGCGCCTGCGGGTACTCGAGCGAAAGTACACAAAAGTAAAATAGCATGAAGCTCGTTGCTGCGCCGGCGGGGCGGGCACTGATAACGCTTACATCGGACTAGTCGCTCAGCAGCCCGTCGGAGCGTTCGTGGTCACCACGCCGTTCGCGGACGTCACCTTGCGGCCGTAGCAGGTCCCGGTCGTGTCCCGATAGCTGTACGTTTGCGCGCTGGCATTTCCGGTGGTCGACGTCAGTGCGCCGGACGGGTCGAAGTTCAAGGTGTCGGATGTCGTCACGGTGTTGGTATGATCGCTTGCGAAGCGCCGCTTTGAGCGCTCGGTATGGGCGACGTAGCCTTGCTCGAGCGAGGTGGCCTGCGCCGAGCTATTGTCCGAGTTCACGACGTAGCTGAACTTGAGCGTCAGCGGCCAACTGAACGTGGAGAGCCCGTTGAGATCGCCCGTCTCCTCATCGCGGTCGCCACCGCCGCGCGAGGAGGACTGTGCGACGATGTCCGTGCCTTGGCGGATGTTCTGCACGAAGCTTGTCGGCGAGTTGACGACGTCCTGGTGCTGGACGAAGGCGATCGACGACCGTACCTCCGTGCTGACGAGTCCATGCGAGGTGTGGACGTGGCCGGTGATGACGTAGTCACGCCGCGAGCTCGTGTCGATCGTGCCGCTGCCGTTCCCGCTCGCGTCGTACGAGCCGCCCTCGGTCACGTTCACCGGCGGCGTCGCGGCCAGGGTGTCGCTATCCAGGGCGCCGGAGAGCGCGCCCTTGGCATCCGGATCGAGGAAGAGCAGCAGCGTGCCCGTCACCGAGAAGTAGTGGTTCGCGTTGAAGACGGAGAGGGCGACCTGGTGCGAGGCACCGTCGTCGAACGTCCCCGCGAACGGCGTGAGGTCGACGCGGTACGGGACGAAGTTCAGCGTCTGCACCCCCGGGATCGGGCGCCACAGGTACGGATCGATCCCGCCCGTGTAGATCCAGGGGTAGACGGGAGCGACGCCGGCGGGCCGGCCGTCGACCGCAACCTCGGTCTCGCGGAACGCGGTGTTGCCGCAATTGTTGAGCTTCGCGGCGAGGTCGTTCGGGAAGCACGTGTACCAGAACTCGTCGCCGATCTGGCTCTGCGCGATGACGTCCAGATACGCGCGCTCGACCTTCGGGGGCGGGGCGAACGAGCGCGACAGGGTGTCGGACGAGGTCTGTAGCGCGACCGGGTTACCGATCGAGTCGGCAAGCGGCACGACGATGTCGGGGACGCGAGGCGCCGGCGTGTCGTCGCCCGGCGGGTAGAAGTCGAGCTTCGCGCTGCCCTGCAGTACGCCGGTGTACGTCGAGTTGACGACGTTTCCGATCGAGACCTGACCGCTCTGCGGCGTCGCGAGGAGCGCGCTCAGGTCGGTGAGGTCGCGTTCGACGTGCCACGAGCGCGCGACCGTGCGCGACGGCTCGGACGTCGTCCCGAAGTAAATCGTGGCGCCGCCGAGCCCGATCGTCGCCGTGCGGTCGAACTGTCGCCCCGCATTGACCGAGATGTCAGCTTCGAGAACGACCTTCGCCCACGGCCGCGGGCACGCGGCCGGCGGCGTGAACTGGTACGGCTTCGGGGAAAAGTCCGCGAAGCTCACGCCGGTGAAGAGCGGAACGACGCACGGCGTCGTGCGCGGCCGCGGGACGGGCATGTCCGCGGTCGCCGTGTTCGAGCTGCCGACCGTGGCGCTCTGCGCGGCGCGGCCGGTGGAGGTCGACGCGCGCTCCTCTATGCGCGCGCCGGCGGTCGCGATTCGCGCGGTGCGCGCTTCGGTCACGAGCCCCGCTGCGCCGCGAGTGGCACCGGCCGGGACGAGCCCCGGCCCTCCGCTCGACGTGCCGTGCGCTCCGCCGCCACATGCGGCCAAGCTCAGACTCAGGACGACCAACGCGGCACGGAACATGCGCATGCAACCCCACCCTATCCCCGGAAACAGTTCGTGCGGGCGGTTGGCGTGCGGCCTTAGAATTTCCTAGGAGGCGCGACGACTCGCAGTTCAGCGTTGCGCTGAATCACATCCAAGCGCGACGCCGCTACCCGAGATGCCTCGCGGTCCGTGAACTGGATTCGCTCCGGAGGCGCGGAAGACGACAGCATGACGCCCGAACATACGATGCTGCTGGCCCTTTCCATGGATGCCCAGCCCGTGTCGGCGCTCGCGCTCAAAGCGGGCCTGGCGCACGACGACGCGCTCGCAGCGCTGCGGAGCTTGCAGCACGAGCACTTGGCTATCTCCGACGACGGCGGCTATGAGCTGACGGGTCCGTTGAGCTGGTTCGGCGACTTTGCTTCGGCGGTTCGTCACTATTCGCGGCGCAATTTCGTCGTATCGGCCGAAGGCGAACCAGCATCGCACCTGTACGTGTGCGACGTCCGGGTCAAGAACGCACGGCCCGTCGGTGACCCGCTGACGGAAACCGCGAGTGTCTTCGCATGTGGAACCACAGCACGCGTCGTCACGCCGTCCCGCGATCGCGAGCCGACTTGCAGCGACTGCCGAGACGCCGTTCTTACCAGCTGAGTCCCGCCTGCCGTAGGTCTGACCCGAATGTAGGTCGCCGCTTCGAGGGAGCAGCCGTTCGCCGCGTTCCTCGCCGGCGAGGATGCCGTAACATGGGTTTTGGATTGGCGCGGAGGAGGTGCTCGAATTGGCCAGGGATGGTAAACGGACAATATCTCGTTCCGATCTGCATGCGGTCGTGGCCGGCTTCGACCCAGATCGCGTTGAGGTACGGAGGTCCGACGATGACTCGACCTCATTTCATCTGGATTCTCGTAGCGAGCGGCTCGGCAGTCGCCCTCGAGTGTTCCCGATCTGCTTGCGCCCAACCCGAGCTAGGGACTTCGCTCACGCTGTCTCAAGTGCGCGCGATACTGAAGGCCGCTCCCGGTCATGCAAATTTCGCGGGGAAACGGATCATCAACCTCGACCTTGGTAATCTCGATTTTCGCGGCGCCAACTTCAACCGGTGCAATCTCTTCGAGACCACGTTTCATGGCGCCAACCTTAGCCACGCATCCCTCGTCGACGCCTTCCTCTCGGCCACGAAATTTCCCAACGCGAACCTTCAGCGAGCTCGCTTGACGGGGGCGACCCTCCTCACAACTGCCGAGGGCGCGAACTTCTCGGGTGCCGATCTCTCGCGCGCCAGCGGCTACCTCATCGCTCCGCAAGGTCTGTTCGTTCGTGCGAATCTCTCGCGGGCCAGGCTGCGCCCGGACATGACCAATCAGCCGATGGGTCTGCTTCACACGATCCTTTCGCAGGCTGATCTGACCGATGCAAACCTGGCCGGCACAGACCTCACCTTTGCCAGCCTGACCTCGGCGAAGTTCATTCGCGCCAACCTGCGCGGCGCCAATTTCGATCAAGCCGACCTGAGTCGCGCGAACTTCGATGGTGCAGACGTCACTGATGCGAACTTTTCGAAAGCCGACATCTCGCAGACAGCCTTCACGAACGTTCGTGGGCGAGCGTCGATGCGCGGCCTCGAGTTGGCCTTGAACCGCGATCAGGCGATATTCAAGTAGCGTCGGGGCAGATCGCTGGAGTAATTTTTCGGCCATGTAATACAGCGAAGGCTCGCTCCGGCGCGCTCATCGGAGCGCGCCGGATCAGATTGCGTATTCCGCTGGAACATCAGTTTCCGCTTACGCTGCGGTAAGCAATTTGACTGGATCAGGTAAATCGTTGGCGTCCGTCAGCGCGCCTTGCGTTTTGAGCGCCTTTTGTATGTTCGGTACATCCGCCGATCCGGAATGCGCGAACTGCGCGGCCGCTGCTCCGCACGCATGTCCGGTTGCAAACGCCGTTCCCATCACGCGTAACGAAGCGCCCGCCATTTGATCACCGTCAGCGGTGCGCCCGGCTGCGAAGAGATTTGGCGTGTCGACGCTCGTGAGCGCGCGCAACGGGATTTCGTATGCGCCGTTGGCTCCGCCCGGGAGATTGAAAACGCTCTGATCCGTTTCCGAATCGTGCCACTCAGTTCCCCAAGATCCGAGTCCGACCGAGTCCTCGAAGCTCGCTCCTTTGAGGACGTCCGCTTCCGTGACTTGATAGGTGCAGTCGATGTGCCGGCTCTCGCGCGTCCCGAATGAAGGACCCGTGACGGCAAGGTACGCGTTCTCGCAACCTTTGATCGTTCTGATAATGTCGAGATACGCCCACGCCTGCTTGCGGCCCAAACGTTCGGCGGTGCTGATGCTGGCCGCCGAGCGTGCATCGTACGCTTCGCTCACAAGATAGGTGATCACGTCGTTCGAGAGCGGCACGCGCGCAATCATTGACGTGTCTTTCGACAGCGGCTCCCTTCCGTCGCGTCGCGCTCTACGAATCGCGGCCTGCCACACGTCGGCACTGATGTCGGCGTCGGGCGAAATGCCGCCGAACCGAGTGCCGAGCGTTCCGAGATTTACGAAGCCATGATTGCCGTAACGCGTCGAGGCTCCGGCGAAATAGGCGAGATCGCACTCGCCACTCGCGTCAACGAAGGCCTTTGCCGTCACCTCATGATCGCCGTTGTGATCGTGATATGTCACCGAGCGGATACGCCCACCGGAACGCTCCGCGCAAATCATTTGCGCATGAAGCAAAACATCGACGCCGGCATCTTCGCAGACGCTATCGAGCACGAACTTCACGGCTTCCGTGTCGAGCAGCATGAAGACACCGCGAAATTTTACCGGGCCGCGTACGCCGCCGATGGCGCGAAGCTTGCGAATGACGCTCGCTGCCACGCCGAGCACTGAGGGTCGGGGTTGGTCGACGATCGTGAAAAGGCCGCAATACGTTTGCACGCATTTCAGCGTCGCAGCTCCGCCCAGAAAACCAGCAGATTCGAGGATCAGCGTCTTCGCGCCGGACTGCGCGGATCCGACAGCGGCCGCCACGCCGGCTGATCCGCCCCCGACGACAACGATGTCGTATGATAGTTGCTCCGTGCCCATTGCTTGTCTCTCCTATTAGCAAGCGAGAAGTTGTGTGAAAAAAGAAGCCTTCCACCGCCCCCCGCGTCGCGGGGAAAGCCGTCGACGTGAGTTTAAATCCGGTCCCATGGGGCCGAGTCAAGGGACGAACGAGTGTCTCGTTGGCGCGCTTGCGAAGGCGAGTGGTACAACGGTGAAAGCTCTGCGGGTCTACGAAACGCATCACCTCATCGCGCCATTGCGGCGCACGCGGTCCGGCTACCGGGTGTACGACGCGTCGCTCGTAAGCGAGATCCGCCTGATTGCGTTAATGCAGTCGGTCGGAATCAGTCTGAGTGAAATTCGCGCATGCACCGCGCCGGACGCGCCGATTCTTATT
>JAQBPM010000287.1 GCA_028287525.1 Vulcanimicrobiota bacterium | reverse complement strand
TACACACGGTCGCGTCGCCGCCGTGGCGCGCGACGAGCTCGGCCGGCGCGTCCTCGGCGACGATCTTCCCGCGCTGCATGATGCAGATCCGGTCGCTCAATCGTTCGGCTTCTTCGATGTAGTGGGTTGTGAGGACGATCGTCTTGCCGGCGTCGCGCAGCCGTTCGACCTCGCCCCACAGGATGCGCCGCCCGAAAGCATCCATTCCAGCCGTCGGTTCGTCGAGGAACAGCACCTCGGGATCGTGCTGCAGCGCTAGCGCCAGCGCGAGGCGCTGCTGCTCGCCGCCCGACATCTGCGCAACCTGCCGGGTGAGCTTTCCATCGAGCCCGACGCGCGCGGCCATCTCTGCGGCTCGCGGCGCAATGCCATAGTAAGCCGCGTACAGCTCGAGGACTTCGCCGACGTTCGCTTTCTCCGGCAACGACGTCGCCTGCAGCTGCACGCCGATCCGGGGGCGCAACCGCGCGAGCCCCTGCGGCCGCGTCGGATCGAGGCCGAGGACGCGCACGCTGCCGGCGGTCGGCTGGCCGATGCCGATGCAGCATTCCAGCGTCGTCGTCTTCCCGGCCCCATTGCGCCCGAGCAATCCGAAGACCGTACCGGGCGGGAGCGAAAAGCTGATCCCCGCCACGGCCTCAACCGAGCCGTAGCGCCTCACTAGGCCGTCGACGACGATCGCTTCGCTCACCGTGAAGCTGCTTCGCCTTCGCCGCTGAACGCGGCCTGTGGCCGCTTACGAAGCGGTCGCTAGGACGGTGATCAAGCAGTCGTAACGCCCGGTTTGAAGCGCAGTGCGACGCCGTTCATGCAATAGCGCAGACCCGTCGGCTTCGGCCCGTCGTCGAAGACGTGGCCGAGGTGCCCCTCGCAGCGACGGCAGTGCACCTCGGTCCGCGGGACGATCATCTTCACGTCGGTCTTCGTCGCCGCCGCGTTCGGCAATGGCGCCCAGAAGCTCGGCCAGCCGGTCCCGCTATCGTATTTGGTCTTCGAGGAGAACAGCGGCAGGTCGCAGCCCAGGCACGTGTAGGTGCCGGCGCGCTTCTCGTGGTCGAGCGGGCTGGAGAACGCGTACTCCGTTCCCTCGTGGCGCAGCACGTCGTACGATGCGGGCGGCAGGCGCTTGCGCCACTCCGCATCGGTATACGTCACCTGCGCCGCCGCGGACGCCGCGGCGGGCCCGAGCGAGGCAAGGGCACAGAGTCCGGCCAGCAGTCTTCCACGTGTCATCGTACATTCAACGATACACCAGCCGGAAACGGATGTCGGTGGGCCGGCTTACGTCGCGGCCGCGGCCGGACGCCGCGCCCGAACGGGCGTAGGTGGCACCGGGCCGCCCGGCGCAACCGTATCGGGTGAGCGCCCGCGATCTCAATGCCAGCGGAATCCCGCTGCGGCCGTTCTACGAGGAGCCCGAGCCGCCGGTCCACCGTGCCGCGCCGGGGGAGTTCCCGTACACCCGCGGGGTTCGGCGCGACATGTATCGCGGCCGCAACTGGACAATGCGCCAGTACGCAGGCTTCGCGACCGCCGCGGAATCGAACGAACGCTACCGCTACCTCTTGGCCAACGGGGTAACGGGCCTCTCGGTCGCCTTCGATCTCGTCACCCAGCTCGGCCACGATTCCGACGCGCCGCAGGCGCGCGGCGAAGTCGGCAAGGTCGGCGTCGCGATCGACACGATCGAGGACGTCGAGATGCTGTTCGACCAGATTCAGCTCGACCGGGTCATCGTCTCGATGACGATCAACGCGCCGGCGTCGATCCTGCTGGCCTTCGTCCTCGCGGTCGCGCGGCGCCGCGGGATTCCGTTCGAGCAGCTGAGCGGCACGATTCAGAACGACGTGCTCAAAGAGTACGTCGCGCGCGGAACGTACATCTACCCGCCGGTGCCGTCGATGCGTTTGGTGACCGACGTGATGGCGTACTGCGCCGACCACGTTCCCAATTGGAACACGATCTCGATCTCGGGCTACCACATCCGCGAAGCCGGCTCGACCGCGCTCCAAGAGATCGCGTTCACGCTGGCCAATGCCAAGGCGTACCTGCGCGCGGCGCAAGCGGCGGGACTCTCCGTCGATACGGTCGCGCCGCGCATCTCCTTCTTCTGGAACGCGCACAACGATTTCTTCGAGGAGATCGCCAAGTTTCGCGCCGCGCGCACGCTGTGGGCCGAGATCGTGCGCGACGAGTTCGGTTCGAACGATCCGAAGTCGCAGATGCTGCGCTTTCACACGCAGACCGGCGGCTCGACCTTGACGGCGCAGGAACCGCAGAACAACGTCGTTCGCGTCGCACTGCAGGCGCTCGCCGCCGTTCTGGGCGGAACGCAGTCGCTCCACACCAACGGCCAGGACGAAGCGCTCGGCCTGCCGACCGCCGAGTCGGCCCGGGTGGCGCTGCGCACCCAGCAGATCATCGCGCACGAGAGCGGCGTCACCGACGTCGCCGACCCGCTGGCCGGATCGTACTACGTCGAATCGCTCACCGACGAGCTGATCGCCCGCGCGCGGACGCTGATCGCCGAGGTCGACGCGATGGGCGGCGCCGTGGTCGCGGTCGAGAGCGGCTGGATGCAAGATCAGATCGGCGAGTCCGCGTATCGCGCGCAGCAGGAGATCGAGCGCGGCAGCAGCGTCGTCGTCGCGGTGAACGCCTTCGCCGACGGCGACCAGAGCGTCACGATACCGATCCTGCGGATCGATCCGCAGATCGAGCGCGATCAGGTCGAACGCACGCGCGCTTTCCGCGCTCGGCGCGACGCGGCGCGCACGAACGCGGCGCTCGCCGCGGTCCGCACGGCCGCCGCCGGAACGGAGAACCTGATGCCCCGCTTTATCGAGGCGGTCGATGCGGGCGCGACGCTCGGCGAGATCTGCAACGTGCTGCGCGAAGTCTTCGGCACGCACGTCGCAAGGGAAAGGATCGCATGAACGACGCGCCGATCGATCACGTGGCGATCGTCGTCAAGGATCTCGATGAAACGCTTGCGTTGTACACGCAGACGCTGGGCTTCTCCCTGGTGTATCGCGAGATCGTCGCCGACCAAGGCGTCGAGGCGGTCGGCGTGCGCAGCGGCGATGCGGTCATCGAGCTGCTGCGGCCGCTGAGCGACGACTCGCCGCTGGCGAAATATCGCGGCGATGCTCCGACCAAGCTGCACCACACCGCGTACCGGGTCGCCGACATTCGGGCGGAACTCAGCCGCCTCAAAGCAGCCGGCGTCCGGCTGATCGACGAGGAGCCGCGCCGCGGCGCGCACGGCAACACGATCGCCTTCCTCCACCCAAAATCCACCGCAGGGGTCCTGATCGAGCTCTGCCAGCCGCCGGGCTGATGCGAACGGAACCGGCCGTGCCTTGGGGGCGTTAAGGCGGCAATGATGCGAGCGAGCGGCTTCTGCCAATGGATCGCCATCGCGGCGATGAGCGTCACCTCGATCGCGGCGACGCCCGCGCCGAGCCCGGCCGCGCCCGATCCCGAGGCGATCTTCGCGAACGTCCGCCAGGCCTGGAGCGCGGGAGCGTACCCGCGCTTCGGGTCCTACGCAACGATCGTCGAGTTCCACACCGAGACGAAGCACCTCAAGCGCACCTGGGACACGATTGAAGATTTCCGGCATGCGGTCGTGTTATCGCGCAAGTTCAGCCGGGAAGAGGTGGCGAGCCCGCCCGACGCTCCGCGCGGCATCAACGTCGCGGTCCCCTTCTTCGGCACGCTCAACAAAGTGCAGGAGGTCGATCCGGTCGGTCACGTCGCGTTCGCGGTCGATCAGGATTACGGGATCGCTCCCGCCCAGCGCCGGTACACGGCCGCCGTATCGGCCGCCGACTTCGCCGCCGTCGGCAGGACGCTGCCGATCATCGGCCGCACCGGCGTCAAGGCCCGCGACTACGACGTGCGGCTGATCGAAACGCTCGACGACGAGCACGGACGCGAATATCACCTCGGTCTCACGCCGCTGCGCGATCCGGCGAAGTACCGGCTGCGCGAGCTGTGGGTCGACGCGAAAACGTGGCTGCCCGAGGAAGCGATCGTGTCGGGCATCGGCAACCGGCCGCCGCTCACGACCGTTCCGTGGCGCATCGAGTATCGTCAGGCGGAAGGCGGCACGTACATCGCGCGCGAGACGGCGCTCGGCGATGTCGACTACGGTGCCGCCGGGATGCTGCATTGGCTTACCGTGTCGTTCGAAGAGCTCGCGCCGAGCGCGAGCGGGACGGGATTGAAGTTCGCGTTCGGCATATCGGACGACAAACCGCAGACCGATCCGTGACGACTTTTCGCGATTTCGAACCCGCGATAATACCATAGTTTCAGAGTTTTTTCAACGACGTTCGGCGCTTCACGCGCGATTGCCGGTGCGCCACCATGCAGCGCATGGAACTCTCCGAGAACGATCCGGCGCTCGTCGCCGAATGGGTCGCGATCCCGCGCGACGGTGAAATCATGCCGGCGTACTACGCCGCCCCGCGCGAGACGACCGCGCACACGCCGACGCTCGTCCTCGCGATGCACCTCTTCGGCGTCGACGGCACGATGCGCGAGGACGCGCGTCGCTTCGCGCACGCAGGCTTCGCGACGCTGGTCCCCGATCTGTACGCGCGCTTCGACGCACCGAACGGCGACGGCGCGACCGATCCGCGCCCGTTCATCGCGTTCGCCCGAGGGCTCACGCAGGAGACCGTCGATCCCGACGTGATCGCCGCAGCGGCGTGGCTGCGCGAACGTTTTCCGCAGACCAAGACCGGGATCGCCGGGTTCTGCATGGGCGGCGTCATGGCGATGCGCCGCACGCACGGCTACGGCGGCCTCTTCGCCGCGGCGGCGATCTGGTACGGCCTGGTTCCGGATCTCGATCCGGCGCTGGTCGAGATTCCGCTCGTCGCGAGCTACGGCGCCGAAGACGCGGGGATTCCCGTCGATGCCGTCGAGCGCTTCCGCGACGGCCTGCGCGTCGATCACGACGTGCGCATCTATCCGGGTGCGAAGCACGCCTTCGCCGACCGCCGCGAAGCCTACGACCGCGATGCCGCCGAGGACTCCTGGCAGCGCACGATCGCGTTTCTCGCGACGCGCCTAACAACATGAGATCCCCGACGAGCGATTGACCGATTACTCGCCAATGCTCCACTTCAGGGCTCCGAGCTGAACCCGAAACGGTATCATCGGCGATATTCGACCATCCAATCTCTATTCACCGCGCAGTCTATTATGGGCGAACCTGCAATGGCAAAGCAATCGAGGTAGATTTACCATGGAAACTCACGAACCGGTAAACAACCAAAGCGACGCGGCGCCCTCCGCGGACCGAGACAAGTTCGCCAAGGAGGGCATCGGAAAATTCAACGAGACCGTCACGGCAGCTTTCCGCAATCAGGATGCGGCGGCAATGGCTTCACTGTGGACGGAAAACACACGTGTCTTACCTCCAGGTCAGGAAATGATGACCGGACGCGCCGCTATTCAAGCCTACTGGCAGAGCGGGTTCGATCAAGGCGCCTACGACTTGGTTTTGGAAAGCCGGGAGATCAAATCCCTGGGAGATGGAGTGGCTTACGAGATCGGCCGCAACATCGTGCGAGTGCGAACGGCGGACGGTTCGAGCATCGACGTACCGGGAAAGTCCTTGTGCATCTTCCGCTGCGAAGGCGATGGTGTTTGGCGGGCCGATGTGGACATCTTCAATTCAATAAAAGGCTGACGAGGTCCACTTAAGGCGCCGGCGCGAGCCGCAGTTCGAGTTCCGTTTCGAAGGTGCGGTCCCACGGCAGCGTGATGGTGAAGCCGGCGTCGTGGAACTCCGGCATGATGCGCTGCATCAGCGCGAGCCCGGCGGGCCAGAGCAGCGCGCGGTTCGCGGCCGCTGTTCGCTGCGCGACGTCCGGCAGCAGGTACGTGTGGTCCGCGATTCCGTTGCTGCTGAGGTCGGCGTTCAGCTTCGGCCGCACGTCGGCGTGGAACGCGATGTCGTCGGCGTAGCGCATCAGCGTGAATTCGGCATGCGTGCGCGCGTCGTAGGTTCCCATCCGCTGCCCGGCCAGCACGGCGATCGCCTCGGGCAGCGCGGTCCCGACGGTGTTGGCGACCGTGTTCCACGACGCGAACGCGGCGATCCGGCCGGCGACTCCGCGGGCGATGAGGTCTTCCGTCAACCGTTTGTGCTGCGCGTAGTCGCCCTCGGTGAGGAACGAGAGGTCGGCGACGGCCGCGAGCGGCGCGGGCCCGGGGCTCGCGTAGCGCGAGGCGATGCGCGTGACGAACGCGTTCTCCGCCGCGTCGCTCGTGCCGGGAACGCGCACGAACAGCTCGATGTCGGCCCGCGAGGAATCGTCGGGAACGGCGACGGCGCCGCACGTCGCGATCAAGTCGGCGATCGTCGTCGCGATCGGGGCGAACTCGATCGGGTCGTTGAGCGTCCCGCCGTCGGGACGCGAGTACACGACGCGCACGCGCGGGACGACGTGCGCTTCGCGCGCCAGCGCGGCGGCGAGCAGCGCCATCGCGAGCTCGTCGGCGCCGGGCTCGATCGACGCGACCCGCGCCGGCAGCCAGCTCCGCGCGAAGCCGCGCAGCGCCTCGAGATCGCGCAAGTGGAGGCCGACCGGGCCGGCGTCGTCCTGGCCGAGCACGATGCGGTCGAACCCGCCTTCCGCCGCTGTGCGCAGCGCGAAGAGGTCGACGTCGCGATCGCGCGCGCGGGTCTCGAGGTATGCGTCCAAATTCGGCCCGAGGCGCGCCCGCAAATCCGCCGCTTTGGCGCGATCCTCCGGCGTCGCCGGCGGGTCGGGCAGGTTCGCGTACTGCTGGAGCAGCGGCCACACCGCGCCTGCGAACGGGAACGACGCGGCCGGCCCGGCGGCCGGAACGCCGGTCGGCGCGAGCCGCATCACCGTGCCGAAGACGGCGAACGACGCGTCGGGCCGCGTCGCGCGGAACGCTGCGAGGTCGCTGACTCGCGTGTACGCGACCGCGCGCGAAACGTACGGGACGCGCGAGGCGACCAAGCCGCCGTAGACGACCATGTCGTTCGAAACGACGTACGCGCGCGCGTCGCGCGGTGCGTCCTCGCGCAGCCAGCGCAGGATCCCCGCCGAGTCGCCCGGCTGGAGGTAGCGGCCGAGCAGCGGCCGCGGCGGTTCGACGACGCGCACGCCCGCGATCCCGCCGAGCAGCCGCGGCAGCTGCGCGGTGACGGGCCGGTCGTCGAGCGGGACGACGACGAACGTCAGCCCGAGCAGGAACGTACAGAGCGCCGCGAGTGTAGCCACCGCGGCGCCCGTTCGTCATCGGGTCCGTTTAACTCTTGAAACCGAACAATCCGTGACCGTTCGGATTCGCGACGTAGATCTTGTAGGCTTTGCGAACCCCGAGCGATTGCGTGAACTCGACGTGGACCGGCGTGCCCGGCTTGAGGTCCTTGGTCTGCACGCTCTTGCCGTTCGAGAACAGCGTGGCGTAGTTCGGCGCGTACAGGAACGAGAGGTCGGCCGGGACGCCGTCGATGCAGTGCACCCGGATGTTCTCGGTCGAGACGTGGCGGACGTAGCCGTGACAATCGCGGATCTTGCCGCCGGGGACGGATGCGTCTTTCCTCGAGGTCACCTGAGCTGCTGCCGGCAGGGCGAATATCGCCAGGGCGGTGAGCGCAAGCGGGATGGAAAGCGAACGGCGGAGTGAGGCGAAGAGCATCGGATATGGTTCCTTCCGTGATCGAATGCCGGACGATGACCGGCCCTGAGCGAGTCGACGCCTACACCCTGATGCGGCAGTTCCGCGCCGACGAGGCAGCGCTGGGCGATGCGCTCGCGCTGTTCATCGATCGGCCCGACTACGGTTTCGTGTGGCTGGCGTACGCAGACGGTATACCCGTCGCGTGCGTTTCGGCCTCATTCGGCATCTCGACCGAGACCGGGGGGCTCTTCGCCGAGCTGCGCGATCTGTGGGTCGTACCGGAGCGACGCCGCCAGGGAATCGGCTCGGCGCTCCTCGCGACCTTGCACGGCCGCCTCGATCAGCTCGGCGTCACGCTCATCGACGTGCCGGTGCCGCACGACGCCGCGCTGAGCGGGCTGCTCACGGCGCGCGGCTATCTCGACCGCGACGAGACGGTGTTCAGCCTGCGGCGTCGATGACGCGCGCGAGCCGGCCGCCCGCGCCGCTGAGCAGCCGCTCCGCTTCGTCGCGGTCTACGCGGCGCCGCCCCATGACGACGGCTGTCTTAACCGAACCGCCGGCGGCCGCGAGCAGCGCCGCGGCGTCGACGGCGTCGCCCGCGAGCTCTCGCACAAGCCGCTCGCCGCGCGCGCGCAGCTTCGCGTTCGTCGCGACGAGGTCGACCATCCGGTTCCCGTAGGTTTTTCCCAGCCGAATCATCGCGCCGGTCGAGATCGCGTTGAGGACGACTTTCTGCGCCGTTCCGGCCCGCATGCGAGTCGAGCCGGCGATCGGTTCGGCACCGGTAGCGGCGACGATTGCGACGTCCGCTTCCGCGGCGAGGATGCTGCCCGGAGCGTTCGCGATCGCGACCGTCGCCGCGCCGCATGCGCGAGCCGCGCGCAGTGCGGCGCGCACGAACGGCGCGCCGCCGCTGGCCGAGATCCCGATGACGACGTCGCTCGCCGTGACGTCGGCGACCGCAGCGGCGCCGGCGACGGCATCGTCCTCGGCACCTTCGATCGCGGTGCGCAACGCGGGATCGCCGCCCGCGATACGGCCTTGCACGAGCGCGGGATCGACGCCGAACGTGGGCGGGAGCTCGGACGCGTCGAGCACGGCGAGGCGTCCGCTCGTCCCGGCGCCGATCAGCACGACCCGACCGCCGCGTTCGATCGCGCCCGCGACCAGCGCCGTCGCGCGCGCGATCTCATCGCTCGCGGCGAGCGCCGCGTCGATCGCGGCACGGTGCGTTTCTATCAGTGCGCGCGCCAGCGCGACGTCGTCGAGCCGATCGATCTGCGCGGTGGCGGGATCGACCGACTCCGTCGCCGGAAGGTCGTTCATGCCGCGGGTTCCGCCGCACGCTCCGCCAGGCGCAGGGCGCCGCGCGCCGCGTCACCCTTGCCCTTCACGATCGTCACGCCGGGAACGTCACCGTTCAGGCGCGTCTCGAGCAAAAACGTCAGCAGGCTGTTCTCTTCCAGCAGGCCGCCGGCGAGCGCGATCTGCGGCGTCGCTTCGAGCAGGCCGGACGTGCGCAGCACCGATCTCAGCAGGTCGCCCAATTCCGAGGCGGCTTGCTGCACGATCTTGGTCGACGCGCGATTGCCTTTTCCCGCGAAGGCGATGATGCTCGGCGCGAGCGCGGCGATCTGCGCCGGTTTGAGCGGCGCATCGTAGAGCGCGTCGAGAAACCCGTCCCGATCGGAGACGCCGAGCGCCCGTGCCGCGAGATCCGTGGTTTCGTCGCGCTGCGCGCGGCCGTCGAGGACGCGGCCGTACAGCTTCACGGCCTGCATCCCGATCCAGAACCCCGAACCCTCGTCGCCGGCGAGATACCCGAGACCGCCGACGCGCTGCGCGAGCGAACCCGCTTCCGCGTAGGCTACCGAACCGGTCCCCGCGATCAGCACCGCGCCGTCACCGTGCGGGATCGCTCCGCGCAAGGCGATCGCAGCGTCGTCGCCGACGCCGACGCGCGCGTGCGGGAAGGCGCTCGCGATGTCGTCCCGGAGCGCCGCGGCGATGCGCGGGCGTCCGCTTCCCGCCGCGCCGACGTGAATTGCGGCCGGCTTCGCGCCGGCGAGGACGGCACGAATCGTCCCGATCACGGCATCGGCCGCATCGTCGACGCCGAGCGTCGTCGCATTCGCCCCGGGCCCATGCTCGATGCGGCGAAACTCACCATTTTCGGACAGGGCGGCGACCGTCGATGTCCCGCCCGCGTCGACTCCTACGCAGATCACCGGACGCTCTTCTCCGGGGGCGGGATCGATCCGCCCGCCCTTCGACAAGCTCAGGGTGACATGACCCTTCGACATCAGGGTGAGGGGGCGATGGCGCCGAGCACGCGCGGACCACGCGCACCGGTGACGCGGGGCAGGCCCGCCGCGCGGCCGGCGAGCGTCATCGCGCCCAAGACCGCGAACGCCACCGCCTCCTTCGCGTCGGCATCGATTCCATACGCATCCGAGGTCGCGACCTCGACCTGCGGGAGCGCGGCGCGCAGTCCCTCTAGCAGTGCCGGGTTGCGCGCTCCGCCGCCGCTGACGATCGCCAGCCGCGCGTGCGGTGCGTAGGCGGCGATCGCGCCCGCGACGCTGCACACGGTCAGCGCGGCAAGCGTCGCGATCGCATCCGCAAGCGGCAGGCCGTCCAGCGCGTCGCGCCACCGGGCGACGAACGGCGCGCCGTACTGTTCGCGGCCCGTCGTCTTGGGCGGAGCGGAACGGAGGTACGGATCGTCGAGCAGGCGCTCGAGCAGCGCTTCGTCGATCCGCCCCGCGAGTGCCAGCGCGCCGTCGCGGTCGTACCGCTGCGCGCCGTCGCTGCGCGATTGCAGGTACGTATCGCTCGGCAAGTTCGCAGGCCCGGTGTCGAACGCGATGCACTCGGGCAACACGGTCAGGTTCGCGATGCCGCCCAGGTTCAGCGCGACGCACGGCGCGTGCTCCGCGAAGAGCAGCGCGTCGACGAACGGCACGAGCGGCGCGCCCGTCCCGCCCGCCGCCGTATCGGCGGAGCGAAAATCGTACACCACCGTCGTGCCGGTGCGCTCGCGGATGCGAAACGCATCGCCCAGCTGCAGCGTGTGACGCGCGGCGTTGTCGTGCGCCAGCGTAACGCCGTGCGACGCGACCGCGTCGAGCGTACGACCACCCCTCACCGCGAGCACCGCATCGCCGAACGCTTCGCCGATCGCCGCGTGCAGCGCCGAGAGCTCGAGCGCGCCGACCGGCGCCGGCGGATACGCGGCGACGATCCGCGCGCGCAGCGCGTCATCGAAAGGGACCGTCGCGAACCGTTCGCAGGTCACCGAGGCGCCGTCGTCGCGCAGCCGCACGTCGCACACCGCGACGTCGATGCCGTCGAGGGATGTGCCCGAGAGCACGCCGGCGATCAGCACGACGCCGCCGGCACCGCGTCGTCCAGCGCTTCGAGCGCCGCGTCGCACACGGCGATGCGAATGAGCCGGATGTCGCTGCGCCCATAGTGCACCGCGTTGGTGAGCAGCACGACGTTGACGTCACGTTCGGGATCGACCCAGATGCTCGTGCCGGTGAACCCCGTGTGGCCGAACGCGTTCGGCGTCATCTGAGTGCCGCACGAGTTCTCGTCGCTGGTCTTGAGC
>JAQBPM010000276.1 GCA_028287525.1 Vulcanimicrobiota bacterium | reverse complement strand
TCTTGAGGCTGTGCCGCCCGATGAAGAGGCGTCGTCTCTCCGAGCTGACGGATCCGATCGGGCGACGCTCCGTCCGTGTAGACCGGTCCGGGGGCAATTGCATTGATCCGAACGCCGGACGGACTGTACTCGGCCGTCCAAGCGCGCGTCATCGCAGAAAGCGCCGCTTTTGACGCACCGTAAGCGGCGGCGCCGACGAGACCGATCCTGCCGGCCATGCTGTCCACGCTGATGATGCTCCCGCGACCTCGCTCGGCCATTCCCGGCGCGAAAGCCGCGACCAGATAGAACGGCGCGCGCACGTTGATCGCGAACGTCGCGTCGAAGGCCTCGACAGAGAGCTGCGCGGTCGGTGCGAAAACAACGAAGCCCGCGTTGTTCACCAGGATGTCGATGTCGCCGACGTCCTGTGCGAGCCGCAGCACGTCGGCATGGCTTCCGAGGTCGGCCGCCACGAAGCGGGCCGTTCCGCCGCTCGCGGCGATCGCGGAGACCGTGTCCGCGCCGCGGTCCGGATCGCGGCCGTGGACCAGGACGTTCGCGCCTTCTTGGCCTAGCCGCTGGGCGATGGCACGGCCGAGGCCCGACGTCGCTCCGGTGATCAGGGCCGTTTGCCCGTCGAGTCGCTGCGACTGCGGTGAGAATGTTGCTGACATCGAACTCTGCTCCTGGGTCGAGCTTTATGAATCGATCATAGCAGCCGAGACGGAAAACCACATCCCACGCTCGACGTCTCCAAAATGACGCGACGTCACCAATTCATGCGATGTTTTCGGCTGCGAGAGCGCCTGCGTCACTCGATCGCGCGGCGGAATGCTTAGCTCGGTCCCCGTCGAACGCTCCTCGTGAGGACCCGAAGAGAAAGGACCCGGCCGTGCCTGAGACCAGCCGCCGAGAGTCGGTTGAGAAGGACGGACAAGTCGCGTTCGTGCTGCGGGGGAGAACGGCCGAAATGCGCGCGGCGGGAGATGCGCTCTCGCGGGCATCCGGTGCCGGCGAAGGCGGGGTTGTGCTTGTGCTCGGACCGCCCGGCATCGGTAAAACCGCGGTACTCGACGCGCTCGTCGACGAGGCGGAGGGCCGGGGCTTCGCCGTTGGGCGAAGCAAAGCCGACGAGGGCGACCAGATTGCGCCCATGGCGCAATTGTTGCTAGCACTACGGGCAGGCAAGAAGCCGCTTCTCTCGGATGCTGCATTTGCGGAACTTACTCCGCTGCGCGATCAGCCGGTGTGGCTGATCGACCGTATCATCGGCGCGCTGGAAGAGCGCGCGCTGCAAGCGCCGGTGCTCGTCGTCGTCGATGACGTGCAGTGGGCGGACCGTCTGACGCTCTCGTGTCTGCGCATCATGCCGGCACGCCTCACAGGGTCGCCGGTGGTCTGGCTGCTTGCGGCGCGGGACGGCAACGCGTCCATCGACACCTTAATGGAAGCGCGCGCGAGACACGCGCCGCGTCCGAACATCGTTCGGCTCGCTCCGCTTGACGATCAGTCCATCGAAGCGATCGCACGCGACCGCCTGGGCACCGGTCCTAGCGCCAACGTTCGGCAGCTCCTGCACCAGGCCGTCGGCAATCCCTTTCTTGCCGTATCGTTGCTCGACGGTCTCGGTGATGCCGACCTGACGGATGACCGCAGCGAACTGCCGCGCCGTCTGAAGAACGGAGCGCGCCGGCGACTGGCGCCTCTATCGGAGACTGCGCTCGACGTGGCGCAAGTCGGCGCGGTACTCGGGCGCCCGTTCGCACTCCGCGATGCGGCTGCGTTCCTCGGAAGGCCGGCTCTCGCCGACCTTCGCGGGGCTGTGGACGAAGCCGTTCGTGAACGAGTCCTGCAAGACGATTCCGGACTGCTATCGTTTACGCACGACCTGGTACGACAAGCGGTGTACGACGAAATCGCCCCGTCGTACCGCAGCGAGCTCCACCGTCTCATCGTCGCGCGTCTCGTCGAGAGCGGTGCAAGTCCGCTCGACGCCGTCCCGCACGTCCTCGCCAGCGCGACGACCGGCGATCACGCCGCAGTCTTGCTGCTGGTGCGGGCCGCGACGAGCGTCGTCTCCTCGATGCCCGCCGTCGCGGCCGATGTCATCTTGCGAGCGCTTGCGCTCCTCCCGGAGAGCGACCAGATGTGGCTCGACGTCGGCTGCACGGCGTTCTCGATCCTCGCGGACGCACGAAGCGAGCGCGACGCGCTCGCTCTCGCCAATCGACTCGGCCGGCTGGTGACGGATCCGAA
The DNA here is from genome assembly GCA_028287525.1 of Vulcanimicrobiota bacterium. Taxonomy (GTDB): domain Bacteria; phylum Vulcanimicrobiota; class Vulcanimicrobiia; order Vulcanimicrobiales; family Vulcanimicrobiaceae; genus Vulcanimicrobium. The sequence continues at coordinate 7,706 of JAQBPM010000276.1, read as the reverse complement.
CAAGTACGCGACCCTGCAGGCAGCCGCGGCGTGGCCGTTGTGGTCGATGGGCCGCGCTGAGGAGATGCTCTCTCGAATCGATGCGGCGTGGGCACGCGAAGGCATCTCGGAACCCCTACGGGCGGAGCTCCTTTCGCTGCGCGCCCTCGGCGGTTCTCGCGGCGACGATTACGAGGCTGCGCTCACCGCCGGTCGATCCGCGCTGGAATTTAGCCGAAGCGTCGGCAGCGAGGTCGCGGCGGCCACCGCTTCACGCGCGCTGGCGGAAACGAGCATGAGTGACGGCCGGTTCGCCGATGCACTGCAGTACCTTCGAGACATCCGTTCGCCCGCCGAGTCTCTCAAAACGATCCCAAGCCAGATCTTGCTGTTGCAGTTCATCGACCGGCTCGACGAGAGCGCCGCACTGCTCGCGCACGCGCAAGAGCTCGTCGACCGCGGAGCCGGCATTCGCCCGGCCGACGTTGCCTACGCGCGGCTGTGGCAGGACTACACCGCCGGCAATTTCGACGATGCCGAAACCGAGGCACTCACGATTCTTCGGGAGTGCGATGAGGTTCACGAGGACACGTATCAGGTCGAAGCCCGGCTCGTGCTCGAACGGGTCACGCAGATTCGGGGACGGTACGACGACGCCGAGCGCCACATCGCGCTCGCAGTCGAGGACATTGCCGGCGGTGATGAAACGCGGACCGTGCTCATCGCAGCTGCTACGGCATGGTTCCACGAATCGCGAGGAGACTATGCTCGGGCCTTGCCGCTCGTGCGCGACGTCATGCACCCGAGGCGCGGGGTCCGGCACCGGTGGCGAAATCTGCCGGGTTGGCTCGTGGTCGCCGCGCGATGCGCGGTGCGCGGCGGCGACGCCCGCCTCGCGGCGGAGATTGAGTCTTTGGCGGCGGGCTTGGCCGAGCGCAATCCGGAGGTCGCGACCATCGTGGGGAGCGCGGAACACATACGCGGGCTCGTACGGCGCGACGTCGAGGCGCTGCGGGCGGCGACCGAGCTGCTCGAGCGCAGTCCGCGCCGGTATATGTTCGCCGACGCGGAGGCCGACTACGGCCGGGCGCTCCTCGCTGACGGCCGGCGCGATGCCGGCGTTGCGGCGCTGGACCGTGCTTGGGACCGCTTCCATGTCCTGGGAGCGGCCAGCGCCGAGGAGGACGTCCAGCGGGCGCTTGCGGGCACGGGCGTGCGCCGCGTGCGATGGGCGTCGCGGAAGTCAAAACCGCTGACCGGCTGGGATTCTCTGACGCGAACGGAGCAGCGCGTCGCGCGGCTCATCTTCCAGGGCCATACGAACCGATCCGCGGCGAACGTACTTTCGCTCTCGTCACATACCGTAAACAGCCATCTGCGCGCGATCTTTGGGAAGCTGGCCGTGAACTCTCGCATCCAACTCATGCGTGTCCTCATGGATCGCCTTTCGACGGAGCGGGGCTCGCAGCCGGAAACCTCACGCGTTTAAGTGATGCATCGGCGTCGTCGCCGATGGTATGACTCGGGCATGAGACCCGACGTCCGCGAAATCGACGACAACGACCTAACGAACCTGTACGCGCACGATACCGTCGCCACCGCGTATGTCGAGGCGGACGGCGTTCGATTTGCCTACCGCCGCTTCGGCCGAACCGCGAAGACGCCGGTAGTGTTTCTCCAGCATTTCCGCGGGACGATGGACAACCACGATCCGGCGATTACGGATGCGCTGGCGGAGGACCGCGAGGTCATTCTCTTTGACAACCGCGGCATCGGCGCCACAAACGGCATCGCGCGAGAGACGGTTGACGACATGGCGCGCGACGCCGCGTTGTTCGTCGATGCGCTTGGTTTGTCCACGGTCGATGTGCTCGGCCATTCGATGGGCGGCGAGGTTGCGCAGATGCTCGCGCTCCAGCGACCGGAACTCGTGCGGCGGCTCATTCTCGTCGGCACCGGACCGCGGGGCGGCGAAGGCATGGCGACCCTGAAGCCGTCGACGGCGGAACTGTTCGCGAAGGTGTACGACCGCCAGGACGAGATGTGGCTGCCGGTCATGTTCGCGCCGTCAGAGACGAGCGATGCAGCCGGCCGCGCCTACCTCCAGCGCATCCGTCGTCGCCGGGACCGCGACGCTCCGGTCACGGCGGAAGCCGCGCTCGCGCACAGCACGGCGGCGCGCGAGTTCGGACGGCCAAGAGCCGACAGCTACGCGGACCTGCGGCGCATCGCGCGGCCGACCCTGGTCGTCAACGGCTCCGACGACGTCGTCATCCCGACCGTGAATTCGTTCATCTTGCAGCAGCACGTTCCGTATGCGAAGCTCGTGCTGTATCCCGACTCCGGTCACGGTGCCCACTATCAGTTCCACGAGGACTTCGTCGCGCAGGCGAAGCTTTTTCTCGACTTCCCGCCGAGGCTCCGTGAACAATGACCGACCTGCTGCAGCCCTCCCGATCGAACTTTCTTGCGACTGCAGCCGCCCTTACCGGCGGCGCGCTCCTGCCGAGTCGGGCGCGCGCGCAAGCGCACCTTCAGAGTCAAGGGAACGTCTCCATGAACGATTATGTCCCGCGCGTCGTCGAGCTCCTTAAGAGCTTTGAGAGCGGAGATAGCCGACCGCTCTCATTTATCGATCCTGCCAAGTACATTCAACATAACCTTCGCCTTGGCGACGGGGTGAAGGGACTCGCCGATCGCGTTCAAGCGATCCCCAAGGGTTCCGCCAAGGTCAACACTCTGCGAGCTTTTCGAGACGGCAATTTCGTATTCACTCATTCTGAATACGACTTCGGCGAACCAATGGTCGGCTTCGACATCTTCCGTTTTGAAAACGGCCTGATCGTCGAACACTGGGACAACCTCCAGAAAGCCGCATCGAAGCCGAAGCATTCGATGGTCGACGGCCCGCGGATTGCCTCTGATTTGGACAAGACCGACGCGAACAAGGTGTTGTTGAAGAGCTATATGGACGAGATCTTTGTCCAGAAGCGACGAGAGAGATTTGCGAGCTACTTCGATGGCAACAACTATGTTCAGCACAACCCGCTGATCCTCGACGACGGGTTGCCGGGCTTGCTCGCGGGACTACAGGCGCTGGCGAAACAAGGCCTCACGGTCGAGTACGATGGCGTGCATATGATCCTGGGTCAGGGCGACTTTGTACTAGTCGTAAACGAAGGCAAGTTTGGCGGAAAGCCGACTGCAATCTATGACCTGTATCGGGTCGCCGACGGCAAGATTGCCGAGCACTGGGACACTCTCGAAGCGATCCCGCCCCACGATGCGTGGAAAAATGACAACGGTAAGTTCTGACCCGCATCCCAAGGGTACCGCCGTCAGCGGCGTTCTCTCGCGCCGCGACCTGCTCTCGGGGACCGCCGCGTTTGTATCAGCCGCAGCTGTTTCGAGTGCGCCTGCTTTCGCTCAATCACCAGCGCCCGCGAAGGCGCCGATGCCAATTGAAATCGCGCCGGGAGTCTTCACCCTCATCGAGCCCGGCGGTCACATCTGGTGCAACGTCGCGTGGGTGGTATTTCGGGATCACACCCTCGTTCTCGACGCCGGCAGCTTGTCGGAAGGCCAAACATACCTTCCGATCATTCAAGCTACAGCGGACAAACCGATCCGATTCGTCCTCAATACTCATCACCACGGTGACCACTCTTACGGGAACGAGTTCTGGACGAACCACGGTGCCACCGTCATGGGAAACGCGCGGATCGTGGGGGAGTTCGAGCGCGACGAGCCGTGGCGACTCAACCACTTCCCCGTGATCGAACCGGCGGCTCTCTGGAAGGCGGAAGTGGCCGCCACGCACATTCAGCCGCCCCGCCTCCTCCTTTCCTCGCCTACTGTTTTCGACGACGGGACGCAGCGCGTCGAACTGCTGCATCTCGGCGCGGCTCATACCGCTGCTGACACGCTCGCGTGGCTTCCGAAGCAAAGAATTCTCGTGACCGGCGACGTCGTCGTGAACGGGCCGTACAACGTGATGTGGGACGCCCACGTCCTAAGCTGGATAGACGTCCTCGCAAAGGCCGAAGCGCTTGGAGCGAGGCTCATCGTTCCGGGCCATGGTGCTCCGGGTCCGGGCTCCATCGTCGGCGATCAGCGAGCGTATTTCGTCGCGCTCCGTGACGCGGTCAAGGCGATCGTCGTCCGCGGCGGAGGTGCGCGAGAGGTGCGCGCGAGCCTCGGCTCCATTGAAGAGTCGCTGCTGGCCGATCCTCGCATTCAGCATTGGGTCGTCCCAGTCAAGTTTCCTATACCGGAACTGTTAACGTTGTCGGGGCAATTAGGGTGCTTCTATACGGAGTTGACCGGAAAGGCCTACGCGGCTGCAGACTCTCTGGAATATTCGCAGGCGCGAGCGCTCGCCGGCCTTTGCTGCGGAGCACTCAAGGTGCTTGCGTAGCGTCGTTCGCACCGCGTTTGCTGTGCTCAAAAACGCCGTCGGTTTCCGGCGGCCCAACAAAGGATCGTAGAATGAACACTCAAGTAGTCATGATCACCGGTGGACTTACCGGCATCGGGCGCGCCGCGGCCGTCGCCTTCGCGAAGAAGGGCGCGAAGGTAGTCGTTGCCGGTCGGCGCGATGAGGCCGGCGAGGCGCTCGTGACGGAACTGCGCTCTTTCGGTTCCGAGGCCGAGTTCATCAACGCCGACGTCCGCAAGGACGATGACGTCCGCGCGTTGGTCGAGCGGACCGTCGCACGGTTCGGCCGTCTCGATGTGGCAGTGAACAACGCCGGCACCGAAGGCCACGTTGGCCCGATCACGGAGCAGACCGCGGAAAGCTATGCCGAGACATTCGACACGAATGTTCTCGGTGTGATCCTGAGCATGAAGCACGAAGTGCGCGTCATGCAAGGACAGGGCAGCGGTAGCATTATCAACATCTCCTCGACCTATGGGCACGAGGGTGCGCCGGGGGCCTCCGTCTACGTCGGCAGCAAGCACGCGGTCGAAGGCATCACCAAGTCGGTGGCGCTCGAGATCGCCAAGTGGGGGATCCGAGTGAACGGCGTGGCGCCTGGACCTACGGACACCGGTATGTTGACCCGTTTTACGGGAACGCCGGAGAACAAGGCGGCTCTCGTGACAACCGTGCCGATGGGTCGCCTCGGCCTCTCGGAGGAGCTCGCCGACGCGATCGTCTTCATCGCATCGGACGACGCTTCATTCATCACCGGCCATATCCTCAACGTTGACGGCGGGAAGACCGCTAACTGACCCTGACGAGTCGTAAGGATAAAGCAAATGTCATCGCCAGTAACCCTCGGCCCCGTCGCGCATTTCAGTCTGGCTGTCAGCGATCCATCAAACAGCGCGCGGTGGTGGACGACGAACTTCGATCTCGAGGAGTGGTCCAGCTCCGATGACAAGGTCGTCCTCGGAAACGATTCCGTCGTCTTCTCGTTGGTTCGCGGACGCCCAGACCCGATGGTTTTGACTCATCTGGCATTTCGAGCGGCGGATATGCCGGCGCTTGCCTTCGCGCGCGACCGACTCCGCAACAACGGCGTCAACCTCGAGGACCCGGGCGACGAGATCGGGGCAGTCGCCCCGGGCTCGGCCAGCATGGGCCTATGGTTTCACGACGTCGACGGCTATCGATGGGAGCTGTTTGTGCGGCGCGAGTCGGGCGACTAGACGCACAGCCGACGTCTTGAGGATCTCATATGCGATCTGACATCGTTCCAGGGGCTGTCTTCCCCGACTATGAGCTTTCCGACCACACGGCGAAACGCCGAAAGCTTTCCGACCTGCAAGGACAAGATCCAATGATTCTCGTCCTCAGCCGCGGAGGTTTCTGCCCGAAGGACCGCCGGCAAGCTGAAGGACTTGCTGCTCTCCATCGTGAGCTCGAGGTTGCCTACTGCCGGCTCGTCACGATCAGTACCGACAATATCACCGAGACGAATGAATATCGCAGCGGAGTGGATGCGCACTGGCCTTTCCTCTCCGACGCGGGCCGCACGGTACAAAAAGACCTCGACATCGCCGAATACACTGACCCGCTCCACAATCCGATGATTCCGCACGTGATTGTGCTCGAGCCCGATCTTGTCGTGTATAAGATCTATAACGGCTACTGGTTCTTCGGCCGACCCACGGTGGAAGAGCTCCGTTTGGACCTACGTTCCGTTATCAGAAAATGCCGGCCGGACTGGGACATCACAACGCCCGAACTCAAAGCGGCATGGCAACAAGGTCGCAAGGAGCGCTTCTATCCGTACGGCAAAACGTACGTCCAAACCCTCGCTGAGCAGGATTAGGGCGTCGCGCTTTGCGAGCGGCTAAGCCGAACCCGCGGTGAGTTGGCCGACCTCGATCAGATACCCGTCCGGGTCCCGCATGTAGCATCGCAGCTCCGCACCGCGGTCTTGCGGCTCCGTCAGGAACTGCGCCCCGCGCTCGCGCCAAAGCGCATAGCACGCCTGAATGTCGGCAACCCGAATGTTCATGAAACTGCTCGCCACGTCCGGGTCGGTGGGCGGCCGCAACGTGACGGATGGTTTGTCCGCTGTTGGGCCGCCGCCGACGTTCAGAATGATCCACGTATTCGCCAACTCGATGATGGTCGGCTCGCCGTCGCGGACGGTCTTCCCTCCGAGAACCCGCGTATAGAAATCCGCCGAGCGGGCGACGTCGGAAACGGTCAGGAAGTGGGTGACGACAAAGCCCGCTTTCGGGCGGTAGGTGTGTTCGGTCATCGGTTGTGCCCCATTTCTATCGAGTCGGTTCTGAGCGCCGAATTCTCCTGTCGTTCCCACAATTTACTGGAAGCCCGTGACCCAACTGCCCGCGGCATTGTTAACGAAACCAATAGGGATATTATTTTGCTGGGCATAGACCAGGTCGACGTAACCGATGGTGCCGTTCAACTGCCGAACCATTCCGGCTTCATTTGGCTCCGAAGCCTTCGGCCAGTTCAACGTCGTGCCGCGGCCGGGGCCGTACGCCCAATCCTTACTGCGGCGCGGTCCGGCAGCCCGACGATCGCGAAGATCGAAGACGAGTCGGTCTGGACCTGCACGATGTACGCGTCGATCCCGGAGATCGCAGCAGAGTACGCGTGCGCGAGCATCGCTGCCGCATTCACGCGCGGCGTGCTCGCGGCTCGGGCGCTAGTTCACTGAGAGGACGTTGATCGTCACGGTTCCCGGGGCCATGGGGGTGATTCCGTCGCCCGGATGCGCGCCGACGCCGTGGTACGTGAAGGACGTGGATCCGGTGTAGCTATTCGCTGGCATGAAGGTGACGGATCTTCCGTCGGGACTGAGCACGATCTGGCCGGCCGACGGTGCGGTCAGCGTGTCCAGGACGGCACTCGGGGCACCGGGTGCTCCCGGCGGGATGGCGTGATTGACCCCGTCGGTGAAAGCGAGCGGAATGACGAGCGACGTGTTCATGTCCGTATTGACGACGTTAACGGCGACATGGTACGGCTGCGCGTCGAGCACGACCGCGTACGGGCCGTTCGCGGCGCCGGGCACGACCACGACGTGCGAGGGGCCGCGCGAGATCAGATTCCCGGTTCCGTTGGGCCCGGCATACGTGATGATCGTGACGTCGAGGGTACCGTAGGGCAGCGGTACCGAGACCGTGCAGAGGACGTCGGCAGGGTTTGCCGGGTCGACGACACATCCCGACGCGAGCGGATTGGTGCCGATCTCGAAGTCGGCCGGCGGGCCGGACCCCGCAACGCCGTTCACGCTGTC
>JAQBPM010000206.1 GCA_028287525.1 Vulcanimicrobiota bacterium | reverse complement strand
GCCTATACTGCACTCGTCGGCTCGGGGGTCAAGCTGCCCGTAGCAGTCCTCGTTGTCCGAGCAACTTCTTCGTGCAACAGGAAGGTGAATTTTCTATGCTTGCTTTCGCCCGTAAGACACTGGCCATCGCTGCCCTCACCGCGCTCGCATGCGCGCCGGTCGCCGCGAACGCCTCGGGACTGATGAACGTCATCTCGAACCAGACGACGACGCTCAGCGGCACCCTGCATACGACGGACAAGGCGTGGACCGAATACTGCGGCATTCAGCTCACGCTCTCCGAAACGAGCGACGTGAACGGTCAAATCGGCGGAAACCTCTCAGGCCTCGATGCGACCCACGGGATCGCCGGCGGACTCAACCTCTACGCGCAAAAGGGCCAAAACTTCGCTGCCTCGCTCCAGCTGACGTTCTTCAAGGGCGGCGATCATTCGACGTCCGAGTTCACCGGTCACATGGAGCAGGTCCAGACCACCACCAGCAACGGCATCCAGACCTCGTTCGGCAACTAACTCACACCCGCGTCGGGGCCCCGGCGGTCCGGGGCTTCGACGCCGCATTCGTAGGAGAGGTCATGCGTACCATACTTGCGGTGTCCGCGTTGCTTGCAGTCTCGATCGCATCGCTTGCGCCCGCGTCCGCGCAAACCGTCAACGTCACGCCGAACCAGCAGACCACGCAGGCGTCGGCCGTGTCGAGCCCAAGCGGCCAAAACATCAGCCAGCAGAACAACTTCTTCGATCCGGCCGCCAACGCGTTCGGACCGGGAGTCCAGTGCACGGGCCCGTTCGTCGCGTCGAACGTCTACCGCAACGACTCGTCGACGCCGGGCTTCGCCGGCGGCTTCACGAGCACCGGCGGCACGATCGCGCTCGTCGTCCCGCTCAACGGCACGAGCCGCAAGTGCGAGCAGTTCGTGAACGAGATTCTGTTCCAGAAGCAGCTCGACACGTGCTTGTCTATGGTGAAGCAGGGCTTCTCGTTCGATCCGAACGGGCAGTACGCGGAGCTCGCGAAGCGCTGCAAAGGCATCCAGTTCACCGGCGCGCCGGTCCCGTCCGCGAACCCCATCTCGCCGAGCCCTCCGCCCACCGTCATCACCGTCCCCGCGATTCCCTCGGCAACCGGCGGCGCGATCTCGCTGCCGGGTGTCCCGCACGCCGCGGCGCCCGTTCCCGGCCCACCATTGCCCCACATCGCGCTGGTGCCGAGCCGTGCGATTCCCGACAGCTACTGTCAGCGGATCACGCCGGACCGCAAGAAGGCACTGCTCGCGACGGTGAAGCGAAACGACGGATACCGTGAAGCCGCCCTCGACATGCTGCACGCCGCATGCGTGTCGGACGCGGAGATCGTCGCCGCGCTATGATCGGCGCGTATCGATGGCTCCCTGCCGTGCTGCTCGTGGCGACGGGTCTTGCAGCCGGCTCGGAGCCTGCGATCGCAGCGCAGGGAACGTCGTCGCCGCTGCCCGTCGCATCGGCGCCGCCCGCGAGGCCTCTGCCGGACGTCATCGTCAACGACGTGCTGTTCAACGCCGTGGAGTACGGAACGACGCCGCTCCCGTGGCGCAATCTTGCGATAACGATTAAGGCAGACCGCCTCGCCGCCTGGGTCGCACTGCCGCAGGACGTGAAGGACCGCTACGCGCAGGCGATGATCGATACGTATCGCGCGGGGCTGCACTATTCCGGCAACGTGAAGCTCTCGTTCGTCGACGAGCATCAAAGCGTCGTGACGCAGTACGTCTGGACGCCGCCCGCGTCGGCGATGCGGCATTAGTCGAACAGGGTCGGCTCCGCCGGTACCTCGGGCAGCGGTTCGATGGCGCGCGGATCGTCGAACGCGTGGTGATTCATCCGCGGCGTGACCGGCGCCGACTGCATGCGCGCCGCGTCGAATGGCGCGAGGAGCGCGAGCGCTTCTGCGACGTCGCCGTGCAGCCAGCTCTCGAGCGCGTCGTCGCGGAGAATCACCGGCATGCGGTCGTGGAGCGGTGCGAGCAGCGAATTCGCCTTGCAGGTCACGATCGTACACGTATCGAGCGGGATCTCGGCCCCCTCCCAACGCTCGTACAAACCGGCGAACGCGAACGGCGCGCCGCCGTCAACCGTGACGCGGTACGGCTGGCGTCGATTCTTCGCGCCGGTCCATTCGAAGAAGCCGTCGGCGAAGATGAGACAGCGCCGCGCGGCGACGGCGTCGCGAAAGGCGGCTTTCTGGGTGAGCGTTTCGCCGCGGGCGTTGATCAGGCGCTGGCCGATCGAGGCGTCCTCCGCCCACGAGGGGATGAGCCCCCAGCGCAACGGGACGATCTCTCCGCCGCCGTCGTCGCGCGCCGCCAGCACGTCCTGCGTCGGCGCGATGTTGAACCGGGGCGGATAGGCGGCCTTCGACCGGAATCCGGGATAGCGTTCCATCAGCCGGCCGATATCGCTCAGCGAAAAGCGCGCGCACATGACGGGCAGACGATTCCCGGCCGCAACCGGAACACCATCCCGCCGCGTCGACTAGGGCTCGGCACGGTTGGGCACCGTCCGCGACATGGCGGCTACCCGAGTCGTGGTCGCGGAGGACGACGCGTCGATCCGCGAGCTCGTCGTGCATCATCTTTCGCGCGAGGGATATCGCTGCGAGGAGGCCGTTGACGGCCCCGCGGCGCTGCGTTTCGCGCGGGCCGGTGCGGACGTGCTGATCCTCGACGTCGGCCTGCCGATGATCGACGGTTTCGAGATCGTGCGAACGCTGCGCCGAGAAGGGCGGGACCTGCCGATCGTCGTCCTCACCGCTCGTTCGGACGAGATCGATCGCGTCGTGGGACTGGAGATCGGAGCGGACGACTACGTGACGAAACCGTTCTCGCCGCGCGAGCTCGTCGCGCGCGTCAAAGCGATCGGCCGTCGCGCCGGTCTCGCGCCGAGCCCGGGACCCGCGATGCTCACCTTCGGCCGCCTGCAGATCGACGAGGCGGCTCGCGAGGCGCGGGTCGACGGCATCGACGTCGGTTTGAAACCGCGCGAGTTCGCGCTGCTCCTCGAACTCGCGACGAACCCGGGCGTGGCGTTGTCGCGCGCCATGCTGCTGCAGAAGGTGTGGGGCTACGATTTCGACGGCGACGAACGCACCATCGACGTTCACATTCGCCGGCTGCGCATGAAACTGGAAGAGCACGCGCGTCTCCCGTCGATGGTGCAGACGATCCACGGCTTCGGCTACAAGTTCACCCGCTGACGTGAACGCATCGCTGCTGCCGCTCGACGCGTTTGCGCAACGGATGCTCGCGGGCGGCGCACCTTCGGTGCCGGTGCTCGTGACGCGGCTGCCGGAATTGGAGCGGCGCGCCTGGCGCAGCGGACTGCGCGCAGCGCGCGGACTAGAACGCCGCGCCGCGGCAGCGTTCGCGAGCGCGGCCGGCGTCGTCCTGCGGGCGCACGATC
>JAQBPM010000178.1 GCA_028287525.1 Vulcanimicrobiota bacterium | reverse complement strand
AAGCCCACGAGCGCACCGTTCCCGGACGGCTGCTGCTCAGCGACTTCCTCCGTCACGAGCTGCGCTTGACCGGAACGCACGTCGGCTGCGAGCACGGCGTGTGCGGCGCCTGCACGATCCTCGTCGAGGGCGCGCCGGCGCGGTCGTGTTTGATGCTCGCCGTGCAGGCCGACGGCCGCGAATTGACGACGGTCGAAGCGCTCGCGCCGTCGGAGACGGAACTCTCGCCGCTGCAGGCGGCGTTCCGCAAGCACCACGGCTTGCAATGCGGTTTCTGCACGCCGGGTTTCCTCGTCACCGCGACCGCGTATCTGCGCGACGTCGCGGAGGTGCCGACCCGGCGCGAGATCGCCGAGGCGCTGTCGGGAAACCTTTGCCGCTGCACCGGCTACACCGGGATCGTCAATGCCGTCGAAGAGATCGCGGCGACCGCGCGCGAGGCCGTTGCCGAGAACGGAGAGACGCATGCCGTCTAGCTGGGTCGGCGCGCCGGTCCTGCGTCGCGAGGACGACCGGCTCGTGCGCGGGCGCGGACGTTTCGTAGACGACGTGCACGTCGCGGAGATGCTGCACGGTGCCGTGCTGCGCAGCGCCATCGCACACGCGCGCATCGTCGCGCTCGACGTGACCGCGGCTCGCGCGCTGCCCGGCGTCCACGCCGTCTACACCGCCGCCGACCTCGGGCGGGTCAACCGGCCGTTTCCGCTGCCGGTACCGCATCCGCAGTTGCGCCCGCGCACGCCGCAGCCGCTCGCGACCGACAAGGTGCGCTACGTCGGCGAACCGATCGCGTTCGTCGTCGCCGACGATCGCTACATCGCGGAAGACGCGCTCGACCTGATCGAACTCGAGCTGGAAGAGCTACCGCCGACCCCGACGCTGGAAGGCGCGCTCAGCGGCACCGACTGCATCCTGCACGAGGAGCTCGGGGACAACGTCGCGGCGCGCTTCGGGCAGAGCTACGGGGACGTCGACGAAGCGTTCGCGCGAGCCGACGTCGTCGTTCGCGAACGGCTCGTCAGCGACCGCAGCGCGGGCCAACCGATGGAGACGCGCTCGCTCCTTGCGGTGCCGGACGAGGCGACCGGCAACCTCACGTTGTGGGACACCACGCAGGCACCGCACGTCGCACGCCGCCTGCTCGCGACGATTCTCGAGATCTCTGAAGACCAGGTGCACGTGATCGCACCCGACGTCGGCGGCGGTTTCGGTCCGAAGGTGATCTTCTATCCCGAGGAAGTGCTGGTGCCGTTCGCGGCACGAGCGCTGCGCCGCCCGGTGAAGTGGGTCGAGGATAGGCTCGAGCATTTCCGCGCTACGGTTCAGGAACGCACGCAGATCCACGAGTTCGAGCTCGCGGCAACCAAAGACGGCATGCTGCTCGGGATGCGGGTGAAGATCGTCCACGACACCGGCGCGTACGTGCCGTGGGGCGTGATCGTTCCGTTCATCACGCTGACCACTGTTCCGGGTCCGTACCGTCTGCCGGCGTACGAAGCCGAAGCGACCGTCGTCTACACGAACCGCGTCCCCGTAACGCCGCATCGCGGTGCGGGACGTCCGCAGGCGGTGTTCACGATGGAGCGCGCGATGGACCGCCTCGCACAGGAGGTCGGCCTCGACCGCGCCGAGGTGCGGGCGCGCAACTACATTCCCGCCGACGCGTTTCCGTACGACGTCGGCTTGATCTATCGCGACGGTTCGCCAATGCGCTACGACAGCGGCGACTATCCGGAAGCCCAGCGCGTCGCGCTCGACGCGATCGGCTACGCGCGATTCGGCGCGGAACAAGCGTCGCTGCGCGCAAGAGGACGGTACGTCGGGATTGGGTTCGCCGGCTACGTCGAGGGGACGGGGCTCGGTCCGCACGAGAGCGCGCGCCTGCGCGTCGACACGACCGGCAAGGTGCGCATCTCCAGTGGCGCCGCATCGCAAGGCCAGGGACACCAGACCACCCTCGCGCAAGTCGCCGCCGACGCGCTCGGGATGGACATGGACGACATCGTCGTCACCACCGGTGACACCGACGGCGTGCCGTACGGTATCGGCGCGTTCGCGAGCCGGCTCGGCGCGCTCGCCAGCAGTGCGGTGAAGATCGGTGCGACTGAGCTGCGCGAGAAAATCTTCCGGGCGGCGGGCGCACTGTTCGAGGTAGCGATCGAGGATCTGGAACTGGCGGACGGAACCGTGCGCGTGAAGGGCTCACCGTCGCAGGCGATCCGGCTCGGCGATCTCGCGGTGCAGACTTCGGGTGCCTTCCCGGGATCTACGCTGCCGAAGGATCTGCAGGAGATCGGGCTCGAGACGACCGCGTACTTTCGCCCGGCGCAGTCGACGTACGCGAGCGGCTTTCACGCGGTGAAGGTCGAGGTCGATCCGCAGACCGGTTTGGTGCAGATTCTGCGCTACGTCGTTTCGCACGACTGCGGCAACGCGATCAACCCGATGATCGTCGAGGGGCAAGTGCAGGGCGGCGTCGCCGCCGGCGTCGGCGGTGCGCTGTACGAGCACATCGTGTACGACGAGGGCGGACAGATCGTGACCGGTTCGTTCGTCGACTTCCTGCTCCCGACGGCGGCCGAAGTGCCGGACGCCGAGATCCATCACATCCACGCGCCGACGCCGCTCAACCCGCTCGGCGCGAAGGGTGCCGGCGAAGGCGGAACGATCCCCGCTCCGGCCGCGATCGTCTCCGCTGTGGAAAACGCGCTGTGGCCGCACGGCGACTTCCACCTGCGCAGCTTCCCGCTCGGGCCCGAGGACGTTCGGCGCGCTGCGTTCGACGGGGGCGCGATCGCCGAGTGAACGGTGTTCCGGCCGAGGTCCGTTCGCTCGCGGAGCGGCTGCTGGCCGACGGGTACGTCGCCGATGCGCCGCTGGCGGCCGCAATGCACTTGGCGGGCACGATCGGACGCGCGCTGCTCCTCGAAGGCGAGCCCGGCGTCGGGAAGAGCGAGGCTGCGCGCGCGTACGCGCAGGTCACCGGCGCGCGCTTCGTGCGCTTGCAGTGCTACGAAGGGATCGACGCGTCGCAGGCGCTGTACGACTGGGACTACGGCAAACAGCTTCTCGCGATCCGCCGCGCGGAAGCGGCCGGAACGACACCGCCGTCACTCTATGCGGACGAGTACTTGCTGAGACGCCCGCTGCTGGAGGCGCTCGAGGGAACGCGCGACGAGCCGGTCGTGCTCCTGGTCGACGAGATCGATCGCGCCGACGACGAGTTCGAGGCGTTCTTGCTCGAGCTGCTGCAAGACTTCGCGGTGACGATCCCGGAGCTCGGCACCGTAACTGCCCACCGGCGGCCCGTCGTGTTCCTGACGTCGAATCGCACTCGCGAGCTGCACGACGCGCTGAAGCGCCGCTGCCTCTACCACTGGGTCGCGGTGCCGACGATCGAGCAGGAACGCACGATTTTGCGGCTGCGTGCCCCCGAGGTCGACGAGAACTTGCGCGACGCCGTCGCGCGCGCGGTGGCGCGGCTGCGCGCGCTCGAGCTGCGCAAGCGCCCCGGCACCGCCGAGGGGATCGACTGGGCCCGCAGCCTCGCGGCACTCGGCGCCGCAACGCTCGACGCCGCCGCGTTCGACCTCACCATCGGCAGCGTCGTCAAGCACGCCGACGATCTCGAAACGGTGCGCGCCCGGCGCGCCGAGCTTATCGCGTGAACGCGACGGTTGAAGACCGGGTCGCGTCGTTCGGCGTCGCGCTGCGCGGCGCGGGGATCGCGGTCGACACCGCGCGGCTCGCCGCGTTCGTCGACGCGCTGCGCGCAGCGTCCGACCTCTCGCCGTTCGCGCTCTACTGGTACGCGCGCATCACGCTGCTCTCGTCGGTCGATCAGCTCGACGCCTTCGACGGCGCCTTTGCCCGCGCTTGGTACGGTCCGGCGACGCCGGATCACGAATCGCCGCCGCCCATTGAGCGCGAGGTCGCGGTCGACGAGGGCGCCGGCGAGACGTCGTCCGCGCGCGAGCGCCGTGCCGATCGGGTCGTCACCGCGGTGGAGGCCGAGCGTCTGCGCACGACCGACTTCGCGGCGTTCACGCAGGGCGAGTGGCGTCTCGCGCGGCGGCTGATGGAGGAGCTGCCGGTCGCGGCGGAACGCCGGCGTTCGCGCCGCACCGCGGTGCGGCGGCGCGGGAACCGGCTCGATCTGGGCGCCACCGTGCGGCGCGATTTGGCCACCTTTGGCTTGCGCGCGGAGCGCCGCTATCGGACGCGCCGCACGGCGTTGCGCCCGGTAGTTTTCCTGTGCGACGTTTCGGGCTCGATGGCGCCGTACGGGCGCGCCCTCTTACAGTACGGCTACGTGCTCGCGCGAGCGAGGCCGAAGATCGCGGTGTTCGCGTTCGCGACGCGGTTGACGGAGCTTACCCGTGCCTTCGCCGGCGCCCGCACGCAGCCGCGCTTCGAATCGGTGCTCCGCGGCGTGCGGGATTGGTCCGGCGGAACGACGCTCGGCGGCTCGCTGCGCGCGTACAACCGCGCGCACGCCGTGCGCGGCGAGGCGCGCGGCGCGACGCTCGTGATCGTCTCCGACGGTTGCGAGCGCGACGATCCGGCCGTCCTTGCCGGCGAGATGGCGACGCTCGCGCGGCTCGCGCGACGCATCGTGTGGGTCAATCCGCTCAAACGCGATCCGGCCTACGAGCCGCTCACCCGCGGGATGCGCGCGGCGCTGCCGTACGTCGACGTCTTTCTCGACGGGCACGACCTGCGCTCTCTCGCCGCCGTCGCCGCAACGATCGGCGGCGCGACGACCCGGCCCACCGTAAGGAGAAGAACCCACCTTGGTCATTCGTGACAGCTTCGACGTCGACGCGCCGCTCGAGACCGTCTGGGCGTTGCTCAAGGACGTCCCGCGCGTCGCGACGTGCATCCCCAACGCGCGCGTCACCGACGTCGTCGACGACCGCACGTACAAGGCCGAGGTCGGCGTGAAAGTCGGCCCGGTCGCGGTCAGCTATAAGGCGACGATCGTGATCGACGAACTCGACGACGCCGAGCACCGCGCGACGCTGAGCGTGAAGGGTGCCGAGGCAAAGGGCCGCGGCGGCGTGACGGCTCGCGTCACCTCGCAGGCGGTCGAACGCGACGGCAAGACGCACGTGACGCTCGAGACGGACGCCGCGATCACCGGCGTGATCGCAACGGTCGGCGGGCGGCTCATCGAGGGCGTGGCGAAGGCGACGACCGCGAAGTTCGCGCAGAATTTAGCGGCGATGACGAGGTAGCGGGCGCGCGGTAGCCGAGAGCTTCGGAGATCCGTCCCGCGGCGTCGCGCACCAGCGTGACGACGCTGCCGCGTTTGCGCGCGTCGAAGCGGAACTCCGGGATCGTCACCGCGACGTCGCCCGCCACCGTTCCGTCCGCGAAGAAGAAGGGCGCCGCTATTCCCACCGCCGTCGGGATGCGCTGTCCGCTCGAGAAGGCGAAGCCGTCGCCGCGGATCGCCTCCAGGTCGGCGCGCAGTGCGCGCCGGTCGAGGCGCTGCGCACGTCCGTCGGGTGCCAGCGGATTCGCGGCGATCGCACGTTCGAGCTCCGCTTCGTCGAGATGCGCGGTGATCGCGCGTCCCGTCGCTCCCCAGAGCGGCGTTTGCGGGACGTTGAGGTCGATCACGTAGCGCACGGGTTTCGTCGACTCTACCTTGGCGGCGAAGATCATCATGTGCCGGTCGCGCTGGTAGAGGCCCAGCAGCGCGGTCTCGTCGCAGGCGTCGACGATCTCGCGCAGGATCGGCGTGGCGAGCTGCACCAGCGGCATGCGCGCTGCGAGCAGCGCGGCGACGCGGTAGAGCTCGGCACCGGGAGCGTAGCGCCCGTCGCCGTCGTCGGCGTCGACGAAACCCTGCGACCGCAGCAGCTGCAAGAGGCGATGGGTGGTGCTGCGCGGCAGCGCGACGCGCTCGGCGATCTCGCTCAAGCTCCATTGCGCGGGCCCTTCGGCGAAGCTGCGGAGCAGGTCGACGACGCGAACGACCGTGCCCTTCGTGTCGGCCGTCCCTGGAGTCGCTTTTGATGACGCCATGCGCGTACGATTCGGCGCCGGGCAAGAAACTCGTTTCGCGCGGCGCGACGTGCGCGCGCAAACGACTTGACGCGGCGACGGTCGCGGCGGTAAAATCGTTTCGTTCAATAATGAGACATCAGTTCCGCTCAGCGGAATGGCGAGGAGCTCCTCCATGAGTGACGGCTCGCGCGGGCGAACGCCCGCGACGGTGTTCGATGTCGGGATCGACGAACGCATCGGCGCGCTCGAGACGATCGCGCTCGGATTCCAGAACATCTTCGGGATGACGGGGATGTTCGTGTTCCCGGCGATCATCGGACTCGCGTACCATCTGCCGGCGGCGCAGATCGGCTATCTCTACGGCGCGACGTTCGTGGCTTCGGGCCTGGTGACGGTGCTGCAGTCGGTGCTCGGATTACGTCTGCCGATCGTGCAGGGTCCCTACGCCGGGACGTTCGCGATGATCGTCGTCGCCGGGCGACTGGGGATTCCGCTCGGGACGACGTTCGGTTCGCTCGCGCTGGCCGGCGTCGTGTGGGCGCTGCTCGCCTTCCCGATCCGCGGATTCAGCCTGGTCGGCGTCGTCGCGCGCTATGCGAAGTCGCCGCTCATCTACGGGACCTTGCTGATCGTCATCATGACGCAGCTCGCCGGCGTGACGCTGCCGAACTGGATCGGCACGCCGGAGCGGCCGGGGTTCGGCGCGGTGAACCTCGCTTCGGGCGCGCTCGCCGTCGTCGTGTTCGTCGCGTGCACCGTGTGGGGTAAACGGTTGATCCGCCGCGGAGCGACGCTGCTCGCGGTGTTGGCCGGTACGCTGCTCTTCGGCGCCTTCGTGCCGATCGACCTGAGCCACGTCGCGCACGCGCCGCTCATCGAAGCGCCGCGCTTCTTCCCGTTCGGAGTGGGGCTCAACGCCGAGCTCTTCCTGATCTTCTTCGTGACCTTCGTCCCGGCGATCGCCGAGTCGATCGCGATGTACGAGATCGTCGCGGAGTGGGGCGAGGTCCGGCTCTCGCCGGCGCGCGTCTCGCTCGGCGTCTTCGGCGAGGTGCTCGGCAGCGCGATCGGCGCGACGCTGGGTGCCGTCTCGACGCTGGCCTATCCCGACAACGTCGGCCTGCTGCGCGCCACGCGCGTCGGATCTCGCTACGTGACGCTGGCGACCGGCGCGATCCTGATGCTGCTCGGCAGCATCGTCAAGTTCGACCTGCTGCTCGTCGCGGTGCCGTTGCCGATCATCGCCGCCGTTGGCGCCGTGCTGTTCGGAATGATTCTCATGAGCGGGATCGAGATGCTCGGGCGCGTCGCCTGGGACGACCGCAACCTCATCGTCGCAGGGTTCCCGTTCATGGTTTCGATCGGCGGCCTGTTCGTCCCCGAGACGACGCTGCACGAGCTTCCACTGTTCGCGCGCGTGATCGTGCAACAGCCGTTGATCAGCGCCGTCGTGCTGCTCGGCGTGCTGGACGTCGTGCTCAACCGCGGCCGTCGCGGCGCCGCTACCCTACCGCACGCCACTCGCGCGCCGCTCGGCGCCGAGTCGGCGGTCTGACCGAAAGAAGATCCTGATGCACCATCGTCTCGCGGCGCTCGCCGCCGCGTTCGCCGTCCTCGCGTGCGTCGAGGCGGCGAGCGCGCAGACCGCGCCGTCGCCGTCCCCGCTCGCTACGCAGCCGCCGCGTCCGCACACCGCCGCTGCGAAGCACGGAACCGTGATCGACCTGATCCCGACGCTCTCGTCGTCGATCGGCGGCGACGAGTTCTCGCCGGTGCAACCGGCGTCGAACCCGTTCGTTCGCTCCGACGTGCGCCTGAGCTATCGGCTGACGCAGGATCTCGCGCCGCATCTCAGCTTCAGCTACTTCCACAACGCGGCAATCGCCGACAACACGCTCGGCCGCGTGGTGTCCCGCGCCGGCACGTTCCTCTATCCGCAGAGCGCGCGCGACACGCTCGACGATTTCGGCTTCTCGTACGGTTTGCGGCGCGGCTACGCGCGGCTCGGCTATGCGTACGAGCACCGCGTCTGCTGCCCTGCGGCGAACGATCCCGCGAACCTCGCACCGGCGGCATGGCACGCCGTGTATGCCGAAGGGCAGATCCGCACCGCACCGATCGGGCGCGAGCAGCTGACCTTCAGCTTCACCGAGCGCGCCTCACGCGCCCAGCACCACGTCACCGCAGCCTATCTGCGCGGGCTGCCGCCCGGATTCACCGACAGCGAGCGCGGCGAATATGGGCTGACACAGACGCTCGGCGCGACTGCGAACGTGCTGCCGCGCACGCAGGCGTTCGCGACGTTTACCTGGGGCGCGACGTACTTCTTCGACAACGCGCCGTTCCCGTATCTCGCCGACACGTTCGACTACGGTCTGCAGCGTCCCATCTCGCGCGACGTGACGCTGCGCGCCGAGATCAATCAGCAGACGGCGCGTGAGATGGGCTACCCGTTCCCGGCGCCGAACGCGCTGCATCGCACGAAGTTCGTCCTCTCGGCGGACATTCGGCTGGCGCCGTGAACGATCTGCGCGCGCACATCGACGCGCTCGACCGCGAAGGCCTGATCCGCCGGATCGACCGGGCGATCAACAAGGACACGGAACTCCATCCGCTCGTCCGCTGGCAATACCGCGGCGGCCTGCCGGAGAGCGAACGCAGCGCGTTCCTGTTCACCAACGTCGTCGACTCGAAGGGCCGGCGCTACGAGCATCCGGTGCTCGTCGGCGGGCTCGCCGCGACGCGCCGGATCTACGCGATCGGTATGGGCTGCGCGCTCGACGAGGTCGGTGCGCGCTGGGAACAGGCCCTCCGTGCGCCGATCGCCCCGGTGCTGGTCGAAGACGCGCCGGTCCACGAGGTCGTCCTCACAGGCGAGGCGCTCGCCGCGTCGGGCGGTCTGCTGGACATTCCGGTGCCGATCTCGACGCCGGGCTACGACAACGCGCCGTATCTATCGAGCGCCAGTTTCGTGACGAAAGATCCCGAGACGGGCGTGCGCAACGTCGGCACCTATCGCGCCCAGATAAAAGGCGCGCTCCGTTGCGGCGTCTACTACGTTCCTCATGCCAACGACGCCGCCGTCCATTGGGGCAAGGCACAGGCGCGCGGCGAGCACTTGCCCTGTGCGATCGTGCTCGGCGCGCCGCCGGTGGTCTCGTACGCGTCGG
>JAQBPM010000166.1 GCA_028287525.1 Vulcanimicrobiota bacterium | reverse complement strand
GCGGAGCGCGGCTTCCAAACCGGCACCGACGCGCAGGCGCTCGCGACGGCGCGCGGCGTCCTGACGACGGCTCTGGCCGAAGCGGATCCACTCGAACGTCCCTCGCACGCGCTGAGCGCCTGACCCGTTCGCCGGAGGGCGAGACCTCATCGGCGTCCGCGATCATCGCGGGCGCCGATTGCTTTTCCGCGTTTCCCGTGTCCCACGAGGAAAGGATGAGGTGTTCTTAATGTCCCAAAGAGAGCGGACCGTTCCTTGAAAAAGGAGCACTGACACCGGGACGCACTTGAGCGCCGGCGTCATTCTCGTTGGGAGTACTATGCACGTCCAGTTTGTGCGCATGCTGAGCGCTATTTTCAGCATTCTGCTGTTCGCTGCACCGGCGCTTGCCGCCAACGTGACGGCCTCGACCGCGACCATCCAAGGCGTCGTCCGGGCCGGCGGCGCCCCCGTCGCCGCGGCGACCGTGCGCATCAGCGGAGCGGCCACCGTCTCCACGACCACCGACGCCAACGGCGTCTTCAGCGCGAGTGTCCCCCCGGGCGTGTACCGCGTGGACGTGTCGAAGGCCGGCTACTCTCCGGCGGTGCTGAACGACCTTGCCGTCGTCGGCGATAGCACCGTGCCGGTGACGGTCGCGCTCAACCAGGCCGACCTCACCTCGCTGCAGACCATCGGCCGTGTCTCGACCGCCACGCGCGGCAGCGGCAGCGCGATCAACACCGGGACCGCCGCGTCGAACTTCGTCGGCGCCCAGGAGTTCTCGAACCTCGCGAACTCGCAGATCAACAACGTCCTCGAGCGTCTGCCGGACGTCACAATCCAACACATGGGCAGCCAGCCGGACACGACGATCATCGTCGGCGGCGTCCAACCGTACGAAACGCAGGTCCTCATCGACGGTCACCCGATCGCGCTCGGACAGTACGGCGTGTGGCTGAGCCAATATTTTCCGTCGTACTTGATCGGCGGCGTCGAGACGCAGTCCGGGCCCGGGAACACGACCCCGTTCGCGAACCTTGCGGTCGGCGGAACCGCGAACCTGCTGACGCCGGGATTTACGAACCGCACGGTCGACGAGTTCGTGACGGGCTACGACAACTATCAGTCGCAGTATTCGCACTTCCTTGGTAGCGGAGCGTTCGGCAAACTGCAGTACGTCGTGGGCGCCGGCATCGACGGCCAAAACGGTCCGTACTTCGGCACGACCAAGTGCCTCGTCACGCCGGACAACTTCGGCGCCAATGAGAACAGGCCGTCGGCGACCGGGATCATCCAGACGTGCACCGACGCCAGCGGCTCGTTCTTCAACAAAGGCGAAGTGCTGAAGCTGCGCTACAACTTCTCGCCCGCAACGTCGTTCGAGGCGGGCTTCGTCGGCGCATGGGGCGGCTACAACCCGCAAGGTACCGCCTGGGGCACATCGCTCGGCGCGACCACGATCGTGCCGTGCCTGACCTCAGATCCGAACAAGTGCACGAATCCGAATTTCGCGTACCTCACCGGCAGCCAGGTTCCGGGCTACGGGTGGTACACGGGCTCATCGGTCTACAACAACCAGACGCTTTTCGACGCACAGTTCCGCACCTCGATCGGCAACAACACGTTGCTCGTTCGCCCGTACGTCGGCGTGATCGAGCCGGAGATCATCCTTGGCACGGGCCAGACCTCGTTTCCGAACTTCTTTTCCCCGCTGGGCGCGACCCCGACAAACTCGAACCCAGCGAATCCCAACGATCCGTATACGAACTTCGTGGCAGATTGCAGCGCGAATTACGGCACGCCGACGAATCCTGCCGGTGGGGTGACGGTCGTCAACAACCGCACCGAATGCTACGGCGGCCCGTACACGACGTTCGAGCAAGACAAGCTGTACGGCTCCACGTTCTCATTCTTGCACCCGATCGGCGACAGCCTCCTGAACTTCACCTACGACTTTCACGGGCAGAGCACGTTCGCGTACATCGACAACCCGAATTTCGTCTCGGTGCCGTTCTCGACCGATCGCTATTCGACGTTCTCGTTGACCGGCGATCTTCATCTCGTGCGAAATCTCGGCATCGACATCGGCTTGTACGACACGACCTGGAAAATCAACGGCGTGCAGCGCGCCAACCCGGCATCACTGACCGATACCTCGCTGACGGGTCTGTCACGCAGCATCACGCGGTTCGACCCGCATCTCGCGCTCGTCTTTCGCCCGGTCGGCAGCCTCGCGTATCGCGCATCGTACGGGACGTCCGCGACGTTCCCGTCCATCGGTCAAGTGAGCGGCCTGGCGACGTACCAAACGCCGGCCGGATCGCTCGGGCCGCCGTTCCAATTCGGCGGGACGCTGACGGAGAAAAACCCGAACCTCGTGCCGGAGGTCGCGATCGAGGAGGGCCTCGGGATCGACAAGCGCTTTCGCAACGGCGCCGTCGTGAGCCTCGATCTGCAGAACACCGTCGTGCACAATGTCTTCGAGGAATTGACCTCGGCCGTGCAAGCGCCGACGGGGCTCGAGGGGATCTTCCTTCCGATCAACGCCGCACGCCTGAGTACCCAGTTGGCGACGCTGAAGTATCGCTATGCGCCGCGCTTCGGGTTCGGCTACAACGCGCAGGTCGCCGCGGAAAAGTCAGTCGTCAACGGCTTGACGGCGAACCTCTACTCGCCCGGCGCTCCGAGCTTCCCGGTTAACAACGTCCAGATCTGCGGCAACGGCGTCGCGGCTCCCGGCATCCCGACGTGCATCCCGTACCTGAAGGGCTACGGGCAAGTGACGTACGTGTGGCGCGACGGCACCTACGCGGGTCTCGGGATCAACTATCAGGGGAAGAACAACGCGTACTTCCAGCCACCGTTCGCGCTACTCGACTTCACGTTTCGCAGACCCATTACGAAGATGCTCGAGCTGCAAGTCGGCGTCGAAAACCTTCTGAACACGAACACCTACAACCAGTACCTCGCGATGCCGAATCTCGGGACGCCGCTGACCGCGGCGACGACGGATACGAACTTCTCGTCCGTCCAGCAGACGTCGTTCACACCGACGCTCGTCTCGGCTCCGCCGCGCATCGTCCGCCTGCAGCTCCGGCTCCACTCGGGGCGTTGATCCCGCAAGCCGGCCCAGGTGCTCGCGCGCCTGGGCCGGTATTTTCCCTAGCGATGAGCATCAAAGACCAGATCACCGCCGACTTGAAAGACGCCATGCGGGCGCGCGATCAGGTGCGGCTCGACACGTTGCGCAGCGTGATCTCGGCCTTCAACTATCGCCGCATCGAGGCCGGCGCGGATCTTGCCCCTGAAGAGCAGCTCGCCGTCGTGCAGCGGCTGGTGAAACAGCGCGCGGACTCAATCGAGCAGTTCGGCAAGGCCGGCCGCACCGAACTGGCTGAGAAGGAGTCGCGCGAGCGCGACATTCTCATGCAGTATCTGCCGACCCAGAAGTCGGCCGACGAGATCCGCGCAATCGTGCGCACGGCGCTCGGCTCCCTGCCAGCCGAAGGCCGCAACCAGGGTGCGCTCATGAAGCTCGTCATGCCGCAGCTCAAGGGTGTCGCCGACGGGAACCTGGTCCGCCAGGTGGTCGGCGAAGAGCTTGCCTCGGCGTAACCTCCGCCGCGCGCCGGGGTAGCAACGCCCGTGAGCGTCCGCCGGATCGTGTCCTTGGTGTGCCTCCTCGCCGGAGCATTCGCGGCGTGGGCACCCGCCTGGGCCGCCCCGCACGGCGGCGTCGTCGTCATTCCGATTCGCGGGACGATCGACGAGGGGATGGCGCACTTGGTCGAACGAGCGGTCGCCGAAGCGAAGTCGTCCGGCGCCCGCGCTATCGTTCTCGACGTCAATACGTTCGGCGGCCTCGTGTCGGCCGCCACGGAGATCCGCGACGCACTGCTCGGCAGTTCCGTGCCGGTCGACGCGTACGTGACGCGCGCCTGGTCCGCCGGCGCGCTCGTCACGCTCTCCGCATCGCGCATCGCGATGGCGTCGGGATCGTCGATCGGCGCCGCGCAGCCGATTCCCAAGACCGTCAAGACCGTCTCCGCGCTGCGCAGCGAGTTCCAATCGACCGCCAGGACCTTCCACCGCAACGAGAAGCTCGCGGAGGCGATGGTCGACGAGAACGTGGACACGCCGGCCTACAAAAAACCCGGAACGATTTTAACGTTGTCGGCCGACGACGCGCAGGCGACCGGATTCTCGGAGGCGACCCTGCCGTCGTTCGACGCGGCGGTCGCACGTTTCGGCCTCGCGCGTGAACCACGCACCTCGGCGTCGTACACGTTCGCGGAGCAGGTCGCGCGCTTCGCCACGAATCCCGAAGTGAGCGGGATTCTGCTCGCGATCGGGTTCCTCGGCCTCTTGATCGAACTCCAGACGCTCCACCTCGTCGCCGGGGTGATCGGCGCCGCATCGCTCGCGCTGTTCTTCGGCACGCACGTGTATGCCGGATTTTCGAACGGCCTCGTCGTCGCGCTGGCAATGATCGGCATTTTGCTGATCCTCTTCGAACTGCACGTGCTGCCCGGACACGGGATCGCGGGATTGCTCGGAGTACTGGCCCTCGTCGCGGCGGTCTTCCTCGCCTTCGGCCTGCCGTTCTTCGTCGGCGCGCTGCAGGCGGTCGCCATCGCCATCGTGCTCAGCGTGGCGTGCTTCATGCTCGCGCAGCGCGTTCTGCCCGAGAACGCGTTTGTGAAACGGCTGATGTTCGCGGGGACGCAGGGGGCCGATTACGTGGCCAGCGAGGATCATCGTGCGCTGCTCGGCCGCACCGGAATTGCGGCCTCGTTTCTGCGCCCGGCCGGCGTGGCGACGTTCGGTGACGTGCGGGTCGACGTCCTCACGGAAGGGGATTTCGTACCGGCAGGGACACCCGTCAGGGTGACCCGGGTCGAAGGCGCGCGGATTTTCGTGCGCCCCGAAGCCGTCGTGTAGGTTCAACGGGTTAAGGAGAAATCGTGACCTTGTTCGTGCTGATCTTTTTCACCATCGCGGTCCTGTTCGCGTTCGTCCTGTTCCTGTACTATTTTCCGCTGGGCTTGTGGATCCGCACCATCGCGGCCGGCGTTCCGCTCTCGATCGGTTCGCTCATCCGCATGCGCATCATCGGCGTGCCCGCCGGCCTGATCGTCGAAAACCTCGTGCGCGCGCGCAAAGCGGGTCTCAGCCTCACCGTCGACCAGCTGCAGTCGCACGTCCTCGCCGGCGGCAACATCCAGAAGGTCACGCTCGCCATGATCGCCGCGCAGCGCGCGCAGATCCCGCTCGAATGGCAGCGCGCCTCCGCGATCGACCTGGCCGGCCGCGACGTGCTCGAAGCCTTGCAGACGTCGGTCAACCCCAAGGTGATCGAGACGCCGATCTTCCAAGGCGTCGCCCAGAACGGCATCCAGCTCAACGTCAAAGCGCGGATCACCGTGCGCTCGAACCTCGACCGCTACGTCGGCGGCGCCGGCGAGCCGACGATCGTCGCGCGCGTGGGCGAGGGCGTCGTCAGCGCGGTCGGCGCGGCCGTCGACCACAAAGAAGTCCTCGAGTATCCCGACCGCATCTCGAAGGCGGTGCTCTCGAAAGGACTCGACGCCGGCACGGCGTTCGAGATCGTCTCGATCGACATCGCCGACGTCGACGTCGGGAAGAACATCGGCGCGGACCTGCAGACCTCGCAAGCGGAAGCCGACCGGCGCATCGCGCAAGCGAAGGCCGCCGAGCGCCAGTACGCCGCCATGGCGGCCGAACAGGAGCAGAAAGCCGAAACGCAGGCGATGCGCGCCAAGGTCGTCGAGGCCGAAGCGCAGATCCCGCAGGCGATCGCCGAAGCGTTCCGCGCCGGACATCTCGGCGTCATGGACTACTACAAGCTCAACAACATCAAGGCCGACACCGAGATGCGCGGATCGATCGGTCAAAGCGTCGGTGACGGCGCGACGACGCCGCCGTTGACGCCCGGCACGCCGCAGATCCCGCAATAGTGGACAACCTGTTCTGGGTCGTCCCGCTGGCGCTGGGACTGCTCGCGGTGCTCCGGAAGAGCGGGGGCGTCAAGCGCGGGCTCGCGTCGTTCCAGCAGCAGCTCGTGGAGGCGCAGCAGGCGGCCCTCGCCGCCCAAGGGGCACAAGCGGCCCCGAGGGCGGCACGCGGATCGGCGGAAGGCCACCCACCCGCACAGCACGCGATGCGGCGTCCGATACTCGCTCCGGCGCCGTCGGTGGCCCTGCCGTCTGCCGCGGCTCGCGCTGCGATGCCGCCGGCCGGGCGCTCGGTGCTGGCCGCGTTCGGCGACCCGCAGCATGCCCGAACGGCGATCGTGCTGGCGGAGATTCTCGGACCGCCGGTGGCGTTGCGGTGACAACTTCGTCCGTGCCCGGCGCGTTCTAGTCGAAAGATGCCCTCGATCACCAGCGAAGCGACCTTCGATCTCAGCGGACTTCCCGAACCGATCCGTTTCAGCGGATACCGCGACCAAAACCTCAATGCGCTCGAAGCGCTGATCCCCGTCGTCCTGCGGCTCGACGGCGACCGCGTGCACGTCAGCGGCGATCGCTCCGCGGTGCAGCGGGCCGAGGGCGTCCTCGCAGCCATGCTCGCCGCGGCGCGCGCCGGAGCGCAGGTAACGCCGGACGATGTTGCGTTCGCCGCTCGTTCGAGTCGCGAAGCGAACGGCACGCGCGGCATTCCGTCGACCCTTGCGACGACGGCCCGCGGCAAGGAGATCCGGCCGAAAACTGCCGGCCAGAAGACGCTCGTGAGCGCGATCGAGACGAACTCGCTGACCTTCGC
Source organism: Vulcanimicrobiota bacterium (assembly GCA_028287525.1). Classification (GTDB taxonomy): domain Bacteria; phylum Vulcanimicrobiota; class Vulcanimicrobiia; order Vulcanimicrobiales; family Vulcanimicrobiaceae; genus Vulcanimicrobium. The sequence continues at coordinate 311 of JAQBPM010000166.1, read as the reverse complement.
GATCGGGCCGGCGGGCACGGGCAAGACCTTCTTGGCGATCGTGATGGCCGTCCGCGCGCTGAAAAATCGCGAGGTGTCGAGGCTCGTCCTCTCGCGTCCGGCGGTCGAAGCCGGCGAGAAGCTGGGCTTTTTGCCGGGCGACCTCAAAGAGAAAGTCGATCCGTATTTGCGGCCGCTCTACGATGCGCTGCAAGAGCTGCTCGACGACGGCACGACCGCGAAATATCTGGAACGCGGAACGATCGAGGTCGCGCCGATCGCGTACATGCGCGGCCGCACGCTCTCCGACGCGTTCGTGATCCTCGACGAAG
>JAQBPM010000164.1 GCA_028287525.1 Vulcanimicrobiota bacterium | reverse complement strand
TCCGAGATGCTGAACGTCCCGAATTCGGAGAAGTGGCCGTTATCGAAACCGATGATGAAGTGGCACTCATCTTTTCCGATGTTTTGAAGAGCGTGTCCGTGGCCTTTCGGGAAGAACCACGTATCGCCGGGGCCGAACTCGTTCTCCTGAGCGGCGCCCATAGGGGTGATGACCGTCGTGCGCATGTGCCCGGTGAGGACGTACGCCCATTCGGCGGCGATCGCATGCCAATGAAGTTCGCGCATCGCGCCGGGATCCAACTTCATGGAAACGCTGGCGAAGCTCGTCGACATCGGGAAGTTGCTGACGTTTTGCTCAACGGCCGATCCGCCTGTCCCGTACCAACCTGATTTGCTGCCATAAAGCGAGAACGTGAATGCTTCCAACGGCGGAAACGGGTGCTCGCTCTTCTTCAGGGTGCGTTCGGGAGCGGCTGCCGCAGCGCCGGAAGGCGCGACGGGGGCTGTTTTTTGGGTCACGGTGTTCTCCATGTCGAAACTCACGGTTCTCATACGCTATAAGCAAATGCTGGACTGTGCACTATATATATTGCGTTCCTGAAGCGTTCTGGAGATGTCGCTGGGACGTACGTTCAGCGCGCCGTAGAGCCGCAGAATCAAGCCATGCGCGGTTAATGCGGTCGCAGTATTGAGTGGGCCGTCGTGACGGGCGAACATAGGCTCGCGGCCGCGCTCGTCGTGGCCGCCCGTCGCCGCGGCGACCGTTCCCGCGTGCCCGCGCAAGCGGCGCCGCCCACACCCGGGGAACGGTTCGCCGAGGCGGCGTTCAGTGCCGGAGGCACGAGCGTCGGGGACCCCGGGCGTCGTGCCGGCGAGGGCCTGCGAGGGCTTGGTCGCCAGTTGCCGCCGGTCCAACGTGGCTGGTTGGGGGATCGGGGCGATAGGATGGTGCTAGTGCATTCGCACGACACCAATCCCTAAAGGAGCCTCATACAGTGATACCAGCGATCCTTCTCGTCCTAGCGCTCGCGTTCGGCGGCGTCGCCCCAGCATCGGTCACGGGCGGCTCGCCCGACAGCGTCCCGGGTAGTGGGCCTGTAGCGTACAGTGTGACTGGGGGTAGCCCCGACTAAGGGCCCGACCGGGAGGACGCGCGGCGGTCGCCGCGGGATAGCGATGTTGGGGTGCAAACGCCAACAAATCGCCATCGGCGGGAACCCGCCGTTCTCCCCTCGGCTCTCGCCGCGGCCCGTGAGTCGTTTTTGCGCGGCGACTTCGACGCGGTGATCGCGCTGCTGGGAGCCTCGCGCCTCGGCGGAGATGCCTCGATCGAAGCGCGGCTGCTTCGAGCGCGCACCCTCCTCAAGCTGCAGCGCCCGGCGGATGTCCTGGACGAATTGAGCGCCGATGACGTGGGGGGCATCGTGGACGCGGACGAGCGCGTGACCGCTGCGATGCTGCGCGGGGCCGCCAGCGCGCGGCTCGATCCGGCTCGCGGCATCGCCGAACTGGCTCGGGTCGCCCTCGACGCTGCGCGTCTGCGCGCACACCCCTCGATTGGAGCCGAGGTCGCCTATTTGCGGGCGGTCGCCCACTGGAGCGCGTACGAACTCGGCGAGGCGGAACGTTTCGCGCAGGACGCCGAGCGGCGTGGCCGTGACGTGCTGGTCGTGCGCGCGATGCAGCTGCGCGCGTTCATCGCCGCGGCGAGACCGGCACCGACGCGCTATTCGGATGCGCTGGCGCTCTTTCGCGCGGCGTCACGCCGCTATGCGCGCTGTCACGAGCGCAACGTCGGGCTCGCGACGATCATCCTCGAACAGATCGCGTCGCTCGAACAGACGCTGCGCTCGGCGACGGTCGCCGGAACGCACGGCGGAACTCGCGGACGCGCGCTTCCGGGCGGCGCGTTCGGCCCGGCCGTCTCTTCGGCGGCGCGATTACGGATCAACTACAACGACGCGTGGCTCTTCGCGCTCGACGGTGACGACGTCGCAGCGTTCGGCGCGATGCGCGATGCGGAGGAACACGCAACGACGCCGGCTTGGCGCGTGCGTGCGCTGGCGGGTCGTGCCGCGATCGCGATCGTCTGCGGCGAACCCGCCGGCGCGCGGCTGCACGCCGACGCGGCGGCGGCGATGGCCGCCCGCATCGACTGGAACGCGACGACGGACGAGGAGCGGTTGGCGTGCCTCGAAATCGCGGAGGTCTACGCGCATCTTGGCAAGCCGGATGCCGCTGCGGACGCGCTCGCGCGTTACGACTCCGTCGCTGCGCCGATGGAAGTCACCCAGACGCTGCGCGAGCGTGGTCGGGATCCGCGCCTCACCGGCTGGAACGCGTACGTCGTTGGTCTCGTGCATCGCGGCGCCGGCGACTTCGCGGCTGCCGCGAACGCGTTCCGCCGAGCGGTCGAGGCTTTCGGTAGCTGCGGCTACCTCTGGCGGGAGGCGCACGCGCTGATCGATCTCGCCGGCACCGAAGGCGTGCGCGAGGGCGGTGCGCATCTGGATCGCGCGGTCGGCATCATCCGCGACAACTTCCCGCGATCGTTCCTCGCGCGCCGCCTCGGTCCGTGGACGCGGGCTGCCGTCGACCCGCTCGTCTCATCGCTGACGGCCGCCGAGCGCGATGTCCTGCGGCACCTGCTCGAGGGCCGCTCGCAACGCGAGATCGCGGCCGCCAGCGGCAGGGCATACAACACCGTGCGCACGCAGATGCAGGCGCTGCACCGCAAGCTGGGGACCAGCAGCGAGCACCAGATCGTCGTTGCCTGCGCGCGGCGCGGAATCGCGGCCCCGTCCTGGTCGTTCTCCGGTCCGCTCGCTGTGCGTGGGTGCGAGCAGGCGCTCGTTGCATGTGAAGGCATCGTGCCGGCATAGGTGCGGCCTACCCAGAAACGAAATCTGCGGCTTAGACCCTTGACGTCGCTTTGGAGCTCTCCTTACCCGCCATTCGGTTCGCGTTTTCCGTGCCAAGCATGTGCCTTCGGCGATGCCGCCCGCGCACTGACAAACGCAGCTCCTTTGTTCGAGGAGAATACGATGAACACTTTGATGACGGGGCGAGCGGGCATCATGTGCTTGGCAATCGGCGTTTCGTTGATTGCTGTCTCTGCCGTAGCCTTCGGTCAGGGACAACCGGCGCCCGCGAGCACGGACGCAGACTACGTCGCGAAGATGATGACGGCCGCTCCCCAACCGATCGTGAAAGGCGCGACGATCGTCGCCATGGACAAGGCCGGCGCGATGCGCACC
>JAQBPM010000151.1 GCA_028287525.1 Vulcanimicrobiota bacterium | reverse complement strand
GAGCGAGGAAGCGATCTTCACCGCCACCGGCGTGACCGACGGCGAGTTTCTCGACGGCGTGCGCTATCGCCGCGGCAGGGCGTTCACCCAATCGATCATCATCTCGTCCTACTCGCACGTCATCCGCACGATCGACGCGCGGCACGACCTGCGCCCGCGCAACCTCGACCTCGGCGCCGTCGTCGGGGAGACACGACCGGCGGAACGGCGTTGAGCGACGCCGGAGCGTCGCCGCGCCACTTCTCCTTCTGGCCCAAGGGCCGCCCTAAAGAGTTTCCCGTTCCGCAGACGAACCTGGCACATAACCTCGCCACGTCGGCGGCGCGCTTCCCCGATCAGGCCGCGATCGTCTACTACGATACGCCGATCTCGTACCGGCGCTTGTGGGACGAGGTCGAAGCGCTCGCGGGCTATCTCGTCAACCGTGCCGGCGTACGGCGCGGCGACCGCGTCCTGCTCTACATGCAGAACTCGCCGCAGTTCGTGATCGCGTACTACGCGATTCTGCGCGCCAACGCGGTGGTGGTTCCGCTGAACCCGATGCTCGTCGGAGAAGAGCTCGCCGTCTACCTCGAGGACAGCGGCGCAACGGTCGCGATCACCGGGCAAGAGCTTGCGCCGCGGCTGCGCGCGCTCGTACCGGCCCCGCTGAAGCACGCGATCGTCGCAGCGTACTCCGACTATCTCGAAACGCCGACGGATCTCGACCTTCCGCCCGCGGTCGCCGCACCCCGCGCGGCGGTAGAAGGCGAAGGGTTCGTCACGTTCTCCGCCGCTGTGGCGGCCGGCGAACGGCCCGGCCCGATGACGGCGGGCGGCGACGACATGGCGCTTTTGCCGTACACGTCGGGCACGACGGGACGGCCCAAGGGCTGCGTCCACACGCATCGTTCGATCCAGACGACGGCCTTCGCGACGCCGATGTGGGGCGGCGCCATGATGCCGGGACGCCGCGTCATGTCCGTCCTACCGTACTTCCACGTGACCGGGATGACCGGCGATATGAACGCCACGCTGCTCTGCGGGTCGACGATCGTCATGATGACCCGATGGGATCCCGCCGTCGTGCTGAAGCTGATCGAGCGGTACCGCTGCACGAGCATGACGGCGATCAGCACCATGATCGTCGATCTGCTGGCGCATCCGGCATATCGCGGCGAAGCGTTCGCGTCGATCATGCACCTCAGCGGCGGCGGTGCGCCGCTTCCGGCGGCGGTCGGCACCGAGCTGACCGAGCGCCTGGGCTTGAGTTACATGGAAGGCTACGGGCTCACCGAGACGATCGCGATGACGCACGCGAACCCGCCGGACCGCACGAAGCTGCAATGCTTGGGCGTCCCGACCTTCGGCGTCGACTCGCGCGTCATCGATCCCGAAACGCTGCGCGAGCTCCCTGCGGGCGAGACCGGTGAGATCCTGATCTCGGGTTCGCAGGTGATGCGCGAATACTGGCATCAGCCCGAAGCCACCGCCGATGCGTTCATCGAGCTCGACGGGAAGCGCTTCTTCCGCACCGGTGACTTAGGCTACGTCGATGACGAAGGATACTTCTTCCTGGTCGATCGTCTCAAGCGCATGATCAACGTCGCGGGCTTCAAGGTGTGGCCGGCGGAGGTCGAGACGAAGCTCTTCTCACACCCGGCCGTCAAGGAAGCGTGCGTGATCGCCTCGACCGATCCGCGCATCGGCGAACGCGTCAAGGCGCTGATCGTGCCACGCGACGGCGTCGACGTCACGCCCGAAGAGATCATTGACTGGGCGCGCGCTCACATGGCGGTCTACAAAGCGCCGAGCGTCGTCGAGTTCGTGCCGTCGCTTCCGCGTTCCGGTTCCGGCAAAGTGCAGTGGCGCGAACTGCAAGAGGACGAAGCGCGCCGGCAGGGCACTGCCGGCGCGCCGGTCTAGCGGCGACCGTCACGGCCGCGCTGGATGTACCGCCGGCCGTTGTGACGCCCGTTATTCCACGAGTTGCCGTTCCAGCTGTTCCAGGAACCGCCGTTCCACGCGTTCCACCCACTGCCGTTCCACGCGTTCCAACCGTTGTCGCGATCGCGGCGATTGCGCCGGCGGTCGTCGCGATCGCGTCGCTGCTGCCAGCCGCCATTGCCGTCCCAGGCTGTCGTTCGCCAACTGTGGCCCGGGTTGCGGCCGTTCCACACGCCGTTGGCAGTGCTGAAGGTGTTCTGGTCGGGCGCGGCGCCGCCGGCCGCGGGGAATGCAAGCAAACCGGCCGTCGTAAGGACGCCGGTCAGAGCAAGTATCGTGAGTCCTCCGAGCATACGCGACCTCCCCATGCGGAACAGAACAAGAGCGATATGCTCCTACCGTACCCGCTACGCGCTGGTCCGTCTCGCTCCCTCAGGCAGCCGAGGTCGTCGTCGTTGTCGACTCGTCCGCAAACCGCGCCATCACCGCCAGCACGTTCGGGCGGCATTCGAGAAACGCCGACGCGATCGCCGGGTCGAAGTGGGAGCCGGCAACGCGCTCGATCTCCGCGAACGCGTCGTCGTGCCGCCACGCCCGCTTGTACGGCCGCTCCGACACCAGCGCGTCGAACACGTCGCAGACGGCCGCGATCCGCGCGCACTGCGGGATCTCCTCGCCGCTCAGGCCGCCGGGGTATCCCGAGCCGTCCCAGCGCTCGTGATGCCGCAGGGCGATGTCGGCCGCCGTCTGTAGGACGAGCGACGTGCTGCCGCTGAGGACGTCGTAGCCCGACGTCGTGTGCGAGCGCATGATCTCCCACTCCGGCGCGGTGAGCGGTCCGGGCTTGAGCAGAATCCGGTCCGGCGTCGCCACCTTGCCGATGTCGTGCATCGGCGTTGCCAGCAGCAGCATCCGCTGCTCCGCCGGGTTCAGGCCGAGCTTCCTGCCGACGAGGGCGGCGTACCGGCCCATCCGCATGATGTGCATTCCCGTCTCGTTGTCGCGGAACTCGGCGGCTCGCATCAGCCGATAGATCGTCTCTTCTTCGCGGTCGGCGAGTTCGCGCGTCGCGCGCACGACCTCGTTGGTGAGCATCCGCGCACGCGCGCGGCTTTGGCGCAGCTCCAGCAGGTTCCGCACGCGCGCCAGTAGCTCGATCGGATCGGTCGGTTTCACCAAGAAGTCGCTCGCGCCCAAATCGAAGGCGCGGCGCCGCACGTTGTGGTCCTGTTCGGCCGTCACCATGATGATCGGGACATCTGAATCGGGTTGAAGCGCGCGGTATTGCTCGATGAATTCGAGCCCGTCGGGGCTCGGCATGCGGTAGTCGAGCAGGAGCACGTCCGGCTCGTTCAGCCCGCACCAGGCCAGCGCTTCGGCGGACGAGGTGAAACCCTTCGTCGTCGCGTTCGGAATCTTCGCGACGATTTTCGCGTACAGACGGACGTTGAACGCGTCGTCATCGACGATGACTACGAGCATTGCAGTTCTCCGGTCAGGACGGTGCGAGCATGACGCACTTCGGGCGTCCGGCAGATCGCCGAAAAGTCATAGAGCGCGAGCGCACTCCGGAGGGCCGACTCCACCCATTCTTCAGCGACCCTGTTCTTGCGCGCCAGCGTTTGGACGGATTCCCCGACGAGGAAGTCCACCAAGACGGACAACGCTTGCGGATCACCGTCAAGCCCTACCATGCGATCAAACGCAGATTGGCGGCACGATGGGGGCGATGGTAAGGAGCAGGCTGATCGGTGTCATGGCGGGACCCCTCTACGAAGCGGTGAGTGTTGTTGCACGCACCATAGCGAAGAGGCGGTCTCGCGGTCAGACGCGAGTTAGGTAGACGCGGCGCCCACCCGGGCGGTCAGGCGTCTTGCAGGAGGCCCATCTTTCGCGCCCGGGCCAGCGCGTCGAGCCGGCCGCGCGCCTGCAGCTTCTCGATCGCGTTGCGAACGTGGGTGCGAATCGTGTACGGGCTGCGGCCGAGCGCCTCGGCGATCTGCGGTGCGTTTCGGCCCGCGTCGATCTGCCGGAAAATCTCGAGCTCCGTCGTCGTGAGCGGCCCCGATCCGGGTCGCTGCGTCAGGCGAGCGTGCACGGACTCGATCAAACGTGCGTATCCGCGCACTTTGGGCGAGAGCGATGCGGCCCGCACGCCGCGTCCCGCGCCGACGAGCCCTGCGACGTCCGGATCGTCGCGCAGCAGCGCCGCGTCCGCCCGGCGGTCGGCGCGCACCGTGTCGCCGAGCAGGGCGCAGGTCGCACAGGCGATGGCGCGTGCGAGACGCCGGTAGCGCAGTTCGTACACCGGAAGCCCGCTCGGCGGACGCGCCGATGCGCCGATGGCGCGGCGCGAGAGCGTGCGGGCCGCATCGTCGTCGCCGACCGCCACGTTGCACAACGCTGCGAGCGCGCGGCATAGCGAGCGCTCTCCCTGGCTGCGCCCGTCTTCGTCGCTGAGCACGACGAAGACGTTGCGCGCCGC
>JAQBPM010000146.1 GCA_028287525.1 Vulcanimicrobiota bacterium | reverse complement strand
TCGACGGCGTCATCCTGCTGAGCGGTTGCGACAAGACGACGCCGGCGCAGCTGATGGGCGCGGCGAGCGTCGATCTGCCCGCGCTGATGATCACCGGCGGCCCGATGCTCAACGGCAAGTACCGCGGCGAGGAGATCGGTTCGGGGACGATGGTGTGGAAGTTTTCCGAAGAGGTGCGCGCCGGGAAGATGACCTGGCCGGACTTCTTCGAGGCCGAGGCGGGTCAGTCGCGCAGCAACGGGCACTGCATGACGATGGGAACCGCGTCGACGATGGCGAGCATGGCGGAAGCGCTCGGGATCGCGCCGACCGGGAACGCGGCGATCCCCGCCGTCGACTCGCGCCGCTACGCGCTGGCACAGATGTCGGGCCGGCGCATCGTCGAGATGGTTCGTGAGGATCTGCGCATGTCGAAGATCCTCACGCGCGAGGCGTTCGAAAACGCGATTCGCGTCAACGCGGCGATCGGCGGGTCCACCAACGCGGTCGTGCATCTGCTCGCCATCGCCGGACGCATGGGCGTGACGCTCGAGCTCGACGACTTCGACCGCCTCGCGCACGACCTGCCGCTGCTCGTCGATCTGCAACCGTCCGGCCGCTTCCTGATGGAGGATTTCTATTACGCCGGCGGCGTCCCGGCCGTCGTGCGCGAGCTCGGCGCTCGCATTCATCGCGACGCGCTGACCGTGAGCGGGAAAACGATGGGCGAAGCGACCGCCGATGCGCCGTGCTGGAATCGCGAGGTCATCCGTCCGTTCGACCGCCCGCTCAAAGAACACGCCGGCATCGCGGTATTGCGCGGTAACCTCGCGCCGAACGGCGCGGTGATCAAGCCGTCGGCAGCGACGCCGGCGCTGCTGCAGCACGAGGGCCGCGCCGTCGTTTTCGAGAGCATCGAAGACTTCAAAGCGCGGATCGACGACCCCGATCTGGACGTTGACGCATCGTGCATCCTCGTGCTCAAGGGTGCCGGGCCGCGCGGCTATCCGGGGATGCCCGAGACCGGCAACCTGCCCTTGCCGCCGAAGCTGCTCGCGCAAGGGGTTACCGACATGGTGCGCATTTCGGATGCGCGCATGAGCGGGACGGCCTACGGCACCGTCGTGCTGCACACGTCTCCCGAGGCCGCGGCCGGCGGCACGCTGGCGCTGGTGCAGAACGGCGACTCGATCCGCCTCGACGTGCAGAACCGCGGTTTGCACCTCCTTGTCGACGACGCCGAGTTGGCACGGCGGCGCGCCGCCTGGCGGCCGCAGCCGAACGCATTCTCGCGCGGCTACGCGCGGCTCTACACCGAGCACGTGCTGGGCGCCGAGCGGGGCGCCGACTTCGACTTCCTCGTAGGCGGCAGCGGGTCGGCGGTGGCGCGCGAAATGCACTAAACCGCAGGAACTTGCAGGGATCGGAGCCCCCTGACGGACATTTTTTCCAGCAACGCGCCCCGCGCTTGAAGAGGACGTCCATGAAGCATCTGGATCGCCGCGAGTTCCTTGCAACTTCCGCCGCTGGCATCGGTGCCGCCGCTCTGGCCGGGTCGTTTCCGGCCCTGGCATCGGCCGCGGACGCGCCCTCGTTCAGGCCGGAGAAGGACGCCAAGCTCGACCTGCTCCGCTGGACCGCATTCGTGCCGAGCGACCAGACGATCTGGGACGAGAACACGAAGAAGTTCACCGCCGCGACCGGCGTGCCCGTATCGATCCAATCGCTCGCGTGGGGCGACATCGCGCCGAAGGCGGCGCTGGCCGCGCAAGTCGGATCGGGCCCCGACATCATCATGGGGTGGAACGACGACCCGTTCGTGTATCCCGACAAGCTGGTCGATATGACCGACCTCGTAGACAACATGGGCAAGGCGCACGGCGGCTGGTACGACAACGCGCGTTCGTACTGCTACGACCAGGACGTGAAGCGATGGGTCTCGCTGCCGGTCGGCTGCACCGGGAACGCCGTCAACTACCGCAAGAGCTGGGTGAAGGAAGCCGGCTTCGGCGAGTTCCCGAAAGACCTCGACGGCATGCTCAAGCTCGCACGCGTACTGAAGAAAAACGGCCACCCAACGGGTTTCGCGCTCGGCCACGCGGTGGGCGATGCGAACAGCTGGACGCACTGGATCCTCTGGGCGTACGGCGGCAAGCAAGCGAATCCCGACAACTCGATCGCGATCAACTCCGCGGAGACCGTCAACGCGCTCGAATACGCGCGGCAACTCTCCGAAACGATGATCGAAGGCGTGGCGGGCTGGGACGATTCGAGCAACAACAAGGCCTTCGCCGGCGGCCGCATCGGCATGACGATGAACGGCATCAGCATCTGGTATAACGGCAAGAAGGACACGCCCGACATCTTCCCCGACTTCGCGAACGTGACGCCCCCGATGGGTCCCGTCAAAACGCACACGGTCTCGAACAACTTCACGTCGGCGTTCGTCTTCAAGTACAGCAAGTTCCCGAACGCCGCCAAAGAGTATCTGCGCTTCATGCTCGACAAGCCGCAGGCCGACCGCTGGGTCACCGAGATGAAAGGCTACGTCACGCCGGCGCTCAAGGCGTATGCCGAGCTGCCGATCTGGACGTCCGATCCCAACATCACGCCCTATCGCGACGCGCTCGCCAGCGCCAAGTACGACGGCTACAACGGCAAACCCGGAAAAGCCGCGGCGCAAGCGCTCGACGAGTACGTGATCGTCGACATGTTCGCCGACGTGTGCGTCAACAAGATGGCGGCGAAGGATGCCGTACGCAAGGCGGAGACACGGCTGCAAACGATCTACAAACGCGCGTGACCTCGAGGTCGCCGCTTCTGGCGCGGCTGGACTCGCCGCGGGTGTTGGGCTATTTGCTCATCACGCCCGCGGCGATCATCTTGCTCGGCCTGCTCGCGTACCCGCTGCTGCTCGGCATTTGGCTGAGCCTGACGAACGCGACGATCGGCAAGCCCGGCGAGTTCGTCGGGCTCCAGAACTACGCGACGATCTTCGCCGACCCGATCTTCCGCGGCGCGGCGCTCTTCTCGATTTTCTATACGGTGTGCGCCGAGTTCGGGAAGCTGATCCTCGGGCTCGCGCTCGCGCTCTTGCTCAACCAGCAATTTCGCGGCTACCGTGCCTCGCGCGCGCTGATGCTGCTGCCGTGGGTCGCGCCGACGGTACTCTCCGCGCTCGCGTGGCTTTGGCTGCTCGACCCGCAGTTCAGTGCCATAAGCTGGCTCCTGATCCGGCTGCACCTGATCCACAGCAACATCGACTTCCTGGGCAGCGGGTGGGGCGCGCGGTTCTCGCTGATCGTGGTCAATATCTGGCGGGGGCTGCCGTACTTCGCGATCGGCTACCTCGCCGGCTTGCAGTCGATCTCCAAGGACCTCTACGAAGCGGCGGCGATCGACGGCGCAGACGGCTGGCAGGCGTTCCGGCGCATCACGTGGCCGCTCTTGCTGCCGATCACGACGATTCTCGTGGCGTTCTCGTCGATCTTCACGCTGACGGACTTTCAGTTGATCTGGACGATCACGCACGGCGGGCCGACCGACGCGACGCAGGTCTTCACCACACTTGCCTACCAGCGCGCGATCAGCGGCGGACAACTCGGCGAAGGCGCCGCAATCGCAGTCTCGCCGATCGTCTTCATGGTCGTGCTGGCAGTCTTCGTCGTCCGCTCGGTGCGCGAGAAATAACGCCGTGCTGCGCAACCTGAAGATCTACGTCCCGCTCGCATTCTTCGGCGTGTTCCTGCTGCTCCCGTTCCTGTGGATGTTGCTGACGACGTTCAAGTCGAACCAAGAGCTGCTCAACACGCCAAACCCGTTCTGGATATTTCACGGCACGTTCTCGCACGTCACCGACCTGCTGACGCAGACGGCGTTCCCGCAGTGGTTCGCCAACACGCTCTTCGTCTCGGTCGCCTCGACGGTCCTGAGCGTGTTCGTCTCGTACATCGCCGCCTACGCGATCATTCGGCTGCGCTTCCCGGGCTCGGAGGTCGTCAGCACGATCATCTTTCTCGCGTACATCGTGCCGCCGGCGATCCTCTTCATCCCGCTCGCGACGATCATCATCCAGCTGCACTGGTTCGACAAGCTCTGGGCGCTCGTTCCGATCTACGCGACGTTTCTGGTCCCGTTCTGCACGTGGCTGCTCATCGGGTTTCTCAAGAACATCCCCCGTGAGCTCGAGGAGGCGGCGCGCGTCGACGGCGCGAGCAACGTCGCGATCCTGTGGCGAATCATCTTCCCGATCGCGATCCCCGGCCTCATCTCCGCGGCGATCTTCTCGTTCACGTTGTCGTGGAACGAGTATCTCTACGCGCTGGTGTTCATGTCGTCGTCCGGCAACAAAACGGTCTCCGTCGGCATGACCAGCGAGTTGATCCGTGGCGACGTCTTCCAATGGGGCCAGCTGATGGCCGGCGCCCTGATCGGCGTGCTCCCCGCGATCCTCGTCTATTTCTTCTTCGTGGAATACTACGTCGCCGGGTTGTCGGGTTCGGTCAAGGAGTAGTAGTTGTCACCCTGAGCTTGTCGAAGGGGCGCACACTCTCCATGTGTTAAGAGGAGATTATCCGGTACCTTGCGGACAAATACGCAGCGGGTGGTTCGTACCGTCGTTGGAGGATGTTGTGCACCGTCGTCTTTTTGCTTTGGCCGCCGCCGGTACGTTTGCAGCAGGCCTGGCCGCCGTCATGCCGCGCGGTGCGAGCGCGCAGCCCGCTCCAGCCGCCGTCGCACCGGTTTCCACCGGCACCATCAGCGGGGTCGCCACGGATTCCGGTGGCCCGCTGGCCGGCGTCCAGATCGTCGCCACCGGACCAACGCACGCGGCCGCAACGACCGCTGCCAACGGTGCCTACACCCTCTCGGGGCTCTCGCCGGGCTTGTACACGATCGCAGCTTCGAAGACCGGGTATTCCGCCACGACCCAGGTCGACGTGGCGGTCATCGCCGGGGCACCGCAGGTCCTCAACGTCTCCCTCGCCCCCGCAACGTTAAGTTCGCTGCGCGAAATTGGGCGGGTCAACGTGAGCAGCGGCCGCAGCGGGTTCAACGCGTCGCCGGCCGCCGTGTCGATCATCTCGAATCAGGCGTTCGTCGACCAAAGCCAACCGCAGGTAGCGCGGATCCTCGAGCAGACGCCGGGCGTGGTGAGCAGCTTGCCGGGCGGCGTGAACAACGCCTCGCCGGGCGCGATCACGTTCCCGAACATTCGCGGTGCGCTCTCCTTCGAGACCGCGGCGCTCGTCGACGGTCACCCGCTCTCGGTCGGCCAATACGGCGACTACGTCACGACCTTCCTCAACTCGTTCGTGCTGCAGGACGTCGAACTGATCAAGGGTCCCGGTGCTGCGTCGCCCACGATCGCACGCGCCATTGGTGGAACGATCAATTTCCGCACACTTGACCCGAGCCCGCGCTTGCGCGGTACAGCGACCGTCGGGATCGATAGTTTCGGCGGCGTGTTCTCGAACTTCGGATACTCGAACACGTTCGGCCGGCTCGGCGTGCTCGTCGACTACGCAGTGAACGGCACGCCGGGACCATTGCACGACGCCCAATACCGTATGACGCTGGACCCAGGCGTGTATGCCGTATTCGACTCACACGGACAGCAGATCGAGATCCCCAACGGGACCGTGAACTCTGCGACCCCGCCTGGGCAGTACAACCAGCGCGGCGAGGCGTCCACGTCGCTGGTATTCTGCTGCCAGCACCTCAACACGACGTTCACCAACAAGAACGAGCTCGTCAAGCTGCGCTACAAGCTCTCCGACGTGACGACGCTGACCGCGGGCTTCCTCGGCAGCCAGACGTATTCCGACCAGAATGGCAACAATTCGAACCAGCTGACGACCTCGTTCACGCCCGGCACCGGCTACTCCGGTTCCCTCGCGTCCGGAACGCAGCGCATCGTCGATCCCGACAATTTCGGCATGCCCGCATCGGAGATCAACAACGAGCCGATCTTCCAAGCCGAGCTGCGCACGTCGCTGCACCATGACACGATTCTCGGGCGCTTCTATTCGGCGTCGATCAGCCGCCTGGCGTACGGCTCGCAGCACGATCCGAACGCCAACGCGTCGTTCTCGGCCCTCGTCTATGGCGGCGGCAACGGCAACCCCGTGTTCAACGGCTTAGATCAGTACGGCAAGCCGTACACGCTCGTGCTGCCCGGCCCGAACAGCCCGTACGCCGGAGCCGACGCGGCCGGATCGACGCCGCTCAACGGCGGAAGCCTGGGCAACGGCAACTCGTATTACGACTCGGCAGAAGAAGACAAACTCGCCGGCTCGTCGCTCGAGTACGATCATTTCCTCGGCGATAGCGGCAACGTGATCTCGCTGTCGTACGATCAAAACCACGCCCGCACGCACACGTACGCGTTCGCTCCGGGCGGCGGCTTCAGCGAATTCGTCCCGGCCGGCTCGACGCAAGACACTGCGACCTACCTGCTGCGCGGAATCTTCACCATCGGCAAGCTCAACCTCACCGCGGCGAACTACCTCACGAACTTCCGCTCGCACTATGGCGTGAACAACTTCGGCACGCTTGCCTTCCAGGATCAGAACCTCTGGCACTACGACGGCCGCCTCGGCCTCACGCTGCGGGTGGATACCGATACCAGCGCGCGTCTCTCGCTCGGCTCCGCCGTCGCACCGCCGTACCTCGGCGCGCTTGTGGCGAACAATACCGCACCGACTACGTGCCATGGGTTTTTTACTCCATGCCCTGCGCCGGGAGTACTGGTTGCGGTGAACTCTGTTGCGAATCCCAACCTCAAGGCTGAGACCTCGTTCGGTTACGACCTCGGCGCCGATCACCGTTTTCGCGACGGCACGATGCTGACCGGGGATATCTACCTGACGAACCTGCGAAACCAGATGGTGAAGAGCACGTACCTGAACGGCATGGCGACGGTCGTCACGGATTCATCAACGACACCGCCGACGACGCAGACCCTGCCGCTCTATACCACCGGATACACGAACGTCTCGAACGCACGTTACGAAGGCGTCGAGCTCGGCGTTCGCCGCGATCCGCTGCGGGGATTCGGCTACACAGTGCAGGGCGCGCTGCTGCGCGCGTTCCCCTACAACCTGCCGTCATCGTTCTACGTTGGCTCGGGCGGCAACGTCGCGACGAACCTCGGCGTCGTTCCGAACATCAACTTCGGCTCTCACCAGACGATCTCGAACCAAGCGATTCCGTACGGACAGGCCTACGCCGAAGTGCGGTACCGCCTCGCGCACGGCGCGCTGGCCTCGTTCGGAGAGACCTACTACGGCACGAACAATTCGCTCGGGCTTCCAGCCTTCTGGGTTGCGAACCTCACCGGACGCGTGCCCGTCGGCAAGCAGACCGCGATCCAGCTGAGCGTCGACAATCTGTTCAACCTCTATAGCGACTCGATCACGAACGAGTACGCCGGCGCGCAGCAGCCCTTCGTCAACGGCCAATACTACGCGAGCAATGCCAACGTCCTCGGCCCGCGGATCGTCCGCTTCTCCATAACGCAAAGCTTCGGAGCTCGCTAACTCAGGAAAGCGGCGGCTCACACCGCCGCTTTCCGCCTGCGCTTGCGGTATCGGCAAACCCGATAGCGACTATCCCCGCTTCCGCCCGGAGGGCGCCGGGTCTACGCTGGTTGCGTCATGCAACAGACACTTTCTCACCCGGCGCATTGGCTGCAAGCGGTTTTCGCGCATCTGATCGGCTCGGCGAAACGGCTTGCACCGGAGCCCGCCTACGATCGCGACACGGTGCTCACCGACCAGATGGAACGCGAACTCGCGACGCGCGAATTCAATCGCTGGCGCTAATCCCTAGAACAACGCGGCCCCGGACGCTGCATCGAAGAGGTGCATGCGCGTCGGATCGATGCCGAGCGCGATCGCGTCGCCGACGGCGACGCTCGCTTGCGCCGAAGCGCGAGCGGTGACTTGCGCGCCGTCGCAGATGAAGTAGAGCACTTGCTCTGAGCCGAGCGGCTCGACCGCGTCGACGAGCGCCGGTATCGATCCCGCCTCGTTGGCGTGCAGCTCGATGTCTTCGGGGCGGACGCCGAGCGTGAAAGACTGCGCGTTCGCCTTCGTCACGGCGGCACGCCGCTCGTCGGGCAATCGCACGGAAAACGATGTGCCGCGCGCGTAGAGCGCGTCTCCGTCGGCCTCGAGCCGGCACGGCAGAAAGCTCATCGTCGGCGAGCCGATGAAACCTGCGACGAACTGGTTGGCCGGTTTATCGTAGACCTCTTTCGGCGGTGCGACTTGCTGCACGATGCCGTCCTTCATCACCACGATGCGGTGGCCCATCGTCATCGCCTCGACCTGATCGTGCGTCACGTAGATCATCGTCGTCGCGATGCGCTGCTGCAGCTTGACGATCTCCGAGCGCGTCTGCACGCGCAGCTTCGCATCGAGGTTTGAGAGCGGTTCGTCCATCAAGAACACCGCCGGATGACGCACGATCGCGCGCCCCAGCGCCGCGCGCTGCCGTTGTCCGCCGGACATCTCTTTCGGCTTCCGCTTGAGCAGCGGTCCGAGGCCGAGGATCTCGGCGGCTTCCTTGACGCGCTGGTCAATCTCGGCCTTGGGCACCTTGCGCATCTTCAGCCCGAACGCCATGTTGTCGTAGACGTTCATGTGCGGGTAGAGCGCGTAATTTTGAAACACCATGGCGATGTCGCGGTCTTTGGGGCCGAGGTCGTTCACCCGCCGGTCGCCGATGAAGATGTCGCCCCCGCTGCTGGTCTCGAGCCCGGCGATCATCCGTAAGGTGGTAGACTTCCCGCAGCCCGAGGGGCCGACCAGCACCAGGAACTCACGGTCGGCGATCTCGAGGGTGACGTCGTCGACGACGACCGTCTCGCCGAACCGCTTGGTGACCGACTGAAGTCGCACGGAGGCCATGGCCGACTGTTGGCATCCGGCGGCCATTTGTCATGCTGACCCTTCGACAGGCTCAGGATGTCGAAGCATGGGCCACGATCGTGGCCCACCCTTCGACGGGCTCAGGGTGACAATTAGGTCTCCGGGGTGGCGAACCGGCGTAGTGAGCGGAGTGACGGGATGAAGTAGTATGCGCCGGTCAGCGGCGTCGAGTACGTGGTCAGCGCGTCGCGCACGCCGTCCTCGGCGCCTGCCATGCGGCGCAGCATGCGGTCGAGACGATGCTGGTCGGCGCCGAAGCCGACGAAGACGGTCCCGTGTTCGCGCACCGAGCCGTACGCGACGTTCCGGCGGAAAATATCCAGCTCTTCGCCGTTCTCTTCGATCGTGGTGCGCGGGACGTGGGCGTCGACCGGCATCACGTTTTCGGGCAACTCGATGCTGTCGGGTTTGGTTCGCCCGATCACGAGCTCTTGCTTCTCTTGCGGCAGGGCGCTCCAATCGTCCGCGAGGTGACGCCATTGCTGGACGAGCAGAACGCTCCCGCCCGCGCCGGGCGCGCCGTCCGCGACGGTCACGACGTCCGGCGCTTCCATTAGGCTCGGATTCTCCGTGCCGTCCTCGAACCCGGTGAGATCGCGGCTGTGGCGATACGACCAGCCGACGATCTCGCGTTCGACCTTCGCGACCGGCCGCAGCGTAACGATCGCGGCGCGCGCCAAGTCGAAGACGACGTCGTACGA
>JAQBPM010000141.1 GCA_028287525.1 Vulcanimicrobiota bacterium | reverse complement strand
GACCGCGGCGAACAGCAGGATGTCCGCTTCGGTGATGGTCTTCGAGAACGTCGCCGTATCTCCGACGCGGAACTCATCGTACGATTTCACGCCGAAACCGGCCATGCTCTCAGGTGCCTCCCGGGCGGTGAGCGAGCGATTCGACGGCGATCCCCGGGTCGCCGACCGGACGAGCCTGCGCCGCTCGGATGCGCACGACCTCCACCGGTTCGGGGATGCCGCGCAACGCAAGCGTGCCGCGCTCGCCGGGCGGCAGGAGGTCGGCGACGCGCCGGTCGTCGGCGACGACCGCGCTGATCACGATCTCGCCGGCGCCGGCACCGTTCGCGATGCGCGACGCAACGTTGACGGTTCCGCCGAAATAGTCGATCCGGTCGTTCGCGCGCAGCGCGATGCACGGTCCCCGATGCATCCCAATCCGCAGCTGCAGCGGCGCGACGGCGGCGCCGAAGCGCAGCGAGGCGGCGACCGCGTCACCGGGATCGACGAACACCGCCATCACCGCGTCGCCGATTGTCTTCACGATCGCTCCGCGGGACAGCGCGCCGTCTGCGCCGGCGACTGGCGCGCGGTTTGCGGGCCGGCTAGGCAATACACCGGCGCCACCGCCGTGCGTCCGGAAGGGCGGGCGTCGAACGTCACCTCGACGTTGCGGTCGAAGTCGGCATCGTAGCCGACGCCGCAGGCCTCGCAATGCACGCCCGTTCCGAGCGCGGAGAGCCGGGCGACGGCGTTCTTCTGCCCGCGGCAGCTCGGGCAGACGATCGTCCAGGACAGATCGAGCAGTCCGGAGCGGGTCGCTGCCAGCATCGCGGCGAGGACCCGCTCGCGCGGCAGCTGCCACGCATCGGCGAGGACGTAGGGCCGCATCCGCGCGACCGTCGCGTCGTCGCCGTGGATCACCACCGAGGCAAGGCGAGCCGCGATCTCCGGCTCGTGCCCGGTGTGCGGGCGGAGCGCCTCGAGCGCGCCGATGAACGGCGCGACGCGAGCGGGGCTCGCCGGCGGGACGTCGCGCAGGTCCACCCGCGAAGGGGCCGGTTCGCGGTCGGCGCGGGCGCGCTCGCCGGCCAGGGCGTACGCCTTGCCGGCGCCGCTGCGCCCCCGGGCGAGGACGAGCGGCGCGAGCAGGGCGCCCAGCGGGCCGCGCGTTTCGAGGAGATCGCGCGCCATAAGCGCTCCGGCGGAACGTCGAGCGTGAACTCGTACTGCTCCGCGAAGCGCTTCACGAAAGGGCGGCGACGCCCGCCTTCGCGACCACGATGTCTTCGTCGATGGTCCCGCTGCTCACTCCGAGCCCGCCGACCACGTGCCCGTCGACGACCAGGGGGATCCCCCCGCCGATCCCGGTCACGCGATCGGCCGCCAGGGCGCTGCGCACCGTGGCGAGCAGGTCGCCGCCGCTCTCGTCGGCCGTGGCCCGCTTGCGCGTCGCGGCGGAGACGGCTTTGGTGAGCGCGATCGAGATCGAGGCGGTGCGCGCCCCGTCGGTGCGGCCGAACGCCAGCAGGTGGCCTCCGGCGTCGACGACGGCGACGCATTCCGGGACCCCGGTGCGGTCCGCCTCGGCCAGCGCGGCGGTGAGAACGGCGTTGGCTCCGGCTGCCGTCAGGAACGGAGCGGTGCCGGTATACGTTGAGCGCGAAGTGTTCGACACGATGAAGACGATTTTGCCCGCTTCTATGCCCCTCCCCTCCGAGCGCGCATGATCGCCGCCGACGTTGCTTTTCGGCAGACCGCCAACGCGGCGGCTGCGATCTACGAGAAGGCGCCGCCGTATCTGACCTATCGCACGGACGTCGTGGTCGACGTTCCCTCGGTGCGCCAGCACAAGGTCATCTCGCGCGCGGTCGAGACCCGCACGGCGGACGACTACGCCGTGCTGCAGGATCTGCCGCGCGGCCAGCGTCAGTATGCGCACAGCTTTCCGCTGATCCCGACGTTCGATGCGCTCTCGTATTTTCACATCACGTACAACGGCAGCCGCCGCGACGCGCTCAGCTACGTGCAGCTCGAGAAAGTGCTGACCTTCACCGACCCGTCGACGACGTCGCACTCCGACGTCATCATCACGTATCTGCGCTACTACCATGCGACGTATGCGCCCGACACGACCGAGCAGATCGCGCACATCGTCATGGACGCGCTGCCGACGCTCACGCGCAACAACAACTCGTCCTTCTACATCCACGACGTGTTCGTCGACATGTCGACGATGCTCCCGACGCGCGTCGTCTACGACGGTCCCGACACGCACCTCACCGTGGATTACACGACGGTCGAGAACCACTGGCTGGTGAACCACATGGCGTACTCGCACACGATGTACGGCCCGCTGCGGCTGGGCCGCATCTCGTTCAGTGTCGATGCGACGAACTCGGGCTTCGGGTTCCCGACGGCGCCGAGCGATCCGCAACTCGCCGGGCCGCCGGTCGCGCGCACGCCCGCGCCGTAGCACGGCGCACAACGACGAAGGAGCGAGTCGCGTGACTCGCTCCTTCGTTTTCGTGGCGGAGAGGGAGAGATTCGAACTCTCGGTACGCTATTAACGTACGCCCGCTTTCGAGGCGGGTGCCTTCAACCACTCGACCACCTCTCCGTGGTCAGCGCCGCTTGTTCGCGAAGAACGCGCGAAGCTGTGCGCCGGTTTCCTCCGCCAGCACCCCGTCGATGACCTCGACGCGATGGTTGACGGCGGCCGACCCGAGTATATCGATGACCGAGCCCGCCGCACCTCCCTTGGGATCGCGGCAGCCGTACACCAGCCGCTCGATTCGGGCGGCGGCAATCGCGCCGGCGCACATCGGGCACGGCTCCTTCGTCACGTAGAGCGAGCCCCCGATACGCCAGCGTCCGAGCGCCTCTGCAGCGGCCCGGATCGCCAGCAGTTCGGCGTGGGCGGTCGGATCCGAGCGCAGCTCCTTCTCGTTGCGCGCCTCGAACGTACGGCCGTCCACGACCAGGACCGCGCCGATTGGGACGTCGCCGGCCGCGCCCGCTTGGTCGGCGAGCGTCATCGCGCGGCGAACGAACGCGTCGTCGTCCGGTACCTTGCGTTCGTCGGAGGGGGCGGCGTCGGGCGATCGCACGCATGCGCTTTCGTGGCGCGCTCCGGACCGCCCTAGACGCCCTACTCGGTCAGCATGCGGTAGTTGCCCAGTACGGTCGCTTCTCCGCGGAGCGGCGGCGCGGCCCGCCGTTCCTCGCCGCCGTCGACGAATTGCTGGAAAGCGCGCAGGCCGGTCAACCCAGCATCATCTCCGTCGTAGGCTACGACGTGGATGAAGGTTCCGTCGTCGAGCTGCAGGACGAGATATCGCACGCCCTCGGGCTGGGCCGTGCCGAGCTCGCGAAAAACGCCTTCGACGAGCTGCGCGTTGCGCTGGGTGTGTTCGGGTTTGGTCGTGTAGCGGATCACGGTCGGTTTCATGATGGTGTTGTGACGAATCGGGGAGCGCAAAGGATTCTCTCCAACTGGGTCCTTACGGCGCGAATCCTTTGCGCCGTCGCAAACGTCAGAGACCTATATGACGAATATCGCCGGCGCGGCGTCCCTCGACCGGGACGCCTTCGAGCGGCTCCTCGTGGAGCTGCGGCCGAAATTGCATCGCTACTGTGCGCGCATGACGGGCTCCGTCATCGACGGCGAAGACGTGCTGCAAGATGCGCTGATGAAGGCCGTGCACGCGTTCGCGGACACACCGTCGATCGCCCAGCCCGAGCGCTGGCTCTTCCGCATCGCGCACAACGCGGCGCTGGACTTCCTTCGCCGTCGCGCACGGGCTGAGGCGGCCCGTTCCAACGAGGATCCCGACATGCTCGTCGACCACAGCGGAACGTTCGACGATCGCGAGATCGTCTCGACCAGTCTGCGCACCTTCATGCGGCTGCCCACCGTGCAGCGCAGCAGCGTCATCCTCATGGACGTGCTCGGCTATTCGCTCGCGGAGATCGGCGGCATCATGGACGAAAGCGTCCCAGCCGTCAAGTCGGCGCTCCATCGCGGCCGAACGCGCCTGCGCGAGTTGGCGCGCGAGCCGGACGATGGGCCGCAGCTGATCCTCTCGGATCCCGAGCGTTCGCTGCTCGCGGCCTACGTCGACCGCTTCAACGCACGCGACTTCGATGCCGTTCGCGACATGCTCGCGGACGAAGTTCGCCTAGAGCTCGTCGCCCGCACGCGGCTGAACGGACGCCGTGAAGTCGGGCGGTACTTCCACAATTACTCGGGCGAGAACGACTGGCACGTTCGCGCCGGGTTCGTGGACGATTCCCCGGCGCTGCTGGTCGACGACCCGAACCGTCCGACGGAGGCGCCCGCGTACTTCATCGTTCTGGGATGGGCCGGCGGGAAGGTCGTCACGATCCGCGACTTCCGCCACGCGCCGTACGCGATCGAAGGAGCGCGCCTGATCAACTAGCACCTGCGCCCCGGCGACGGCGCGGTGGAAAGAAAACGTGCTCCCGGCCCGGCTCGAACGGGCAACCTTCGCCTTCGGAGGGCGACGCGCTATCCAATTGCGCCACGGGAGCAGGGTTCGGCTCGCTTCGCTTGCCGAACCCGTCGGCATGACGGGCGCAAGCGCCCGTCAGCCTTTCAGGTTTGGCAGGCGGTGGCGAGTCGGTTCTTAGCGGCCGCCTTCGGTCGCGGTTGGGGGCGTCGGGCCGGGGCCCGGTCCGGGGCCAGGGCCGGGACCGGCGGTCGGGATGTGCTTGAAGAGGTCCAGCTTGTGTTCGACGAGTCCGCGATAGAACTTCCGCACGCAATCGGGATGCCCGAAGAAATAGGTCCGGGCGTAGGCGAGATCATCCCCCGAGCTATCCGGAACGTAGTGGCTGATTTCGATCTCTTCCATTTGCGCCCGGTCGACCGGGTGCGGGCAGAAATCGCAGGGGATCGTCGACATCGTAGTACCTCGAGAAAAACCTGACTCGGGTAGGATTTGAACCTACGACCTAGGGCTTATGAGTCCCCCGCTCTACCGCTGAGCTACCGAGCCGCGTGCCATTCGAAACGGATCGAAGGGCAGAACGCACGTCGATTATCCAGAACCCACCCAACCCCTGCGAGGGTGCAGAGCTGACCCAACCGGCTTCCACTGGCAGGTTTCGGCGGTGGCTCGGCGTCAAGACGGGCGACATGATCGACCGGGTGCTTAGCGCCGCGGCTCTTGTCGCGTGCGCCCTTCCCCTTTTTGCCGTTTCCCCCGCGCCGGCGCCCGCCGACCCTGCCGCCGTCGCGCTGATCGCGAAGCATCAGGCATACGTCGGCTGGCACGCGGGGGACGGGATCGTCAAGACGCTGCGCGAGAGCGGAGCGGTCGTCCGGGACGGCAAGGAGCGGAGCAAGTTCGAATATCTCCGTTACGGCCTCGCGCACCGCTCCCGTTCCATCGATCCGAACGGGCTCGAGGACAACTACGGGTTCACCGGATCCGTCTATTGGACGTCCAACCCAAACGGGTTCACCGTTCGTCCGGTCGGCGAGGTCGCCCGCTACCTCTTCGACGTCGACCTGCTCTGGGCCGAGCTCACCGGGAACCTGACGCCGGCGATCGTCAAGCACGCACTGGTCGACGGCGCGGACACGACCGTCGTGCGGCTGACCTCCGAGATCGGTTTCCCGATCGAAGCCTACGTCGACACCGCGACGGGCGCGTACAAGCGCGTCGTGATCGATCCCGACGGCAAATATGAGCTCACCTTCAACGGCATCGGCTACACGGAAGTCGGCGGGAAACGGTTCATGTCGACGTGGCATTACTACGACTCGAAGAGCGTTCACACATACAGCACGATCGAGCCGAACGCGAACATCGCTGCTGACGACCTCCGTCCGCCCAAACAGACGGCAACATGGACCTTCGGCGAAGGGGCCGCATCGGTCGAACTGACGCAGGATACGTTTCCGCGCATCTTGATCGACGCGACGATGAACGGCCAAAAGGCGCGGTTCATCCTCGACACGGGCGCGGCCGGGACCGTTGTCACGGATTCGTTCGCGCGCAAGATCGGCGCCAAACGGTTCGGCAAGACCACCATCGGCGGCATCGGCGGAAGCGCGGCGGCGAACCTCTTCCGCATCGACTCGATCGGCATCGCCGGCTCGACCCTGCACGATGTCGTTGCGGTGAGTGGCATCGACGAGGAATGGATGCAACGCGAAGGCGTCGCGGGGCTGATCGGCTTCGACTTGCTCGGCGGCGCGATCGTCGACCTCGATTTCGATGCCAAGACGCTGCGGGTCCTCGACCCTGCCAAGCTCCAGCCCGATGTGACGAAAGGCGTCGTGGTTCATGCGGACCTATCAGACCTCCATATCCGGGTTCCGATGAAACTCAACGACAAATACGACGTGATCGCGACGCTCGACTCCGGCAATCCGCTCAACGTGCTCTTCTCGCGCGACCTGATCACCCGCGATCACCTCAACTTCCTCGTCGATCCGAACCAGCTCGGGTCGACGCGCTACGGCGGTGGAATCGGCGGGTCCGAAATCGAGCACTGCGGCAAGCTCAGCTCGCTGAATCTCGGTCCGATCTCGTACCGGCCCGTTCCCGCTTGCGACTCATCGTCCGAATGGCGCAACGAAATCCTCGTCGGGCTGGATTTCATGAAGAACTTCAACTACGTCTTCAGTTATCCCGACGGGATCGTCGTGATGATCCCGCGCAAAAACCCCTAGCAGGCAGGCCCTCGCCAACAACTGCCGCCAAAAGCGCCGTATGATGCACCGGGTGTTGTTCGCCGCCGGGGTCGCGGCGTTCGTCGTCACAGGCCTCGCGTTCAAGCCAGCCGCCGCTGAGGATGCCGCGGCCTTGCTGGCCCGGCACAAGGCGTACGTGGGCTGGGCGTACGGCGACGGAACCCTCAAGAGCGCGCGCGTGACGGTCGTCGCGGAGTCGCCGTCACCGGCGCCTTCACCGTCGCCGGCTGCGCAGCGGGACCCGCTGGCCGAGCCGGACGGGCACGTCGAGGTACGGCGCGAATTTCTCTATCGTGACACGTTCTCGGCGAGCGACCACGGGAGCGAGGCCAGCGGCTTCACCGGCAGCGTGTTCTGGGAATCTGACGTGAACGGCTATACGGTGACGCAGCATGGCCGCGTAGCCCGCATCGCGCTTACCAGGGACCTCATCGATGCGGAAGCGCTCTCCGAAGCTCCGTCGGAGTCGCGGCCGAACGTTGCGTTTGACGGAAACCCGGTCGCCGTCGTCCGTATCGCGCCCAAAAACGGCGTCCCCGCCGACCTCTATTTCAACGCCGTCTCCGGCGCGCTGGCTGGCTATCGCCTCGATCCCGACAACTCCGACGACCGCTCGACGATACGCGTCGTCGAGTATGCGGAATTCGCTCCGGGGAAGCGGTACGTCAGCGCCTATCGCTTTGGCCGGTCCCATCGAACGTACCGCGTGACGCGGTTTGAAGCGAACGTCCCCGTCAGCGACGCGGATCTGCATCCGCCCGCGCCGACGAGCGCATGGACGTTTGGAGAGCCGAGCACGGTCCCGGTCTCGGTCGTCCTCCACACACAACAGTACTCCAGCATTGGTCGCTCCGTGCACGTCGACGCGACCGTGAACGGACACGTCGGTCATTTCTTGTTCGACTCCGGCGCCGGCGGCGTGCTCGTCTTCGAACCGCTCGCGAAGGCGGCTGGGCTGGTCGACGTGGGACACAGCGCCTACAGTGGCGTGAACGGCGTCCGGATCGCAGCGACGGACGCGCGGGTCGATTCACTGTCGATCGGCGGAAACACGCTCCACAACCTCATCGTGACTCGAAGCGAATACGGGTTTTCCGGAGTCGACGGAATCATCGGATACGACGTTCTCGCAGGGGCAGTCGTCGACGTCGACTTAGTCGCAAAGACACTCACGATCCACGACCCCGCGACGTTCGAGGCTCCGACGCCGCGTGCCGCCTTCGCCTTCCCCATCGACAACACCGCATTTCATGCCGGCGTCCCACTGAAGGTGAACGATCAGATATTGCGCAGCGTCTGGCTCGACACTGGCGACGACTTCTTCGTCATACTTCCGCACCTGCTCGAAAGGAAGACGATAAGCCTCGATGCGGGCTTCGCATACTTCGGCGGTGTCGACGGCGGCAGCAACGAGCCCGCGCGCTGTGTGCGGTTGAACGAGATCCGAGTCGGTCCGTTTCGCTACCAGAACGCTCTCTCGTGCTTCGCGCCGACCGACGTCTTCGATCCCGACGGCGGCTTGGTCGGCTTCGATTTCCTGCGCCACTTCAACTGGACGTTCGACTATCCGCACGGACGCGTCATCCTCACGCAGAACGGATTGTAACCTCGTCATCGCGAGGGCTCGTCATCGCGCCTCGTCATCGCGAGCTTGTCGAGCGCCCCCCGTCGTCACGCGAGCGAAGCCGAGCGGGACCGCGCGAGGTGCGCAGTCGCCACGCCGTGTTCGGTCGCGCTGACGGCTCGGCGCTCGACTGCGCTCGCGCCGAAACGAGGGTTCCTCGACAAGCTCGGCATGACGGGGCTTCCAGTCATCGCGGGGCTCGCAGAGAGCGCGGAGTTTTCGTTCGCTTTCGCCGGCGCGCGTGGCGGTGACGGCTTGCGCGAGGTGCGCGCGAAGCCGCAGGGGTACGACGCAGCGGAGCGGCGCGGCACAAACTTTGGGAGCTCACCGAATCTCTCGTGCGCGATCGCGCATGAAGCAAACAAAAAGACCCGCGCAGCGAATGTTGCGGGGTCTTCTTCGTCATACGTGCGGTCGGAGGGACTCGAACCCCCAACCTACAAGTTCGTAGCCTGTTGCTCTATCCAATTGAGCTACGACCGCGCGCGTTCGCCTTTTTCACGGCGACCTCGGGGAATACGGCGCACGGATTCGGATTCCTGCGCTGACGCGCTCTCGACGCCCTTCGACAACGCTCAGGGTGACAGAAGCGGGCGGATTCGGAGAGAGAGGGATTCGAACCCTCGATACGATGTAACTCGTATAACGGTTTAGCAAACCGCCGCCTTCAGCCGCTCGGCCATCTCTCCGCGCCGGCTCCCGAGGTTCGGATTTCCGCGGCTGGCTCCCTCCGTGAGAGCTCGGCGATGCGGCTTGCGATCCGTTCGGCCGCGTCGGGATGCGCGAGCGCCGAGGCGTCGACGCGCATGCGCTCCGCAACGCTGCCGCCCGCGAGCACCGCGTCGACGACCCGCACGAGCTCGCGCCCGCGCGTGGCGCGCAGTGCCGCACCGCGCGAGATCAGGTAGCGCGCGTTACGCTCCTCCTGACCGGGGAGCGGACGCAGCAGCACGAGCGGAACGGCCGCCGCGAGCGCCTCGGACGTCGACAGCCCGCCGGGCTTGGTGACCAGGACGTCCGCCGCGTGCATCCAGTCGAACACGTTTTCGACGAAGCCGAGCACGCGCACGTCGCTGCCGTCGCGCCGCGCCTCCTCGCTCAGCCGGCGCTCCAGACGGCGGTTTTTTCCGACGATGACGACCGGGGTGACGGGATGCTCGGCTGCAGCGAGCGCGCGCACGGTCGTCGCGACCGGACCGAGCCCGAGGCCGCCGCCCATGACGAGCGCCACCGCACGATCCGTCGGCAAACCGAGCCGCTCGCGCAACACCGCCCGGTCCCGCGGCGGCTCGCCGAAGCGGCGGTCGACGGGGATGCCGTCGACGCCGACGCGGGCCGCGTCGATCCCGCGCGCCGCCAGCGCTGCGCGGATCTCCGGCGTCGCGACGGCGTACGCGTCGACGTTCTTATAGATCCAGAACGGATGGACCACGAAATCGGTCACGATCCCCATCACGGCGATCGACGGATCGTAGAGGCGTTTGTAGGCCGACATCACGCCGCACGGAAACGCGTGCGTGCACACGACGACGCTCGGCTGCAGGCGGTTCATCAAGCCGATGATGTTGCGCGCCGTGAACTCCGCCGCCCATTTGCGGAAACCGCCGGCAACGGTGGCGCGTTCCGCGCGGTCGTAGATCACGCCGTAGAGCTGCGGAATGGTGCGGACCATCCCGATGTAGCCGTCGCTGACGACTTTCGAGAACAACGACGCCGCGTAGCGGTAGCTGTCGTGCACTTCGCCGCGCAGTCCGTGAGCGGCAAGCTGTTCGCGCACGGCGTCGGCGGCGGCCGTATGGCCCTCGCCGACCCGCGCGGAAAGGAAGAGGACGGAGCCCTTCGACAGGCTCAGGGTGACAACGCCGCGCAGCGTGGCAACGCTATTTCGGTTCCTCCGGCGGCGTGGTTTCTTCGGCGAGCACGAAGAAGTCGTCCAGGATCTCCTGGGCCAACCCTTCGTCGTCAAGCAGATCGCCGAACTGATCCGTCACGACGAACTCGTCGGAGACGTCGTTGTAGCACACCGCGTAGGCGTTGTTCTCGTCGTCTTCGACGAGTCCGACGACCTCGAAGCGCAGCTCCGATCCGTCCTCCATGTGGAGTTCGAGGACGTCCTTGAGGTCGAGGGGTGGTCTCTCGCCGCCGCCCTCCGGGGCGCCGGCGCTGCCGTTCGTGTCGATGACGATGCTCCTTACTTGAGGTACCGCGCGACGTTCGCGTTGTGCTCGGCGAGCGTTTTCGCGAATGCGTGTCGGCCGTCGCCCTTCGCGACGTAGTAGAGATAGTCGCTCGTCGCCGGCCGGAACGCGGCGTCGAGACTGGGCTTGCCGGGATTCGCGATCGGCGTGGGGGGAAGCCCCGTGTGACGATAGGTATTGTACGGCGAGTCGCTCTCCAGGTCGCGCTTCGTGATCACGTCGTGATGTTCCGGGAACGTGTACTCGATCGACGCGTCGACTTCCAGCGGCATCCCGATCCGCAGGCGGTTGTAGATGACGGAGGCGATCGTCGGTCGCTCGTCGTCGACCTTACCCTCGCGCTCGATCAGCGATGCGATCGTCACGATTTCCGGCAGCGTCCTGCCGAGCGCCTTGGCGCGAGCGTCGGCATCGGGCGGCAGCTCCTTACGGAACTGGTCGACCAGGATGCGGGCCGTCGCCGCCGGGCCGTCGTCGGTCGGGACCAGGTACGTGCTCGGGAAAAGGTAGCCTTCGAGATTCGCCGTTCGCTTGCCGTCGAGCACGATGTTCGTGTGCAGGAACACGCTTTCGAACGCTGCCGCGTCGGCCAGCCCGCGCCCGGCGAGCACGTTCGCGATTTCGCGCGCCGTGTAGCCTTCGGGGATCGTGACCCAGAGCGCAAACTGTTCCCCGCGTACCAGGCGCTGCAGAATCTGGTCGCTCGATTGATGAGCCGGGAAGCGGTATTCGCCGGCTTTCACGTCGGAGTCGACGTGCCGGAAGCGCGCGAGCAGGCGGAACGCGATCGGCTGCGCCAGCACGTGATCCGCCTCGAGCGTGCGCACGACGTCGCCGAACGTGGAGCCTTTGGCGATGATGACGTCGGTCTGCGTCGCCGGAAGCGTCCGATCGATGTAGACGGCGTCACGAAACCACATCGACGCGGCGCCGACGATCACGCCTGCTCCCAAGACGATCGCGATGCCGACGCCCACCAAGGCCCGGCCGGCGCGCCTTACCGATGCTTGCGGGCTAGCCACGTTTCCAAGATTCCCACGGCGGCGAGTTGGTCGATCACTTTCTTGCGCTTGGCGCGCGACACGTCGGCACCGATCAGGACCTTCTGCGCGGCGGCTGTCGTCAGGCGTTCGTCGATCCGTTCGATCGCACCGTCGAACGCGCGCGCGAGGTGCGCGACGAACGCGTCGATCTTCTCGCTGGCGAGCGCCCGCTGCCCGGTCATGGTCAGCGGGTCGCCGACGACGATCGTGGTCGCCGCGCGCTCGCGCGCGATCGCGACGATCGCCGCCACGTCGTCGCGGACGTTCGTCCGCTCGATGGTAGAGTGCGGGAAGGCGAACGTGCCTTCGCCTACGGCCACGCCGATACGGCGCTCGCCGACGTCGAGCGCGAGAACCGATCCCCCGTTCGTCATGTCAGCTCGTGGACGAGCGCGCGCGCTTTGGGACGCCGGCCGAGATGCCACGTGATCAGGTCGTCGGTCGCCCGGGCGACCTGCATCGTCGCGCGCAAAGCGGCGCCCGCGCCGCGTTCGGCGCCGAGCGCGCGGAAGTTCTCGACGTCGCTCGCTTCGAACGCGTGCGCGTCTCCGCGCGCGCCGTAACAGCGTTCGCATCCCAAGCCGCCGGCCTCGAGATCGAGCCACGCGCCGTGCTGGTCGAACGATCCGCCGCAGCGCACGCAGGCGTCGTCGGCGGGAGCGAGTCCCAGCGCGTGCAGCAGCCGCAGCTGGAACCGCGGGACGAGCGTCCCCGGTGCATCGCTCGCTGCGACCGCCGCGAGCGCGCCGCTCAGCAGCGCGTAGATCTCCGGCAGCTCCAGGTCCGGTTCGCAGAACAGATCGATCGTCTCCGCGAACAGCGACGCCGTCGCGAAGGCGTCGGGCCGCACCAAACCACTCCAGTGCGAGCGGACG
The DNA here is from genome assembly GCA_028287525.1 of Vulcanimicrobiota bacterium. GTDB lineage: Bacteria > Vulcanimicrobiota > Vulcanimicrobiia > Vulcanimicrobiales > Vulcanimicrobiaceae > Vulcanimicrobium. The sequence continues at coordinate 4,761 of JAQBPM010000141.1, read as the reverse complement.
GTGCGCACCTCGGTGACGACGTCGAGCGAGCGCCCCTTGTGGAGCGAGACGCGCACCTCGGCGAAGAGCTCGAGCCGTCCGCCGATCGAGCTTTTCGGGCGCCGCACGCCTTTGGCGACCGCATCGACCTTGCCGCGCTCGCGCGTCAAGAACGTGTAGACGCGATCGGCCTCGCCGAGCGGACGGCCGCGCAGAACGAACGCATCGGTGGTCGAGCTGCGCTCGGTCAGCTGAGGATTCCCCGCGCCGCGGCGGCCTCGGCGATCTCCGAGGGGCCGAAAGCCTTCGGCAGCAGCGCGGCGAGCGGTGTCTGCGTGAGCGCGCCGTCGTCGGCGTAGACCACGGTGAGGCCCGGCGCGAATTCCCACAGCACCTGGCGGCAGGCGCCGCACGGCAGCGTCGTCATGCCGTCCGGACCGGCAACCGCGACGGCCGCGAACGCGTGCGCACCGTTTGCGACGGCGTTGAAGATCGCGGTCCGCTCCGCGCACATCGAGAGGCCATAGGACGCGTTTTCGACGTTCGCTCCGGTCCAGACTCGGCCGTCGGTTCCCAGCAGCGCGGCGCCGACGGGGAAGTGCGAGTACGGCGAATAGGATCCGGCGCGCGCGGCCACCGCGGCGGCGAGCAGACGGTCTGGATCAGTCACGAACGGTCGCCGCTTCCGCGTCCGGCTGCGCGGCCTCGTCGTGGGTGAGGACGCGAACGCTCAGGATGCGGCGGCCGCGGGTGCGGTCGACCCGCAGGCGCACGCCGTTGCCGGCGTCGATCTCTTCGCCCTCGCGCGGCAAGCGCCCGAACAGGCCGACGGTATAACCGCCGATCGTTTCGAACTCTTCGTGCGGAAGCGAGATGCCCAGCGCGGCGTTGACGTCTTCGATGTTCGTGCCGGCTTCGACGACCGACTCGCCCTCGGCGATCGTGCGGATCGGTTCTTCTTCGCCTTCGTCGTGCTCGTCGCGGATCTCGCCGACGATCTCTTCGAGCAGATCTTCCATCGTCACGAGACCGGCAGTGCCGCCGTATTCGTCCAGCACGATGGCGAGCGAGAACTTCCCGCGCTGCATCTCGCGCAGCAGCTCCGAGACGCGTTTGTTCTGCGGGACGTGTACGACCGGCCGCATCAGCGTGCGCAGCGACGTGTTCGCGATTGAGCCGTTCGAGAGCGCGATCAGGAGCTCGCGGTCGTGCACGACGCCGACGATGTTGTCGATCGTCTCCTCGTAGACCGGCAGCTTCGAATACCCGTCGGCGATCACCAGATCCAGCGCGCGGCGCGGCGAGGAGGTATCCGCCACCGTCACCATGTCGGTGCGCGGCGTCATCACTTCGACCACGATCGTGTCGCCGAACTGGATGATCGAATGGATCAGCTCGCGCTCTTCCTCTTCGAGGACGTTCTGCTCGACGCCGACGTTGACCAAGGTCTTGATGTCTTCTTCCGTCACGTATGGCCCGATGTTGGGCGTCCCGCCGAAGATCCGGATCAGACCGTCGGTGATCCACAAGAACATCGAGGTCAGCGGGGCGAGGATGCGGGTCACGACCGTGAGGAACGGCGCGAGGCGCAGCGCGGTACGGTCGCCCGAACCCACGGCGATCGTCTTCGGCAGAATCTCGCCGAACAGCAGGATCACGATCGTCATGACCCCGGTCGACCAGACGGCCGCATGCGGTACTCCCGAGGCGATGAACAGCTCGGTCGCGACCGAGTCGGCGGCCAGCAGCACGAACGTGCTGCCGATCAGGACCGTGGTCAGCGTCCGGTTGCGGTTTTCCAGCAGCCGTTGAAGGCCGAGCGCGCTTTTGATGCCCTTCTCCGCCAGCGCGCGCGTGCGGATCCGGTTCATCTGGACGATCGCGGCTTCGGAAGCGGCGAAAAACGCAGCTGCACCCACGAGCACGACGAGGGCGAGGATTGCGGGCCAGTGCGATGTCGACGACGTCATGCTGGCGTCGGGCGGCGACTGCCCGGTAGAGGGTCGGTACTCAAGCGGGACCGATTATAACACAATGCCGCATGCGTCTAGGATCGCCAGACGGCCCATGCTGCCACGGAAGCCCCGGCGGCGACCGCGGTGAGGGCGGCGACGAGGACGGCCGCGGCCGCGACGTCCTTCGCCTGCTTGGCCAAGGGGTGGTCTTCGGGCGACACCAAGTCGACCACGGCCTCAATCGCCGTGTTGAGAAGCTCGGCGAAGAGGACGAGGCCGATCGCCAGGACGAGGACCGCCCAGGCGGCCGCCGGGAGGCGGAGCAGCACGCCGCCCGCCACGACGAGCACGGCGACGCCCCCCTGGACGCGGAAGGTTGGTTGGGTCAGCCAAGCCGTGCGCAGGCCGGCGAACGCGTAGCCGAACGCGGCGCTGAGGCCGGCACGGTGGCGGCTACCCGAGGCGGTCGAGCGTGAGATCGCTGGTCCCCTTCCAATGTGCCTTGTACGCCGCGCGCGGGGCGGCGTCGTCCTTGTGCTGCGCCAGCAGCGCCTCGGCCAAACCCCACTCCAGATGCGGATCGTTGGGGAAGCGCACCAGCTCGGCCGTGAAAACCGTCTCGGCCTGAGCCGGTTTCCCCGCCGCCAAGAGCGCTGCTGCGTAGCCTTCGCCGACCGGAACCGCCCAGTAGTCCTTCGGGTCGCCCGGGCTCGAACTCTTGGTCTCCGCATAGGCGCCCGCGTAGGCGGCGGCGCACGCCGCGGCCTCGCCGGCCCGGCGCGCGAGCGCTGCGTCGACCAGCGCGCGGTGGACGGTGTCCGTTTTGTCGAGTTTGTCGCGTTCGGTCCGCGCCGTCGCGGCGTTGCCGCTGCGCGCGGCGGCGATCGCGCGCGCGAACGCCCCTGCGCCACTGCCGATCGTGACGATCTCCGCATCGTCGTGCAGGCGCAGCGCGAGTTTGGTGCGCATGGAAGCGTCCTCTTCCTTCGCCGCCGCGCGCGCGTCGGCGTCGCGCCCCATCGTCGTGAGCCCGTACAGGACGAAATCGACGTCGTGATCGTGGTAGTACTTCATGTACTGCTGGCCCGGCCCGTCGCCCAGCGCAAACCACGCGCGATCGTTCGCGACCGCAAGCTGATTGTCGGCGGCAAGCCGGTCGTAGTTGCCGATCCGCGACCAGATGTGGCCGGACATGTGCGGCAGGTGCGACTCGCCCGGCGGGTAGACGTACGACGAGAGCGCCTCGGCGTCGGGGATCGCGTCCTTCGCCCGCCTCGTTTCCTCGAGCAGGTGAAGGCGCAGATGATGCGCACCGAGATTCGAGGGTTCGAGGACGAGCGCGCGATCGACGTCGTCGAGGATCTCGCGCGCTTTGGGCGTCATCCCGTCCTTCCCGTCGAGCAGCGCGTCTTCGGCGACGTAGGTCGCGAAGCCGGCGATGACCAGGGCGTTCGGTTCGTCCTGATGCGCCTTCGTGAACGCGCTCATCGATGCGGCGTAGCGCGAAAACTTCTGCTTCTCGCTGCCCCTCGCGTAGCGCGCGCCGATCGCGGCGACGAGCGCGCGTTCCTGGGCGCTCGCATGCGCGAGGTGCGCACGTGCTTTGCGCGCCGCGTCGGCACCGCGCTGCTCGCCTTCGAGCGTGGAGGGGCGGTTGATGTCGATCGTGTCGGCTTCCGCCATCCCCCAATACGCCATCGCGAGTTCCGGGTCGCGGGCGGCCGCCTGCGCGAAGATCACGCGCGCCTCGCCCTCGTCGAAGGCATACAGCATCGAAAGCCCGCGGTCGAAGAGCTGCTGCGCTTTCGGATCGCTCGTCGAGACGGTCCAATGCGCGTGGGCCTCTTCGGCCGCCTGCAGCGGCCGGGCTCCGGTTGCGAGCAACACGGCACAGGCAAGCACCGCGGCGAGCGAACGACTCATCCCGGCGTCCCTTCGAGGTACGGCCACGGCATTCCGACCGCCGCCGCCAAACGCCGTTCTTCGGCTTCCATGACGGCTCGCTCGCCGGGGACGAGGTGGTCGTGACCCGCCAGGTGCAGCACCGCGTGGATCAGCAGCCGCTCGATCTCGCGCTCGAGCGGCGCGTCGTAGTCGGCGGCTTGGCGAGCCGCGGTATCGACGCTCACCACGATGTCGCCGAGCATCCGTTCCGCGCCGTTCTCGTCGAAGGGAAGCGGCCGCGTCGCGCCGGTGCGGTCGAACGCCTCGGGCGCGTACATCGGAAAGCTGAGCACGTCGGTCGGCGCGTCCTTCCCGCGATGTTCGTCGTTGAGCCGGCGCATCTCCGGATCGCGCACGAGCGTCAGCGAGACGCTCGTGCCCGCCTCACCGATCTCCGTCAGCAAGCGCTCCAGCACGCGCACCAGGGGACGGGTGACGAGCCCCGTGCCGCGGGTGCGATTGTCGAGATAGACCACCAGCGGTTCGGCCGGCGCGATCAGGCGTTGCGTTCGCGCGAGAGCCGCTCGTACGCGGCGACGATGCGCCCGACGAGCGGGTGCCGCACGACGTCCGATTCGTCGAGCCGCACGACGCCGATGTCGTCGACGCCTTCGAACAAGCGCTCGACGTCGAGCAGACCGCTGCGCTGGCCGCGCGGCAGATCGATCTGCGTGTCGTCGCCCGTTACGACCATCTTCGATCCGGCGCCGATGCGGGTGAGGAACATCTTGAGCTGTTCGGGGCTGGTGTTCTGCGCTTCGTCGAGGATCACGAACGCGTCGGAGAGCGTGCGGCCGCGCATGTACGCGATCGGCGCGACCTCGATCGTTCCGCGTTCCAGATATTTCGCGGTCGTGCCGTCGTCGAGCAGCTCTTGCAGCGC
>JAQBPM010000057.1 GCA_028287525.1 Vulcanimicrobiota bacterium | reverse complement strand
GTGCACGGCGTGGCGAAGATCCGCGGCGAGCAGACCAGCACCGCGAGCGCGCGGCCGCGAGAGATCGCGACGTTGAAGCGGTTCTCTTCGAGCAGGAAATCGGCCCCGCGCGGTGCGTCCTCGGCGCTCGACGCCGCGAGGCTGTAGATCACGACCGGCGCTTCCTGTCCCTGGAACTTGTCGACGGTCCCGACGCGCACGCCGTCGCCGAAACGCGCGCGCAGCGTGCGGCGCAACAGCGAGACCTGATGATTGTACGGCGAGACGACGAGGATGTCGTCGACGCACAGCGGCCGCGACGTGCCGTCGCAGGCGGTGAACGTTCCGCCGAGCAGGTTGTCCATCAACTCCGCGACCGCGTCGGCCTCCTCGGGCGACGACTGCGCGTTGCCTTCGTGAACGATCGGCGCGTAGTGCAGCCCGGCGCCGGCGAACGCCGCCGCGTCGATTCTTTGGTTTGCGCAGGTCTGCGCCGGTTCCAGGCGCCCTTCGTACGCGAGCGCCGACACGAAGGCGCACAGCGGCGGCGCCATGCGAAAGCTGCGATCGAGAAACACGCCGCGATCCGGTGCGATCGTCGCTGCGTCTCCCAGCAGATGCCGCAGCACGGAGGGCCCCGACTCCTCCGGATGCGCGGCGAGCGAAACGTGCGCGAGCTGCATCGGATCGCCGAGGAGCACCACGGAACGCGCGCTGGTCGCCATCGCCAGCGCGTCGGCCAGCGACACTTGTCCCGCTTCGTCGATCACCAGGACGTCGAGGCGTTCGAGGTCGGCGCGCGAGAACAACCAGCCGGTTCCGGCAACGAGTCCGTACTCGCCGAACCCGGCATTGACCCCGACCGATTCGATGAACGGCTGCGCCAGACGCGAGCGAAACTCCGACTCCGGGCCCGTGCTCTTTTTCACGCCGCGAAACGAAGCGCCGCGGGCGTGGACGACGCGTTCCACCTCGTGCAGCAGGTTGTGGATCGCCTGGTGTCCGGTGGACGTCACGCCGACGCGCTTTCCTTCGGCGAGAAGATCGGCGATGACGTGCGCGCCGGTATAGGTTTTGCCGCTTCCGGGCGGCCCTTGCACCACCAGCGTCGAGTCGATCAGCCCGCACGCGAGCGCGCTCACGTCACTCGGGTCGATCGCCTGCGCCTGGGGCCGCAGGGTCGGTTGGACGAAGTCTCCGGCGAGCACGCCGCGGATCCGCGGCGGCGCGTTGCGCAGCAGATCGTACGCCGCACCGTATCGCTGCTCCGCCGATCCGTCGAGCACCGCCTCCGCGAGCCGCGCCAGCGCGGCCTGCTGCTCGTCGGTCCGGATTGGCCAACCGGGACCCAGGACGGCGGGATGCGGCGCGTTGCCGCTGCGCTTCAGCCGCAGGAGACACTCGTCGTCGTCGATCGAGACAACGGTACCCGCGCTCTTGGTCGTGCGCGCGTCGACCGGATCGCGACCGAGCTTGTGCTGCTGGCGCGGAAAGCGATACGTGTAGATCATCGAGCTCGACCGCGGCACGGGCGACGGCGGGATCTCTTCGCAGAGCTCGATGCCGCCCAGCGCTTCCGTGTCGTCCGCAGCGAAATCAAACCATCCGGCGCGCTCCGACCGTTCGAAGACGGCCCATTGCACGGGCTTCGCTTCGCGCCGGTGGTACCCGAGCAGGTGCGCCATGAGCCGGCGCGGATCGCCCGCCGGCGCACCCTCCAGGAGCGCCGCCTGCAACGCGGTGCGCTGCTCGGCTTCCTTGCGTTCCTTGTCGGTCGGTTCTTTGGGGTCGATCGCCGCGCGGTACGGGATCTCGCCGAACTTCGCTTGCGCCTCGTCGCGCAAGGTTCGCAGCCAACGGTGCAGACCGTAGGTCGAGACGCAGTCTTCCTCGTTGTAGGCGACGATGTCCTCACGCGTCGCGGCGTCGCGGTCGACCAGGTAGCGTTCGAACGCGACGATCGAGTCGTCGCCTTTGCGCACGTCGGTGCTGCGGGTGAAACCGTACAGCGGCTCGAGCTTCTTGATCGAGTAGCTCTCGGCCGACTGCGCTACCGCGCCGCCGACCACCGCGTAGAGATCGACCAGGACTTGACCGCGCAGCAACGTGTCGACCTCGTCTTCACGGGTGCCGTGGTACATCGCTAGCCGGCGCAGCGCCGTCTTCTCGTACGGCGCGTAGTGATAGACGTGCGCGCGCGGATGCTCGCGCCGATGCTCGACGAGCCAGTCGACGAACTTCTCGAACGCCGCCTTCTCCTGCTCGCGCGTCTCGCCCCAGAGAGGCCGGTAGGCCGGTTCGGCACCGTGCACGTACGCGCCGAAGAGATACTCGAGGCCGACACCCGGCTCGTAGAGCGGGTCGCCTTCCATGTCGAAGTACACGTCGGCGTCGTCGGGTTCGGGCAGCAGCGCGAAACCGGCGCCGACTTGCGGTTCGAGCAGCACGTACGACGGCACGCCGCTCGCGCGCTGCGCGAGCTGCAATCCGGCTTGGCGGCGCAGTTTGGTGAACGTCGTCTCGGCCAGCCGTGCGGGCCGCGCGTCGTCGGGCGCCGCGGCCAACGACGCGAGCGTCGCGATGCCGGCATCGCGCAGCCGCGCCGTCTGCGTGCGGCGCATCCCCGCGACCAACGACAGATGGTCGACCTGCCGGCGGGCGCCCTCGCACGTCTCGGCCCACGCGCACGTGCCGCAGGCCGCGACGCGATCGGGGACCCTCGCCGGGTCGAGCTCGTCGACTGCCGCTTCGAAGCGTTCGCGCGCGGCGCGCACGTACGCGACGTACCGCTCGGCGGCGTACGGCACGTCGCGGCCGTCGCCGAACAAGGCATGGATCGTGCGCGGCAGGGTGCCCTGGACCGCGGCGACCAGGTCGGCGTACACGCACAGCTGCACGACGAAGCCGGCCTTCTCGCGCACCGCGAGCTTGGCGTCCGCGACGTCGTACGACCACGCGCCAAGCGAACTCGGCACGTCGGTCCGCAGCAGGAAGTCGGCCCGGCCTAGCCAGCGGCCGTCGATCAGCGTCGCCTGGTAGATCGCCTCGGCGCCGGAGCGCATCGCGCGACGCGTCGCCTGCGCGGCGCGTTCGAGGCCGGCCGGGCTGCCGTCGCCTTCGTCGATGCGCACGACGTTGACGCCCGATGCTTCGAGGCGCGCGAGCACGGAGCGCTCGTGCAGCTGTCCTTTGCGAGCGATGATCTCGAGCGTCGCATCGTCGGCCGGCGGCCGTTCGCCGCGCGCCGCCGCCAGACGGTTCAGCGCAACGCGGTGATCGCAGTCGAGAAAATCGTTGAGGTCGGAGGCCGCATAGACCAGCCGGCCGTCAAAGCGAAGCACGGTTCACCACGAATGGGGGCATGGGACGATTTTCGCTCTCTTCGGTGCCAGCTGGGTGGCAGTCTGCGCAGGAACCACGGCGGGCCGCATCCGAGGGGGCTCGTTCAGCGTTGCGGGAGCAGCAAGCAGATGCACGCATGACTGATCCAACCGACGAGTTCGACTCCCTTTTTCCCGACCGGTCCTCCCGGCTGCCCATCGGGCGGCAGCTGGTCGAGCGGCTGCGCGCCGCGATCCGCAACGGCGGGCTGGCCGAGGGGACGCGGCTCCTCCCGAGCCGCGAGCTCGCCGCCCGGATCGGCGTCTCGCGGAACACGGTCGTGGCGGCGATCGAACAGCTCGTCGCCGAAGGCTACCTGGTCGCGCGCGTCGGCTCGGGGACGTTCGTCGCGCACGGCATGGTGCGGCGAAGCGCGGCCGTGGCCGGCACGCCGCCGCTGCTGCCGCCGGGTGCCCGGCGCCACCTCGACGTGGCGCATGCCGTCGCGTTCGCGCCCGGGGGTTTGGGCGCGTTTCGCGACGGGCTGCCCGACCTCGATGCCTTTCCGCTCGCCGCATGGCAACGGCTGGAGCGGCGCGCCCGGAGTCTGACCGCGCGCTTCGCGTATGCCGATCCCGCCGGCGACAAGCGGCTGCGCGCGGCGCTCGCCCAGCACCTGCGCCAGTTTCGCGGCCTCAGCTTGAGCGAAGACGACGTGCTCATCGTCGAGGGCGCCCAATCCGGCTTCACGCTGATCGCCGACGTCATGCTCGAACCAGGCGATGCGGTCGTCTGCGAAGACCCGAGCTACGCAGCCGCGCGCGCGGCGTTCACCGCACGCGGTGCGCGCGTGCTCGGGGTTCCGATCGACGACGACGGGCTCGTCGCCGACGACGCGCCGCCCGCGCGCCTCGCGTACGTGACGCCATCGCACCAGTTCCCGCTTGGCGGCGTGATGAACGCCGCCCGGCGCGCGAGCCTGCTCGCGTGGGCGCAGCGCAACGACGCGTACATCGTCGAGGACGACTACGACAGCGAGTTCCGCTTCAACGGCGCCCCGCTGCAGGCGATTCAAGGCAGCGACTCCTCCGGCCGCGTCATCTACGTCGGCACGTTCAGCAAGGTGCTCGCGCCGGGCTTGCGGGTCGGCTACGTCGTCGCGCCACCGCACCTGGCGCCCGCGCTGCGCGCGGCGCGCGCGGTCGGATCGCTCGGCACGTCGGCGCTCACCCAGGCGGTGCTGGCCGATTTCGTGCGCGAAGGCTATCTCGCCCGGCACGTCCGCCGGCTGAACGCGGAGTATCAGCGGCGCGGAGAATATCTGTGCGAGCTGCTGCGCGACCGCGCCGGCGACCGCCTGACGATCGGCCCGCTGACCGGCGGGATGCACGTCACGGTGCGCATCGATGCGCGGCACGACGACGCCGAGATCGCGGCGCGCGCGCGCGAACGGCGCGTATTCCTGCACCCGCTCTCCGACCAGTGCATCGCGCGCGACGACGTGCGCGGCTTCATCCTCGGCTTCGGCAGCACGCCGCGCGAAGCGATGCCGGACGCGGTCGACGTGCTCGCCGAGCTGCTGCCGTAAGCGCTACGCGCGCAGAAAACGCACGCAGACTAGCGCGACGGGAATTCCGAAGAAGATCGCGTGCGCGATCAGACCGTTGACGATCCCGGCGGTGGTCAGCCGCGGCACCGGCGCGCGCCCGAGCGGAACGACGACGAACTGCATCACCGCCCACACGACGACACCGAACGCGGCGCCGGCGGCGATCGGCTGGCGCGCGACCGCCTGATTACGCTCCAGCAGCAGCGCAAAGGCCGCCGCCCACGCGAGGCTCACCGCAACGTGCAAACTGACGCCGACGAGCTCCACGGCACCGCTGGCCCGGAACGCCGCGACACCGAGCAGGTTCGAGGCGTCCCACTGCCACAGCGCACGCGCAGTCGTCATGTGCAGCACCCAGACGAGCGAGACGACGAGATAGAGGTTTATTGCGACGGCGCCGACGGCGCCGGCGGTTACGATCTCTTGCAGCATGAACGGACCATTTGCCGATTCTAGCGGTGGGCGGCCCCGCCGTCTCTGACCAATCGGAGCGAATTCGGCAGCGCCAATTCGGCGGAGATCGTCGTCACCCTGACAATGATCGCTCGGGTAAATCTGAATCGGCTGGCCACGAAACGGGGTGCCTCCTTCCGCAGGCGCGAAAGCGAAACTCAATCGTGGGTGTCTTTTTGAGCAGACTTCGAGCCTCGTGAGCATCCCCGTGTGCGTGGACGGCGCGGTGAAGATCTATGCGACGCCGGGCCAGCCTTCCGTAACGGGCCTCGACGATGTCTCCCTCTCGATCCGCGCCGGCGAGATGGTCGCGCTCGTCGGCCCGAGCGGTTGCGGCAAGACGACGCTGCTGAGCCTGGTGGGGTGCATCGATCGGCCGACCGGGGGCACCGTGACGATCGAAGGCAGCCCGACGTCGCGTCTGAACGACAATGCGCTCACCGCGCTTCGGCGTCATCGCATCGGCACCGTCTTTCAAACTTTCAACCTGCTGCCGACGTTGACGGTGCACGAGAACGTCTCCGTGCCGCTCGTCCTGCAGCAGCGCGGCTACACGGAGACGAACGCGCGCGTCGCGGCGATGCTCGACGGCGTCGGCTTGCGCGAGAAATCGCTCGCCTTTCCCGCGCAGCTCTCCGGCGGAGAGGCGCAGCGCGTCGCGATCGCGCGCGCGGTCGTGCACGAACCGGCGATCGTTCTCGCGGACGAACCGACCGGCAATTTGGACTCACGCAACGGCGCTGACGTGCTGCGCCTGCTGCGCGAGTTGGCATCGCGCGGGCAGGCGATCCTGATCGCCACGCACTCGATCGAGGCGACGTCGGCGTGCGACCGCGTGATCCGGATGCAAGACGGACGAATCGTCGGCTGACGGCGTGCTGTTCAACGTGCTGGTCGCCGGACATCTCCGGCAGAACGGTCTGCGCACGTTCATCAGCGCCGCGGCGGTGGCGCTCGGCGTCGCGATCGTGACGATCCTCGGCATCGTGGACGCGACGACGAACGCGTCGCTCGCGGAAGCGTTCGATGCGTTGGACACCAGCACGAACCTGCAGGTGATCGGTGCCAACGGCGGGTTCGACGACCAGGTTCTCGCGCGCGTTCGCGACGTGCCGGGCGTGATCGCCGCGCGGCCGGTGCTGACGGGCCGCGTCGTCATCGCGGCGCAGCACGCGGGCATCGCGGCCGGCGAGGTCCTCAATGTGCTCGGCGTCGACCTGCTCCAGCGGCTTCCGGGCGACGCGGAATTCCGGGCTGAGGTGCCGGGGCCGTTCGCGCCGCGCGGGAGCGCACCGGAACCGCGCGTGCTCTTCTCGGACGGTGCGGTCGTCGTGTCGTCGCGGATCGCGCAGCAATATCACCTGCACGTCGGCTCGCCGCTGCACGGGAGGTCGGGTGCACGAACGGTCGCGCTTCGCGTGGCCGCGATCCTCCGCAAACCGCCGGCGCAGTACGACTCGAGCATCGTCTTCGCGGACCTTCCTGTGGCGCAAGCGGTGCTCGAGCGGACCGGCTTGCTCGACCGCATCGACTGCGTCGTCGATCCGGCGCATGCCGCGGACGTGCGGCGGGCGATGGAACCGCTGCTGCCGCCCGGCGTTCGCGCCGTGCTGCCCGCCGACGCGTTCGGCGGCGTGAAGCGGATGCTCGGCACCCTTCATGACTGCCTCGCCCTGCTCGCGCTCTTCTCGCTGGTCGTGGGCGCGCTGCTCATCGCGAGCGCCGTCGGCGTATCGGTCGCGCAACGCCGGCCGGAGATCGGTACGCTGCGCACGCTCGGCGCGAAGCGCAGCGCGATCTTCGGCATCTTCCTCCTCGAGGGCGCGCTGCTCGGCGCCGCCGGCGCGGGGGAAGGTCTCGCGCTGGCGATCGCGCTCACGCCGCTGTTCACCCACGCCGCGGTCTACGACGTGTTCGGCATGCTCGGGGCGGGAGGTGCCGGGATCGTGTTCGCCGCCGCCGCTGCGATCGTGCCGGCGTTCCGAGCGGCATCCGCGGAACCGGCGAACGCCGTTCGATCGCGCGGAGCGGACGCCGCAGTGCCCGGAACGCAAAGGACCCTCGTGCTCGCCGCGATCGCGTTCGCCGCGGCCGCCGGCGCAGCAGCCCTGTCCGGCGCGCTGCGCTCCGATGCCGCGCTCGGATACTGGTCCGGCGCGGCGATGCTCGCGGGCGCCGTGCTCGGACTTCCACCGGCGGTCTCCGCGGCGGCGCGATGCGTCGGCTTCTGGTTCAGGCACTCGTCGGGCGAGATGCGCCTCGCCGCAACGATCATGGGTGCCGCTCCGCGGCGGACGGCGATCGCGGTGGCGTCGCTCGGCGTCACGATCGCGATGATGGTCTGCGTCGTCGTCGTGATCGACTCGTCGCGAACGTCGGTGCTGGCGTGGGCCGGCCGAACGGCGACCGGCGAGGTCCACCGCAACCTCATCGTGCTGTTCGATTCGGCATTTTCGGCGACGTACGCGCTCTGCGCGCTCTCGCTCGCCATCGGGATACTGGGCGTCGTAGGCACGTTGTTCGCGCTCGTCGTCGAACGGCGCCGCGACATCGTCGTCCTGCGCTGCTTGGGACTCGCGCGAGCATCCGTCCAACGCATGCTGCTGGCGGAAGCGGGGCTCATCGCGGTGCTGGCGTCGTTGTTCGGCGCAGCGGTCGGGTTGTGGTTCGCACTGCTGCTGCTGTACGTGATCCACCCGTACGGAGAAGGCGAAGTGATTCGCTGGGCGGCGCCGTACGGCACGCTGTTCGGCCTGACGGGACTGGTCATTGCGGCAGTGTTGATCGGGGGCGTTCTCCCCGCCCGCGCCGCCTCGCGAATGCGCACGGACGACGCGGTGCTCTCGACGTGACGCGGCCGATCTCGGCGATCGTCGCGTTCGCGTTCGCGATCCTCGTGCTCGGCGGAACCTCGGGCACGACACCGGCGAGCGACGCGTTCGCGGTCGCGACGGCGCCGTACGCCTTCTCGTTTCCGGCGGACGACGGCGCACACCCGCGCTACGAGAGCGAGTGGTGGCGCCTGTTCGGCCGCGTCCGCACGCCGTCGGGGCGCTCGTTCAGCTACGAGCTCACCTTCTTCCGGTTTGCGACGCACGCGCGCACGGCGCAATTCTATCCGGCGACGTTCTCGGTGACCGATGAGGCCGGCAACGTCGTTCATCGCGCCGATCGCGTCGGACGCGACGGCTTCGGCACGGGCGCCGCACGGGCGGGCGCGTTGTCGGTCCGCGTCGAGGGGTGGTCGCTGGCGGCACGATCGCCCGCGACAGTACCCCCGCGCTGGGTTTCGCGCGCATCGAGTGCGGACGTTGCGATCGATCTCGTCCACAGCGCGGAAAAACAACCCGTGGTTCACGGCGTCGACGGCACGCTGCGGGTCGGACCGTGCCGGTCGTGCGCGCTGCACTCCTCATCCTACACGCGGCTGCGGACACACGGTACGCTTCGCATCGGAGGGGTATCGTTCATCGTCGACGGCAGCTCGTGGCTCGATCACGAGTTCGGATCGGACGCGTTCGCGGGCGGCTACGTCGGATGGGACCGCTTTTCGTTCGTCTTCGACGACGGCCGCGAACTGCTGCTGATGCTGCCGCGGCGAAGGTTCACCGGCGCCGACCCGCTGTGGAGACCGACGCCTGAGTCGAGCGGGACGCTGATTGCGCGGAACGGCACCGCCAGACACCTGGACGCGTACGACTTCACGCTCGAGGTCCGCGGCGGCACGACGTGGACCAGTCCCGATACCGGTGCGTCGTATCCAGCGATCTGGCGAATCGGGGTTCCCAGCGCCGGCATCGACGTCGCGGTCGCGCCGCTCGTCGCGAACCAAGAACGCACGCCGCTGACGACCGGCGGATCACCCTATTGGAACGGCGCCGTCGAGGTGCGCGACGCCTCCAACGATGGCGTGCTGCTCGGTTGGGGTCGGGCCGAACTCACGGGATACGCGCGACCCCTCTCGTTGTGAGC
>JAQBPM010000054.1 GCA_028287525.1 Vulcanimicrobiota bacterium | reverse complement strand
AGCGCGATGTCGGCGGCGCCGAAGCCGGTCGCGGACGCCGCGACGATCGTCGCAATGAACAAAGACGGCAGCATGCGCGTCCTGCGCAAAGGGACCAACGGCGTCACGTGCATGCCCGACAATCCCACCACGCCGGGACCCGATCCGATGTGCCTCGACACGAACGCGATGGAATGGGCGACGGCCTGGATGACCAAGAAGACGCCGCCCAACAAAGTCGGCTTCATGTACATGCTCGCGGGCGGCTCCGATGCGAGCAACACGGATCCGTATGCGGCCGGACCGACCGCGGGGAACCACTGGATCTCGACGGGACCGCACGTCATGGTCGTCGGCCCGGCGGCCGCCGTGATGGCCGGATATCCGACGAGCCCCGATCCTGACACCACGAAGCCCTACGTCATGTGGGCCGGCACGCCGTACGCCCACCTGATGATCCCCATGAAATAGCAGCGCTCCCCAGTGCCGCTATTGCTGCGCGGTTTCCTTTTGGGAGAGGAAACGCAGCAGGGCGGCACTGGTCGCTCGCGGATTCTCGTCCATCAGCCAGTGCCCGGAGTCCGGGATGACGCTCGTCTGCACGTTGACTGCAACCGCTCGTGCGAATTGCGGCATCAAGGCGCCGAACGACTTTTCGCCGCCCATCGCCAGAACCGGCATCGTCAACGGCCGCTTCGCAAATTTGACGTTGGCATCGGCGTCCTTGTAAAAGCCGGCGAAGTACGAGAAGCCGGCGTGCATGTTGCCGGGCTGCGCATACGAAGCAGCGTAGCGGGTGCGTGCCGCCTCGGTGATGCGGTCCGGATGAAAGGCGAAGTCGTCCCAAATGCGGTTCAAATAGATGCGCTCGCGTCCCGCGGTGAGCTGCTCGGCATACTTGCCGTTGAAATGAAAGTGCCAGATTCCGGGCATCAGCAGCACCTGCTGCCACGGTCCGACGCCCGGGATCGGCGCATCCATGAGCGCCAGCTTCGTCACGTCCTTCGGAAACTGCGCGGCGTACGCATACGCGACCATCAGCCCGATGTCGTGCCCGACGACCGCCTCGCGATGCACGTTCAACGTCGTCATCAGCGCATGCAGAGAACGGGCGACCGCGGCCATCTCGTAGTACGCCGAGGGACTCGCGGGCCGCGACGCTCCCAGACCCGGCAGATCCGGCACGATGACTTGGTGGTCTTTGGCCAGGGCGGGCGCCAGGGGCGCCCACATCTCGCCGGTGTCCGCATACCCGTGGATCAACAGAACGGTGGGGCCGGTGCCGCCGATGCGGTAGTGCACGACTCGTTCGCCGACCGTTACGGTTTTCTCCGAAAAACCCGGAGCGAACGCACTGACTTTCGCGTACGAAGCCACGGGTATCGCCATTATCGCGAAGAGGGCCGCCGCTATCGACGCCGAGAGTTTGCGCATGACGGAAATCTCCTTAGTCCAACGTGGAGAGTGCGATGCGAGCCGTTCGCTCCAAGGCAGCACGATTGGAAGCGGCGCGCGCCGCCTGCCGCATGCCTTGAATCGTGGCGAGCAAGAAGCTTGCGAGGGCAGCGGGATCCTTGTCGGGCGCGAGGCCGCCCGTCTGCTGCGCCGTTCGCAGCGCTTCCTCGAAGATGCGCTCGACCTCGGCCTGGTTTCCCCGCACCAACGCCGCGATGTCCTTGTCGTCGGCATTGCGTTCGAGATTTGCGCTGAGGAGCAAACAGCCCCGTTCATGGTCCGCACGTGACTCGTTGCAGATGCCCAGCAGAAGTGCCGCAAAGCACTCCCGGACGGAATGCCCGGAGTCGAAGAGGCGACGCATCGCCGCCTGCGTGGCGTCGCGGTACTCGCCCAGCGCACTCAGGTAGAGCGTTCGTTTGTCGCCGAAGGTGTCGTACAAACTCTGGCGTCCGACGTTCATCTCGCCCATGAGGTCATCGAGCGACGTCTTCGCGTACCCATTGCGCCAAAAAACATCTACCGCCGCCTTCAGAGCCTGCTGAGGGTCGAACTCTTTACTCCGTGCCACTTTCTGGATTCTGCAGTCCAAATAGGCCGGCCGTCAAGTAGGCGCATTCAGAACGCCGTGCTGGTGGGAGCGTGGGCCCGGCATACCCTCTCGTACGGCACCGTTGGTGACCTGTCACCCTGAGCTTGTCGAAGGGCCCCCGTCACCAGTGGTGCCTCGCGTGAAACGTGAATCGCGCAGCACCCTGCGTGACGAGGGCCCCTCGAGTCTTTAGCGGCCAAAGTTTGCTGCGGCAAACTTTGTCCGATAAAGACGCTCGGGGTGACAGGGCTATGCGACCGTTACTGCCGCACGGCTCCAGGCGTCTTGTTCGGTGTCTTGTTGGAGGATGGCGGCGGTATCCACCATGATGGTTTTCCCGGACCGGCGCACGGCGTACCGGTCCATCGCACGATCCGGACGGCCGTCGATGAGCTCGCCGTCGGATTGAAAGTGGGCGTCGTGTTTGGGACAATGGAATTCCCTGGCGTCGGGCATCCACTCCAGCGTCGTCACCGCCCGATGCGGACAGGTGATGGACAGCGCGTAGACGGTGTTCTTCACCCGCGCGACCACCACGCCGTTGCCGGCATCGATCAGTGCGCCTTCCTTTGCCGGAACCGCGTAGGTAAGCACTTTTCCCTGCGATCGCGTCGGCACGACGGAATCGACCGATTGCGCGAAGGCAGGATCGGCCAAAAGCGCGGCGCCGCCGATGCCGGCCAGCGCCGCAACGGCGGCCGAGCGCAGAAAGCGTGCGCGATCGATGGGGCAGCTGCCCGCGCACGGCGCCTTAGTATCCGACATAGTATTGCGTGACCTCCGGAACGATCGGGTGCATCATTTTGAGAGCGAGAGGACGATGCTGACCAGGACGATCGCTCCCCACAAGGCCGCGCTCACGATCGAGCTCGCCCGGATCCGCGTCCACGCCACCGCCGCGACGCCACCCGAATCGACGCGCAGCGTCCCTTCGGTCGCCGTCATGATCAGCGCGTTTCCCAGCAGCGCCGCGATGAGCGCCATTTTTATCCAGAACGGCACCGAGACGACATACGTTTTGACGTCGGCTGCAAAAAGTGCGAGACCGCTGAGCATGCAGATCGCGAGCGCCGCGACGATGGTGCGGTGCACGGCATGCAGTTCCGCAAAATGGTGTTCCCGGATTGCGGCGGTCCAGCCCCCCGAACGCAGGGTACCGCGATCGTGCGCGATGGCGAGTCCGCCCGCGACGAGCATGGCGAGCACGTGCAGCCCGACGACCGACATCTCGACGGGAGCCGAATGGTTGAAGATGGACCGCCACGGCGCGGTAAATGCCGCCAAGTCACGGATCAGAACGACGCTTTCCAAGCCCATGCCCAAAGCATAGCGCTCGGGGGCTTACATCGGGCTTGGGGTCCGATGAGCGTGCGATGAGCGTGCGAACAGAATCCGATGAGCGAAGGCGGGCAACCGCTTAGCCCATCAGCGGAAAAGCTTCGCCGGGCGGATGCTACCGCAAGATCAGTTGCTGCGCACCTTCTCGCGGCCGCCCGCCGGCGCGCCGGCAGCTTGCGAAGGCGGTTTGTAGACGCCGTACGCGCGGAAGCCTCTGCGCATCGCGTCCATACCCTCTTGCACGGTCATGAGGGGTGTCGTGCGACACGATTTGAGCGCACCGCCGGCACTGAACGCGAGCGAGATCGCGGCGACGCTCACGTTATCCGGAGCTTCGATGATGCCGACGATATCGCGATCGCCGAACGCATAATAGAGGCACTCGAATCGAGCGCCCACGCTCTCCAGCACGGGCCGGATCACCTCGGTGCGATCCTTGGGATCTTCCAACTGCGCCGCCCACGCTTCCGGTGTGTACGAAATTTCGAGCAGATAGTGGGACATACAAAACGCTCCTATCTCCAGCCGACACAAGTATAGTGCCGCGTCATGCGTCCCGGTACACTCGAGGAGACGCTCGATACGTTCGCCCTACAAGCAGCTTTCCAGCGAGCGAGGGTACGCCGAAGTGAGAGCCGACCGGCGTCCCGTCGCGAACGTTTCTTGCGAGGTCTGAAGCCGCGCAGGAGGCTGCTATGCAGCACAACGACTTGTTGGGAGTTCTCGTCGCAGAGTTTCCGAATCGCGCGTGTGCCCAGGAGGCGATTCGCGACCTGCATCACGCCGGAGTGCGCCGCACGTGGCTCGGCGTGGCGAAAAGCGGTGCCGGCACCCACGGGCGCGAGCAGGTCGAGGACCTCGGCATCGCCCACGTCATCGCGCGTTGGCTCCGCCGCGACCAGGACCAGACGCTGTACGAAGCGTTGTGCGAGCACGGCGTCGCCGAGGCCGAGGCGCGGCGAATCGACGGGTCCGTTCCCGCGGGCGATTGCGTGCTCGTGGCCGAGGACGTGCTCCATCTCGACGGAGCCGCGTCGATCGCCGTGCGGCACGGCGGAACGATGCTCGTGATCCCCGAGGAGATCGACGCGTCTGCCTTCCAGCCGCTGCGCGATCCGATGGTCGACACGCGCATCGAAGCCGCACGCCGGCACCCCGCGCGCTGACCTGACCGATCTTTCGGCGGCGCCATCATCCGGGCGGGACGTCGCGGGTTTCCGCATCCCGTGCGGCCGGCGTCCGGGTTCACCGATCTATGGTTTCCCCGCCTGCGATCGAGCGAGCGCGGCATTCGTCGAGATCGCTTCCGCCGCTGCTGGGGCTCGCGCTTGCCTATTTCACCGGCCCCGAGCGACTCGGAGCGCTGTCGATGCTGGCGTTCTCGCTTGGCCTCAGCGTCGCCGCCGCGGCGCTCGGCCCGATGCTGAACGCGCGCTCCGGGGCGCTCGTAACCGCGCTCTCGACCGGTACGTCCGCCTCGCTGCGCGCCGCGATCGTCGCGTTCTTCGGTATTCTCATCGTCTACATCGGCGTCGCATCGGTGTACGAATACCTGCTCAACCTCTTGCCGATCCACTGGCGCCGGTGGCTCACGATCCGCGTCCTCGATCGATACTTCGCGCGGCGGGCGTACTATCGGGTTGGGTTCGACCGCGCGATCGACAATCCCGACCAGCGCATCGCCCAGGACATCAACAGTTTCACCCAGATGTCTGTCGTGCTCAGCGTCTTGGTCGTCTCGGCGCCGGCGTCGGTCGTGTTCAGCACGATCGCGCTCTGGCACACCTCGGCGCCGACCGCCGAGCTGCTCCTCGCCTACGGCGCCTTCAGCTCGATCTTCGCGATCGTCGTCTTCCAGCGCCGCCTCACCGCGCTCAACTTTCGTCAGCTGCAGGTCGAAGCCGATTTCCGCTCGTCACTCGCGCGCGTTCGCACGAATGCCGAGGCGATCGCGTTCTACGGCGGCGGCGCGCCGGAGGCCGAGCGCGCGACGACGCGATTCGTCCCGGTCTACGGCAATCAAAATCGCATTTTGCGTTGGAGCGACGTCTACCTGAACGGCTTCAACCTCGCCTTCGCGAACCTGCCGGTGCTGCTGCCGATCATCGTCCTCGCACCGCAGGTTCTGGCGGGGCACCTCGCGGTCGGGGTCGTGGTCCAGTCGAGCGGAAACGCGGCCGCCGTCATCGGCGGGTTCACCGCGCTCACGCAGTCGCTCGCCGGCCTCGCCGGCATCTTCGCTTCGACCACGCGCGTGAACGCACTGCTGACCTCGATCGAGCGGCCCGCAAACGTGCCGAGAACGATCGCGTTGCACGACGCCCCCGAGCTGGCGCTCGAGAGGCTCGCGCTGGAGACACCGGACGGCGCGCGTACGCTCTTCAGCGGGCTCTCGATCGAGGTGCCCAACGGCTCCGCGCTTCTGGTGACGGGTCCGAGCGGCAGCGGCAAGAGCTCGCTGCTCCGCGCGCTCGCCGGGCTTTGGAACGCCGGCACCGGTGCGATCCTGCGCCCTCCGCTCGAGTCGATGATGTTCTTGCCTCAGCGGCCGTACCTTCGGGCCGGGACGCTGCGCGAAGAGCTCCTCTATCCGAGCCGCGCGCAGCAGCGTTCCGAGGCCGAATTGCGCGACGCGCTCGCAGCGGTCGGTCTGGGCGAATTGCCTGGGCGCACCCAGGGATTCGACGTCCAGCAGCCGTGGGACGATCTCCTCTCATCCGGTGAACGACAGCGGCTCGCGCTGGCGCGCGTCTTGCTCGCACGGCCGCGCTACGCGATCCTCGACGAAGCGACGAGTGCGCTCGAACCCGCCGACGAGGACGCGGTGTACCGTCTTCTGCGCGCGCGCGGCATCACGCTCGTGTCGGTCGGCCATCGTGCGTCGCTGGCGGCGCACCACGATCGCGGCGTGCTGATCCAAGGCGGCAAGGCGATCGTGACGACGCCGCGGCAGGCCTTCGCGCAGGAGGCTTCGTGACAAGCGCCATCCCGAAGCCGAAGAGCCTCCCGGACCTCGCGCGCGCTGCGTGGCCGTTCGTGACTGAGTATTTGCGATCGCTCGATCGCCGCGTCGCGGTCGCGCTGCTCGTCGCCGGAACGATCGCCGTCATCACCGGACCGATCGTGCAGACGTACGTGAACAAGCAGGGCGGCGCGATGATCACCGCGCTCTCGACGCGGAACGGCGCCCTGCTGCACCACGAGATCGTCGTCTTCGCCGTGATCCTCGCGTTCTTCGTCCCCTTCGGGATCGCCCAGACATACCTGCCGGATCTGCTGGCGAATCATTGGCGGCGTCATCTGACACACCGCCTCCTCGGGAACTACTTCACCGGCCGCGGGTATTATCGCGTCGCCGAGCGGCACGAGATCGACAACCCCGATCAGCGTATCAGCGAGGACGTTTCCACGTTCACCGGCGGGGCCATTTCGTTGTTCAACGCGGTGGTCGGCGCCGTCGTCGGGCTCGTCGCTCCCGCCGTCGCGATCTTCCGCATCGACGCCACGCTGCTCTGGACGGTCGTCCTCTACGCCTCCGTGGGGACGGCGATCGGCCTGTTCGTCTTCCAGGGCCGTTTGCGCCGGCTCAACTTCGCGGTGCTGCGCCGTCAGGCGGACCTGCGCTTCGGACTGATCCGCGTGCGTGACGAAGCCGAGTCGATCGCGTTCTATCAAGGCGAACGCGACGAAGACGCCGCGCTGCACGAACGCCTCGATGCGGTGATCGACGTCAACATCGGGATCGCGCGCTGGCAGTACTTCTTCCTGAGCGCCTATTCGGCGCTCTTGCAAAACCTGCCCATCGTTCTGCCGATCCTGGTCCTCGGTCCGCGCGTTCTCGCCAAGACGATGCCCGTCGGCACCGTCCTCGAGGTCGCCGGCGACGTCGCGCTTGCGGTCGGCTCGCTCAGCGTGCTGATCGCAGCGCTCGGGAACATCGGTCAACTCTCCGCGGTCATCGAACGTCTCTCGACGATGCTCGCGGCGATGACCGCGGCCGATGCCGGGCCGCGAATCGTCACGCGCGAAGCGCCCGCGCTGGAGCTCGAGCGCGTCACGATCTTCACGCCCGACCGCAGGCGCGAGCTCGTTCGCGAGCTCTCGTTCGCGTTAGCCCGCGGCGCACGCATCCTGGTCCGCGGGCCGAGCGGGAGCGGGAAGAGTTCGCTGCTGCGGGTGATCGCCGGCTTATGGACGGCGGGGACGGGGACGCTCGCCGAGCCGCCGCTCGAGCGGCTCTTCTTCCTGCCGCAAGCGCCGTACATGATCGGAGGATCGCTGCGCGAGGAGCTCAGCTATCCTCGGTCCGCGCCGCTCGACGACGACGCCGTACTGCGCGCCGCTCTCGCCGCCGTGGACCTCGAGCTTCTGGTCGAGCGCGCCGGCGGGCTCGACGGGGCATCCGATTTCGGGCGCGTTCTCTCGCTGGGAGAGCAGCAGCGCATCGCGTTCGCCCGGCTCTTGCTGGCCAAGCCCGCCTATGCGCTGCTCGACGAAGCGACGAGCGCGCTCGATGCGGGGCGGCAAACGGCGGTGTATCGGGCGCTCGCGCGATCGACCCCGTCGTACCTCAGCGTCGGACACCGACCGGAACTTTTGCAATTCCACGACGACGTCCTCGACTTGCACGAGGACGGCCGGTGGACCCTCGCATCGCTCAGAGCAGCCTAACGACGAGGGTCTGGCCGAAGCTTGACGCTGCGCGCTTGCTAATCATCCGGCCGAACCGGCACAATGAACGGGCGACCGGCTCTACCCGCGAGTCGCACGTTCCTGGGTGAGGGTAACCTGAACGGATGTTTCTTCGGCCAAGGCCGGGCGGCTTCCAGCGTTTGAAGAGAGCGTAGGTTCGGCGTGGCTCTCGTCAGCATGACGCTCATAGCGATTGCGTTCGCGGCGGCGGGCTTCGCATGTGCCGACCAGCTGGGCCGGCGCGCGCGCACGCGTGCCTTGAAGGTCGCCGAAGACGCCGTCGAACGTCGCTTCAACATTCTCGAAGCCGTTGCGGACGGCATGTACATCGTCGACAACGATCTCATCGTAACGCACGTGAACGAGGAGGCTGAGCGGCTGCTCTCGAGTGCTGCCGATGCACTCGTCGGTCTAAAGCTCGAGAAGATCGTCGATCCGCTGGGATCGGAACTCGTCCCCGACATACGCCTAGCTCGCAAGACGGGCACGATCTACGAGCACACGTATCTCTTCCCGATGGCGGACCGGTCGATCGAAGTGCGCATCAAGCCCTCGGCGTCCGAAACCTTGGTGCATTTGCGCGACGTGACGGCGCGTGCCCAGGCCGCGTCGAAGCTCGAAAAAAGCGAGCAGCGGCTGCAGCTGGTGACGCAGAACGTCGATGCCGTGCTGTGGACGGCCGATCGCGACGCGCGGTTCAGCGCGGTCACCGGTCACGCGCTGACCGAACTGGGTTTGGAATCGCGCGACCTGATCGACGAACCGTGCGATCGGCTCTTGTCCCGCAGCTACCTCGACGACGCCTTCGCGGGGAAAGCCGCCAAGGGCGAGTCGGTGCTCGGTGAGCGGTGGCTTCGTCACCACGTCGAGCCGTTGCGCGATCTCCGCTACGGCAACGTGAACGGCGCGGTCGGAATCTCCATCGACATCACGGAGCTCAAGCGCGCCGAGCAGACCGCCTGGCGCAGTGCCAACCACGATCGCCTCACCGGCCTTCCGAACCGCTTGTCGCTGGAACACTCGCTGACCGAGCTGATTCGCGATGCGGGGACGGGGAAGCGCCGCTTCGCGCTGTTGTTCGTCGATCTGGACCGCTTCAAGGCGATCAACGACACCCTCGGACACGACGTCGGCGACGAAGTTCTGCGCACGGTGGCCGCTCGGCTCGCCGAATCCGTTCGCGACGACGACATCGTCGCGCGGCCCGGCGGTGACGAGTTCATCGTTCTCCTGCCGCACGTTGCCGGCGTAGCGGCGATCGACATCATCGCGCAGCGAATGATACGCCGCATTCGAGAGCCGATGGAAATCCAGGGACACGAGCTGTTCGTCGGCGCGAGCATCGGCATCGCGACGTTTCCGGACCACGGGCGCACGGCTCGTTCGCTCGTATCGCACGCCGATGCCGCGATGTACCGCGCCAAGCGTTCGGGCGGGAATGCGCACGTCCACTACGAGCGTTCGATGGAGGCGGAAGCTTCCGAGCGGCTCACGCTGGAAGCCGAACTGCGGCACGCGATCGACCGCAACGAGCTGCGCGTCCACTATCAGCCCATCTTCGACGTAACCGCGAACGTGCTGAGCGGCTGCGAGGCGCTGGTCCGGTGGGAGCATCCGACCCGCGGCCTCATGGCGCCCGACGCCTTTCTCCCGATCGCCGAGGAAACGGGCTTCATCGTCGAAATCGACCGCTGGGTCTTGGCCGCCTCGTGCGCCATGCTCATGGCGGTCCGCGCCGACGTACCGGGCTTCCGCGTCGCGGTGAACGTGTCGCCGCGCGATTTGCGCGAACAGGATTTCGCGGACTTCGTGTTCGACACGCTGCGGCGCCATGACCTCACGTCCGATGCGCTGACGCTCGAGATCACCGAACAGGTGGTGCTGGACCCCGTGGCGCTGCCGACGCTGCAGAATCTCGCCGCGGCCGGTATTCGTATCGCGATCGACGACTTCGGAGTAGGGTACTCATCGCTGTCGTACCTGAAACGCTTGCCGATCAGCGGCGTCAAGGTCGATCGTTCGTTCATCGCCGACGTGGTGAGCGACGCGCGGAGCCGAGCGCTGGTGAAATCGATCGTCGCGATGGCGGAGGCCCTCTCGCTCGAAGTCACGGCCGAAGGGATCGAGACCGAAGAACAGCTCGAGTTCGTGAGCTCGATCGCGTGCGGCAGCGCGCAAGGCTATCATTTCTCGAAGGCCCTGGCGCTTTCGGGATTCATGGCGCTGCCGGCTTTCGAGACGGCGCGCGTCGTAGCGATCTAGAGCTCCGGCGGCTGCGACCGGAATTCCGACGACGCCGGACTCATGAGTCCGACGGCAATGCCGTCCGGATCCTCGACGACGGCATAGCGCGCGCCCCAGAACGCATCGTAGGGCTCTTGCAGACCGCGGTAGCCCGCGCGCGTCAAATCCGCATACCGTTCGTCGACCGCATCACGGGAAGGAACGTGGAAGCCGACGACCACGCGACCTCGCAGATCGTCGCGCCCGCTCCACCCGGTGTTCCATCTTCGGGCGAATTCCGCGCTGTCGATATCGAAATCGATCGCGCCTTCCTTCGCCGCAGGTTTTGCGCTCGCGTGGTGGATGCCCGTATTCGTTCGCCACACGAACTCTTCCGGAATGTCGACGCCCAGCCTGCGATAGAACTCCAGCGAAGCCGCCGTATCGCCGCTGACAATGTTCAGTTGGCTGAACGTCGGTCCCGCATTCCTGATCGTCATGCTCCCCTCGTTCACCGCGCCGGAGCAGCAACCCCCGGCGACGTCTCGGAAGCCGCAGCGGGCGGCGCGACGAGCGCGTGGATCGCCGAGCGCGACGTCTTGGTCGCGACGAGCGCCCATGCCGCGGCGAGCAGGATCAGCAGCGCCACCGAGGAGATCCCAAAGAGTGCGGCGCCGGTCTGGGCGTAGAGCGCGTCGGTCCCTGCGGTGAGCACGCCGACCGGAAAGGTGAACGACCACCAGCCGAGCGTGAACGGCATCCCGGCGCGCGCTGCGCGCAGCGTCGTGACGAGCGCGAGGGCGAGCCAGTACATCCCGAAACCCCAAACGAGCACGCCGTACGCGAGCGCGGCAGTCTCGAGGCCGCGGCCGAATGCCGGCCACACGACGACGGCCGCGGCCCCGAGTGCTGAAGCCGCAGCGATCGACTGCCCGAGCGGACCGATGACGATCCACATCGACGGCGCGAGAGAGCCGGTCGGGAGCTTCGCAAAGAGCAAGCGGCTGAAGAATACGGCAACGATCAGCGCGGCAAGCGCGACGCCCAGGCCGAGCATGGCATAGGCGGAGGCAAGGATGCTCGACTGGAGTGCCGCGGGGAACGTCGGCAGGAGCAGTGCCGCCGGCACGGCGGCGACGACCGGCGGAACCACCGGCAGCAGCCATGTCGCTAACGCGTGATCCGAATCGATCTCCATCTTCGTCATCATCAAGTACGGGACGTAGAACGCGGTGAACAAGCCGCCGAAGGCACCGGCAACGAATAACACCTGTGCGAGTCCAATCGCAAGCTCGCCGCCGCCGTGCGGCGCGGCGATGCGCATCAGGCCGACCGCGACCGTGAAGGCGGCCATCGGCGGTGCCCCCCAGAGCTGCGCAACGGCCGGATCGCGCAGCGTCGCGGCCAATCCGGCCGGCGCAACGGCGGCGCGGAGGGCGAGCAGCACGACGATCACCGCGAGGACGATCGCCGCGACACCCCACACGACTGCGCCCACGATGTCCATATGCCGATCCGCGATCGGCGACGCGACGAGATCGACTCCGAGGATTCCCGTCCCCATGACACTGGTAAACCAGCCTGGGCCGGCCATTTCGATCACGCGACGCAAGCGACTCATCTCTCCAGCATAGGACCGCAGGCCAGCACGCTCCAGGTCGCTTTTGCGCCGGGGCGTAGCTCATCTTTCGGGTTCGATGGTTTCCGCTACGGAAAGCAGCTCGTCGGTCGGATTTCGGCTTGCGCGATCGAGGCCGTGAATGCCGCGTCGAACGCGGCTTCGTCGATGAATCCTCGCACGAACGCCTTCACGATGAGGTTCTGCCGGCTCGACGCGCCGAGCTTCGCATACAGCTCGTTCACGCATTCCTCGCTGAGCGTCGGGCTCAGCTTACGCTTCTCGGCGATTTGGCTCGCTGCAAGACCGTACGCGAGGTCCCGCAGGACGTTCGCTTCCAACGCGGTCAGTTCGCTCTCATTCGTAATCAACGGTCGTCCCTCGACTTCGCAATGCTGTGACGACCAGATGCTAACAGCGGTACCTTAAGATTGGCTTTCAATCGCACATTCATTCGCCGGGTGATATCGCTCTGGGGACGCGATGATAGTGAACTGCAGCACGTTTCGTTACGACGCCACTCCGATGAGCAGGCGCTCTTCTTTCGCGGGGTCATATGCACCGCGAGCGGCAAGGGCATTCTGGTACGCCCGCTGCAGCAGAATCCGCTGCGCCTCGCCGACGGACTCGGGGTTCCCGCGCCAGTGCTCGAGGGCAGGGCGTTGAATGGCTCGTCCGTACGAGAAGGTTAGCGCCCACGGTGCATCCGGCGGCGCGGCGTTCAGCGCGCCCAGCAGCTGCGTTGCCGCGCGATCGTCCTGACCGCCGGAGAGGAACGCGATCCCGGGCACGGCGGCCGGAACCGTATCGCGAAGCACGCGGAGCGTAGCTGCAACCGTCTCGCCGAGCGCAGGCTGACGAGCGTTGGCAAAGCCGGCCAGTACCATGCTGGGCTTCAACACGATCCCCTCGAGGAACACGCCCGCTCCCTCGAGCTCCGAAAACACGGCGCGCAGAACCGCGCGCGTGACGTCCGCGCACCGTTCCAGGGAATGGTCTCCGTCCGCAAGCACCTCCGGCTCCACGATCGGCACGATTCCCGCCTCTTGGCACAGTGCGGCATAGCGCGCGAGCGCGTGCGCGTTCGCCTGGACCGCGCGACTCGACGGCGTATCGGGAGTGATCCGAAAGACGGCGCGCCACTTCGCGAAGGTCGCACCCATCGCTCCGTACTCGGCAAGGCGCTTCCGGAGTCCGTCGAGACCCTCCGTAATCGTCTCGTCCGCGGTCTGCGGCATGAGCGTGGTACCGGAATCGACCTTGATCCCGACGGCGATGCCGCGGGCACGCAAAACGTCGACGAACCGTACGCCGTTCTGCGTGCTCTGCCGGATCGTCTCGTCGTAGAGAATCATTCCGCTGACGAACTCGCCGATGCCGGGTGCCGTAATCAAGAGTTCGCGGTACGCGCGGCGCCGCTCTGCCGTCTGCTCGATGCCGAGCTTCGCGAAGCGCGCGTTGCAGGTGCCGCTCGATTCATCGATCGCCAGAATCCCACCGCCGGTGCAAACGAGGTCGTGGGCGGCGGCCCGAAGATCAGTCTGCATGCTCGTTCCTCAAAAGGGTGACGCCGGCGTTCGTGCGCCGCGGGCCGATCATGTCACGTTTTGGTCGCAGGGTCTAATACAATTCCGCCGTCCATTCATAAGGGCGTCGTGATGTACCATTCACGCGCCGCAGCCGGCATTTCAAGCCGGAAATGGGACCGTCTGCGCCGCCGCCGCTCACTTCGGCGCACTGGTGCGGTATGATCCCGTCGCCTCGGGCAGCGTTGTATCAACGCGCAACTCCGGTGTGAGGACCTGCCATGTCCGCGAATCATCCGGTCATCGCGATCACGGGATCGTCAGGCGCCGGAACGACGACCGTCAAGGGGACGTTCCAACAGATTTTTCGGCGCGAACGCGTTACGGCATGGGTCGTCGAAGGAGACGCGTTCCACCGCTACGATCGCCTGGAGATGCGCGCGATGATGGCACGGGCGCGGAACGGCGACGGAGTCTTGAGCCACTTCGGTCCCGACGGAAATCTCTTCGAGGAGCTCGAGACGCTCTTTCGCACGTACGGGGAGTCCGGCGGGGGAACCGCTCGCCGCTACCTGCACGACGACGGCGAGGCGGCGCCGTACGGCTTGCCGCCCGGGACCTTCACGCCGTGGGAACCTATCCCGCCGGGGACCGACGTGCTCTTTTACGAGGGACTCCACGGAGGGGTCGCATTCGAGGACGTCGACGTCGCACAACATACCGACTTGCTCGTCGGCGTGGTGCCGACCATCAATCTCGAGTGGATCCAGAAGCTGCATCGCGACAAGGCCGCTCGGGGTCACTCACACGAAGCGATCGTCGACACGATCCTGCGTCGCATGCCGGATTACGTGACCTACATCGTCCCCCAATTCTCCCGCACGCACATCAATTTCCAGCGCGTTCCGATCGTCGACACGTCGAATCCGTTCATCAGCCGTGCGATTCCGACATTGGACGAGAGCATGCTCGTGATACGATTTCGGCAGCCGCGCGGCATCGACTTCCCGTACCTGCTCTCGATGCTCCACGACTCGTTCATGTCGCGTCCGAACACGATCGTCTGTCCCGGCGGCAAGATGGATCTCGCCATGCAGCTCATCTTTACGCCGCTCGTGTGGCAGCTGCTCGACCGCAAGAAGCGCGCGGCATAGCCGCGCGCTCAGGAAGAGAACACGCGGCTCTTGCGGACGTCCTCGACCTCGATGCGAACGAGGTCGTCCCGCGTGAGATCGCCGCCGAGGGCGAAGAGCCGGTTGGCCTGACGCAGACGCGCGCGCCCGATGGCGTTCCGAACGCTTCTCGCGTTGGCGAAGAAGGGCTGGTTCATGCGAAGCTTCAGGTATTCGACGAATGCTTCACGCGCCTCCGGCGTGAAGCGGTAGTTCAGCCGTTCCAGCATGAGGTCGGCGATTTGGAGCAGTTCGTCCTCGGCGTAGTCTGGGAAGTCGATGTGATTGCCGACGCGCGACTTGAGCCCCGGGTTGCTCGCGAAGAACGAATCCATGCGGTCTTTGTAACCGGCGAAGATCACGACGAGGTCGCGCCGGTCGTTTTCCATCACTTGAAGCAGAATCTCGATCGCCTCGGCCCCGTAGTCCCGCTCGTTCTCCGCCTTGTAGAGGTAGTACGCCTCATCGA
>JAQBPM010000052.1 GCA_028287525.1 Vulcanimicrobiota bacterium | reverse complement strand
TCAGCTGAAGATCGACCGCACCTTCGTGGCGGGCGTGGCGGGCGGCGCCTTCGACGGCGCGATCGTTCGGGCGGTCACCACGCTGGCGCGCGGCCTCGGCGTGCGGACCGTGGCGGAGGGCGTCGAGGAGCAGGAGCAGTTCGACCGGCTGCGCGCGCTCGATTGCGATGTCGTCCAGGGCTTCCTGCTGTGCCACCCGTTGCCGGCGGCCGCCTGCACCCCGGTCCTGGCAGCGATGGCGCCCGCCGTCTGAGGAAAGGGAGGGCCCGAATCCCCTCCGCCGAACCCGGGTAGGTCGCCCGCGCCGAGATAGCTCAGTCGGTAGAGCACAGGTCTGAAAAACCTGGTGTCGCGAGTTCGATTCTCGCTCTCGGCACATTGCCTGAAAGCCCCGTCAATACAACGTTTGACGGGGTTTTCGCATTCTTCAGTGGGCTCTCGTCTTTTGGCCTGGGGACCCTATCCGGGACTCTATGGCACGCAGGCGACGTTGGTCGAACCGCGCGGCGGGACGATCCTCGTCTTGCGGAACGCAGTGCGCGTAGTAGTCGAGCGTGGTTTTCACCGTCGAGTGCCCGAGACGCTGAGATACCCGGGTAATCGACTCCCCGTCTTGCAGAAGAAGCGTCGCGCAAGTGTGCCGGGTGTCGTGGAAGGTATGACCGGCGAAGGGAAGCCCCGACTCCCGCTCGGCCTTCGCGAGCATCGTCGCGAAGTGCCGCCGGTTGAAGTTCTGCCGTCGCAAGTACCCGCCGCTCTGATCTGGGAAGACGAGTCGCTGAATCGCGCCGCCCGCTCTGCTCTGTCGCTTTCGGTGTGACGCGAGCGCATCCACGGTAGTCGTCGAGACTCTGATCGAACGACGTTGCCGGTTCTTCGTGTCGCCGACAGCGAGTCCGTCCTCCGTGTCCTTCAACGTGCGCCGGACCTCTACGGAGCAGTTTTCCCAATCGAAGTCCCGCCATTCGAGCGAAAAGAGTTCGGCCTGTCGCATCCCGCTATCCAGCGCGAGGACGTACAGTGCCTCCCACGGATCGCCATCACATGCGGCGAGGAATGCGGCTTCTTTGTCCGCATCGAACGGATGCGCCGGATCGCGCGGCTTGTACTTCGGCCGCTGATTTCTCGGAAGGTCGCACGGATTGCGAGCGAATCCCGCACGAGTGTGCCGAGCGGACTCGAATGCACTGTGTAGGAGCGAATGGACCTTCTTCACGGTCGACGCACTGGTCGACGAGCGAAGATCGGCGTAGAAGCGGAGAACGTGCGCCGCTTCAACGTCACAGAGCCGAACCTCAGCAAGGCGTCGACCAAGTACGTGTCGCGTGAGGAGACTCTGGTATCGCAACTTCGTCGAAGGTGCCAGTTCCAGCGACCCGACCCACGTCTTCAGAAACTGTGCGGACGTTTCCGTCGACACGTCGTAGGTTTCACGCTTCTCTGCGAGTTCGATCTTCAACTGAGCGAGCCGTGTCGCAACCTCGCTCTTACTTCGGCCGCATGGCACGCTGAATTGCTAGAACGTAAGGCGAGGCGTCGGGCGAGTTGCACTCGGACAGCGGCTGTTCGCGTACCTGCATGAGTTTGCGCATACCCGCTGAAATCATGGATGCTATGATTCAGCGCAGAATGTCGGTCGTGACGATTGCCAATACGCCGCGACAATACGATGTTGACGAGTATCCAGATACGTGTCCCGTGTGCCATAAGGGTGGAACACAGATTTCACTTGGCGTCGGTTTCATGATTCGCGAGGCCGGATTTCGTGCGATTTATCGGTGCTCTCGCAATACTTGTGAGAATGTATATTTTGCGACGTACATGACCGAGGGATCGAATGCCGTGCTTCTTCGGCTCGAACCCGGAGTCGCAGAGCCTTACGAGGTGAGTGACCGAATCAAAGCGATCTCACCTCAGTTTGAGGCCATCGTGTCGCAGGCTCACCAGGCGGACGCAATGGGCTTGGACCTGATTGCAGGTCCGGGATACCGCAAGGGTCTCGAGTTTCTTGTTAAGGACTTCCTCATAAATTCAAAATACAAGACCGATCCTGAAAATCAGCAGGTAGTCCGCGCCGAATATCTTGGCAAGTGCATCAAGAAGATAGAAAGCATCGCGCCACAAAAACTTGCCGAACGGTGTACTTGGCTGGGCAACGATGAAACTCACTATACAGCCCGGTTCCCTGAGTACAGTTTAGCGGACCTTAAAGCGCTACTTCGCCTCACCGTCCGAGAGGTCGATAACGAACTTGAGGTTGAGGAATATCTAGCGATGCAGTCTAGGGCGTAGGTTCTGAGGCCAAGGTCGATGCCAGGCCGCCCAGCCAGCATCACCGTCATGCGATCAGTAGCGGCCTAGCCTCTCTGAGTTTAGGAACCGGATCGTCCTCTGTTGCTCTGCGTCTTGAGGATGAAGCGACTTTCGCTAGTCTGCTCTTCAGTGTGTTGTAGATGCCGTCGATTTCCGGCCGGCTCGCCGTCCCTTTGATGGAGGCAGGAATGAAGTTCGCACCGGCGGGGCACCCATGTCATCAGAAGCCGCCGCTACTGCAACAGGAACTGTCCTGTCCCTGACCCAACGCATCCCGAGGATGTGCAGGATACGGTCGCAGTGCCGCTTCCACCATCAGTGCCGTTGATATATGGCCCACCCAGTTCGTTCTCGAACTCGCTCCCGACGCTGAATGCGCCGACGCTATTGGTGATCGTGAGATTCACCGGACTCGTCACCTTACTGTAGTTGACTGTAACGGACTCAGCCGGAGACCAGAGGTGAACCGTGGTACCCGTCTCAGGATGCCCGCCTACGACGGAGAGTGAGGTCGCTCCGCTTGCATCCGAATCCGTGATGGTCACGGTGTTCGCGTAGACACCCGCCATTGGGGTGGGAAGCAGATTGTTCGCCATGTCGTAGAACGGATACGAGATTGACGTGAGGTATCCAGTACTCCCGTCCTTGTTGAATGTTGCCTGTCCCATGCCCCCGACGACGGCATAAAGCGTGACAGGAACAAGCGAGTTGCCGGTGACGACAATGGTTCCGTTCACCACACCTCCTGCATATGAGAGTGCGTCAGGACCATTTGCGCCAATGCCATACAGGAGGATGTCGAAGGTATCCATCCCCACGGGTTCAGTTGCCAGGAAGGTGCAACTTTTCGAGTTGTCGGGATTGACCGTGCAAGAAGAAGTCGAGAAGTAGTAGTTGTTCTTCTGCGCCGGAGCCGCACCATTCACTGTTTCCAGGTTGATGAGGACGCCAGTGGTACTCGGCGAGATGTACTGCGGAGTGCGCGCCTTGCTTGTCGCCGCACTCGCCCCTGGAGCCGGAATACGGAAAGAGAAGGATGCGGTGCCCTTGGACACGGACGACGGCGGAACGACGGCACCTGGAGTAGTGGGAGTGCTTGGGCTCGTCGATCCCCCGCCGCCACCACAAGCCGCAAGAAGAATTGAGGCTGTGAGAACAGCCATGAAGTTACGGACGAGCATCAAGAAATCTCCCAGTAGTAGTCGGAAGTAGGAAGTAGGGTAACCCTAGCAGGCTCGCGATGAAGAACCGAGCGACGATAGTCCTTTCCTCCTAGGCAACCTACCTAGAAGCAGTAGTGCAAATTGTGGGGAGCGTGTTAGCGGACGCCAGTCGGAGGCCGCGGCGGTGCCGCCCGTCGTGCGAGGGACCCTATCGGGACCCTATGACGTTGGACAACGGTGGCCAAGGGCGAACAGCCGTGGACGCCGGATCGGCCAAGAAAGCCCGATAGGTCGCGGCTTCTCGCCGAATCGGCGAGTCGCGGGCGATCCGGGGGATCAAAACTGAAAAACCTGGTGTCGCGAGTTCGATTCTCGCTCTCGGCACATTGAGGAGACCCCGCCAAACGACAGCGCTTGGCGGGGTTTCTCGTTTTCGAGAACCGCGTTGGCGAGCGGCCATTCCTAGCCGCTTGCCAAAGCTGATCTCGTACGTTTCCGCCGCGTATGCGCTCGCCGTCGACCTGATCGTAGGGCCGAAATCGCGCCTGTCTCCAAAGGCACGACGCAGGCAGGTGCTTGCTCGTAGCGAATTATCACCCATGCCAAAGCCGCGCATCTCGAACTGCGCGAAATGCGGTTCGCTAAAAGTCATGATGCGAACCGGAGCATCGCGTTGCCACCCTTTCCAACAGCGACTCGGGCGCGAATACTATCAAAAAAGCGAGCTGAGGCGCGCGAAAATGCGCCGTACCTACTTGCTGCGCCGGTATGGATCGTCTCTCGAGGATTTGGAACGCTTCTTCACGAGCAGCGTGGTCGGTGCGCGATTTGTCGGCGGCATTGGCAAGAGTGCACACCCGCGAAGCGCACAGCTCATGAAACGATGTTCCTACAGCATTTGCACGTCGATCACGATCACGGAAGCGGCACCGTTCGCGGTCTCCTTTGCAACGCTTGCAATACCGCGATCGGGCTCTTTGAGGAAGACGTGCCGCGCTTTTTGAGTGCAGTCGAGTACTTGCGAAAGAGATGGTTCATCGTACTGTAGCGGCGGAATCGGGTCTCAGAGACTCGTCGGTTAAAGGCCGGTAAGTCGACGATCGCGGGTACGAACTGATTGCCGGCCGCGGCAACCGAGTGCTCTTCGCGTCTTGGGCGTGTCGCTTGCACTTTGTTCGGAATTCCCGTCCGTTTGTTTTGAAGTGCCTGCGTGACAGGGTTCCGACGCAACTCCGACGGCCACAGAACCGTTTGGGATCGCCCATCACGGCTCTGTTCTGGGCGTATCTCTATACATTCGTCTGGACCAGGGCCAACTCTCTGCGGAACTGGGTTCTCGGCGGGATCGTTTGGGGCATCGTCGTCACCATCTGCATGGACGCGTTTGAAGCCTTCCGCGGTGTGCTTGGACCGCTGACCCCGACCTCCGTGATCCTAAGTCTTATTACGAACGTCGTGTTCTACGCGCTTCTCGTCGCGTGGTATCTTTCGCGTAGCGTTCGGACATAATCGAGGTCACCCGGCGGTGGCGCCGGCCCGCGATCCCGCCGAGCGCGACGGCCGCGACTACGTCGCGGCCGTCGTGCTCACGGCGTGTTGCGCGCAGCGTCAGTTGGTTCGGGCCGTGTGGCGCTTGGTGCCTTGCTTCGTGCCGTTCGTCTTCAGAACGACTTTCGTCCATCCATTGTCGCGCGCGTCGAAGTGTTTGTAGGCCTCAGGTGCCTCTGAGAGCGGCAGCTCGTGCGAAACGATGAACGACGGCTTCGCTTTGCCGACGTGGATCAAGTCGCGCAGATGTCGGTTGTAGCGCTTCACCGGGCACTGCCCCGTCCCCATCTTCTGTCCTTTGAACCAGAACAGGCCGAAGTCGAAAACGACTTCTCCATGCTTTGCGAACTCGTCGGATCCGCCGGGGTCCTGCGGAATGTACACGCCGACGACGCCGATTCCCCCGGTGAATTTTACCGACTTGACGAGGTTGTTCAGCGTCATGTTCGGATGCTCGTGTCCCTGAGGATCGTGGGCCTGGTAGCCGACGCACTCGCAGCCGCGGTCCGCACCCCGTCCTTTCGTTAACTCCATCACCTGATCGACCGGGGAGCCTTTCGAGTCGTCGATCGGAATCGCGCCGATCGACTCGGCAAGCCGCAGGCGGTCGGGGTGTCGGTCGACGACCATGACCATCATTGCACTCTTGAGCATCGCCGAGTATGCCGCCATCAATCCGACGGGGCCGCCGCCGTAGATCACCACACTGTCGCCGGGTTGAACGCCGGCCATCTCCGTCGCGTGGTAGCCGGTCGGAAAAATATCGGCGACCATGACGTAGTCGTTTTCCTTTTCCTCTGCGTCCTCGGGAAGCCGCAGGCAATTGAAGTCGCCGTACGGGACACGCAGGTAATCGGCTTGTCCGCCGCTGTACGGCCCCATGTCCGCGAAACCGTAGGCCGCGCCGGCGGATCCCGGCGGCGCCATCGTGAGACAGTACGATGTCAGTCCGGCCTCGCAATTTCGGCAATATCCACAGGCCACGTTGAACGGGAGGCAGACGTAGTCGCCGACTTTGATTCGGTCCACCGCGTCGCCCACGTCCTGCACGCGACCGAGGTTCTCATGCCCGAGCACACGGCCAGGTTCCATGTCCGTGCGGCCTTCGTACATATGCAAATCCGATCCGCAGATGTTCGTTGTGGTGATCCTAACCAGAACATCCGTCGGTCGCTCGATTTTCGCTTCGGGAACGTCTTTCACACGAACGTTTCGCGGTCCGTCGTAAACTAGACCTCGCATTTCCGATCTCCCCGCGCGCCGGGCGCGCCGCAGCGCCTCTTCGCAAGCGCCGCCTTCAGCTTAGCTTAGAAGAAGCGTATATCCAGAAAACCGTGCGTTGCTAAGCAGGCTAGAGATTTATTCGAGTTACACCGTTAAGCTGCATTGGAGCTCACCCGCGGCACGAGGTCGCCACGCGAACGCTTCTCTGCGGCCCGACCGTGCAGGGCACTACAGGTGGGCCAGCCGCTGGTTGTGTCGGCGGGCAAGTGGGAAACCACCAGAAGTGCGTAGCAACGCCGCGGCGCTCATTCCGATTTACGGCGTCACGCTGATCGACGTCCTCGGGACGATGATCATGGTGCCGCTGCTTCCATACCTGGCGCAGCAATACGGCGCGAGCGGACTCACGGTCGGGACGATCCTCACCACCTCGGCGGTCGCTGGGGTGATTGCCGCGCCGTTCTGGGGGAGCGTCAGCGACAGGCTCGGCCGCAAGCGGATCGTGCTGATCGCCCAGAGCGTCTCGCTCGTCGGCTACATCTTGCTGGCGCTGTCGCACTCGCTTGCGTTCGTCTTCGTCGCGCGCGCAATTGCGGGTTTCGGCGCCGGCGGGATCGGCGTCACCCAGTCGTACATCGCCGACGTCACGACCGACGAAGATCGTGACCGCGCGTACGCACTCTTCGGCGCCGTTTTCGGCGTGGGAATCGTGCTCGGGCCGGTGCTCGGCGGCTCGCTGATCCGCTTCGGCTTCGCGGTGCCGTTCGCGTGCGCGGCGTTGATTCAAACGGTGACGATCTTTCTGACGGTGCGTTTTCTGCCGAAGACGACGCCGGTCGGCGGCGCAAAGGCAAGCTTGCGTGATGCCGCGGCGCTGGTCGTGCGTGCTCCGGCGGTGCGCAGCCTCGTCGTGCGGCATCTGCTGTTCATCTTCGCCGTGACGTACTTCTTCACGGTCTTCTCGCTGTTCCTGAAGCGACACCTCGGCGTCGGGCCGGAAATATCGAGTTGGCTGCTCGCCGGCGCCGGAGCGGTCGGCGGGATCACGCTGGTCGTGGTCGTCGGGCCGCTGGCCAAACGGTTCGGCGACGAGGCGATCGCGCAGGCCGGGCTTGCCCTGCTCGTTCTCGCCTACACGGCGCTCGCGTACGCGAACATGCTGTGGATTTTCGGCGCTGCGTTGGCCGTGTGGGCGATCGGCGCGGCGAGCGTTGAGCCGACGCTGACGGCGATGCTGTCAAAACGCGCACCCCCGGAAGAACGCGGCGCAATCATGGGCTTCAACGACGCGGCGAGCAACCTCGCGCTGATCATCGCGCCCGTGCTCGGCGGTGCGGCGATCGACCTGGACCCGCACTTGGTCGGCGTGATTCCCGCAGCTGCGGCATTCCTTGCCCTAGCGATCGGAATCGCGCAGCGCCGGTCCTCGTTGGCCGGCACGCGGGGCCGCATACCGGGTCGCAGCTAGCATTAGTTGGCAGGACTGGCGGCGAACGGCGACGCCGATGCGGTTTCTTCTTACCGTCACGCTGCTCGTCGGCGTTGCATCTGCGTGCGCGACCCGGTCTTCGGTCGGTGCCGACGCAGTGGATGTGCCGAGCGCCGTGCCGAGCGCCTCGCCCACGGGGACGCCGTTCCCCTGGCAAGGCCCGGGAGAAGAGACGACGCCGCTCACGATCCAGCGCAGCACGGCGCAGCCCGTGGAGACGCTGCAGGCCCAGCACTCCGACGTCGCGTTGCCCGCGGCGGTGGCCGGAACGAAGCTGGTCGCGAGCGGCGGCGGAGTCGGGTACTTCAGCATCGACGACGCGATCTACGCGGTGGATCTGACACGTGGCGACGTCCGCTGGAGCGTCCGCGGCGTCCGGCCCTATGGAACGGCGGCTTCGGACGACGCCCTGTTCGTACCGGCCGAGGACCTCAAGCACTCGGGCACGCACAACGTGCTCGCGCTATCGGCGTCCGACGGCCGGCAAATCGCCACGCTCTTCGGCGCGATAGGCGGACACGTCTTGCACGGCATCTACTACGCGGCGCGCTTCTCGCGGACGGAGATCGCGTTTGTCGCCTACGACGGTCGCATCGGGCGCGAGATGTGGGAGAACCGCGGCACCGCCGGTCTAGGCGGACCGCCGACGCTCGTCGGTTCGACGCTGCTGCAGTCGTTCTCGGAGAGCGGCGCGATCACGGTGAACGGCATGCACGGCTTCGAGGTCGTCAACGGCCGCGAGCGATGGCGCACGGGTTATGGGCCCGAACCGCTCGGCACGGCAGCCAACGTTGTCTATCTCGACTCGACGTGGTTCCCGCAGCAGCTCGACAACTATTTCCCGCTTGCGGTCACGACCGTCGATCTGCGGACCGGCGCGCGGCTGCGCGAGTACGGCTATAAGCCCGACCCTTCCCGCAACTGGCCGCGAAAACCGGAAACGTCGTACGGAGCGAACGGAGCGCACGTCGGCGGCGGCTACGTCTACCTGCGCGTGTCCGGAGCGTGGTATCGGTACGAAGCCGATCGGCAGCCTGCGAACGCGCATCCGGTTCGATTGGACGGGATCGACAACGTGCAGTCGTGGCTCGATGGAAATGCGCTCATCGTCAAGACGAGCAGCGGCATCTCTCTCGCGCGCTCGCTGCCGGATCGGCTCGAACTCCATGGCCTCGCGCCCGGCGATCTGCGGGTGCCTGTTTCGGTGCGCGACGACGGAACGCGCTATCTGATCGTCGGCGAACGCGTCCTGGCCGTCACCGTCGACGGCGCGCACACGCGCATGCTCGGCACCCTCCGCTGCAGGGCGATCGGAGACGTCGTCGTGTGGAGTTCGTTCGTCTCTGTTCGCTGCGCACCGGAAGGAACCGGCGCGACGGAACGCATCATCACCTTCCGCGACGTTGCTCCGGTCGCCGTCGTGCTGCCGCATCCCGAGCCGACGCCGGCGCCGGCGTTCGTGCTGCGCGTGCACGCCTTTCCCGTTCCGCCGGCCGGTACGTCGTCGTTCGACCGTCAATGGTGGCCGACCGCGATCGTTCCCGCACCGGGCAACTCCACGGCGTTCACGCTCACGGGCGGCGGCTCGATAAACCATGTGAGCGCGATCGGGCACGCGATGCCTGGCGGCGCCGTTACGCTCACGGCGTTGCCGGGCGGCGAAGCGCCGGTTCGTGCTGGAGCTGTCGTCGTCGACAGGCACGGTGTGACGTGGTTCAACGACGACTACGCGTCGACCGTGACGGCGCTCGACCGGACGGGCGCGATGACGCCATTCATGCTCGGCGAGCCGACGCCGACGCCTGAGCCGACGGTCGCCGCATCATCGCAAGCGAGAGCGCTTCCGCGCCTGAGGCGATTTGGCCGCGGGATCCGCATCGCGATCGGTCCGGACGGCGAGGCGTGGTACGCGCGCTCGCATCCGACGCGCGAGATCGGACGCGTCGCCGGAGGCCCGCGCTTTGCGGTGCCGGACGAGTTCGGCGATGTCATCGTATTAGCCGGCGGGACGGACGAAGCGATGTGGTTCGTCACGGCGGCCGGAGGCCTTGGCCGCGTGACGACGAGCGGCTCGTTTTCGCACGTCGCACTCCCCGAGGGCTTCGACAACCGAACGTATCCGACGATGCGCCTTGTCGCCGCACCCCACGGAAGGGTGTGGATCGCCTCGCGCAACAGACTTGCGCTGATGAACGCGCACGCCATCGAGCGCAGCTACACGCTGCCGAATGCGTCGAGCGCGGTCGTCGCGCTGACCGTCGGCTGCGACGGCACGCTCTATGCCGCCGACAGCGCCGGAACGCAACTCGCGCGCATTGGCCGTGCCGGTACGATCGAGGAGTACGCGACGGGCCTCTATAGCATCGACGGTCTCACGACGACCGCCGATTGCCGCACGTGGTTCGTCGGCGGCTCGAACGCTCCGGACCAACAAGTCGGCACGTTCGAGCTGCTGCCCGCGCCCCGTTGAACCCTGGGACACCATCGCTACTCGGGTGAGTAATCCTACTTCCTTGTAGTGTTGCCAAGCAGCAGAGAGTATTCTGCAGCGCTATTGTGTGACGCGGCGAGGGTGCTATAGTGTGCGCGGAGGACCGGAATGAAAGCATTTGCGTTCGCCGCCTTCGCAAACGGGCTCTAAGTGTGCGCGCCGGGCTGCAGCTTGCGGCGGCCGGGCTTGTTTCCGTAGCGGTCTCGTGTACGCACGTCACGAGCGCGCCGGCGGAGTCTCGGACGAACGTCGTCATCATCGACGACGCGAGCAGGGGAGTCGGCCTCGAGCGATTCCACTTCATCGGCCGCTGGGAGCGGGTGCGCGGACGCGAGGACGGCCGCTGGGGCGGAACGAGCACGCGAAGCCCGCACTTCGGCAGCAGCGTCTCTGCCGCGATCAAAGGATACCGGTTTCGCCTCTACGGAGTGACGGGGCCCAACGGCGGCATTGGAAGGCTCGGGCTCGACGAACACACCAAATTCGCCATGCTCGACTTCTATTCCGCACGGAAGCGCACGCACGTTTTGCTCTATACCAGCCCGATTCTCGCGCAAGGACTGCACGCGATCGCCGTCAGCGTCAACGGAACGCACGATCGTCGATCGCGGGGAACGTATGTCAATATCGATTCACTTGCGGTCGACTCACACTGACACGGCGCCGACTCGGTGGAACGGCGAGCAGCGCCTCGCTCTTTCGGACCGTTCTCCTCCGGAGGGCACACGTCCATGAGAATTTCGAAAAGTAGACCGATGCAGATGGTCTGCGCGCTTGCAGTACTCGTATGCTTGCAGTCGGGGACGTCTCTGGCGGCGACACCCGCTCCGGGAGCTGCCCACGCAGGAGCGGCGCAGGGCCGAACGACCACCGTCACCGTCCCGGCGGGATACCGCGCGAACAGCTATCGCGGCGACCCGGATCTCGGTCTGACGTCTGCGCTGATCGCGGCGGGCGGCGGCGCCGGGCACTTCGATGCGGCAAAGCTGTTCCGCGTCCTTGCCGGACCAAAGGCCAATCCGGAGAGAACGCGGCTCGATCGCATGTATGGCAAGGCCAAGGTCGACGCGTTCCTGCAGACGTTCACCTTCGCGATGATCGGTCTGGTCGAGCTCTTCCGAGACAATCACATCGCTCTGCCGGCGCAGCCTCGCATCGCTCCCTCCGACGGCCGCGCGATCTCCCTCGCAGTGTACCGCGACGGCATCATGCCGAACGGAAAGTACGACTGCGGCTATATGATGGAGCACCTGATGACGCATCCGCTCCATATCGTCCTCATGCACGAGATCGACAACGAGCGCGGACATGGACCCAAGCACAACGCCAACTTTCACATCATGCTGACGCGGGTCGTCCTGGATTTGAAGAAGAGCTACGGCGCCTAGTCTACGAAGGCGGACGCGGCACGCGTCGTCCAGTTAGCGGGTCCGGTCGCGCGGCTACGCTTTCTTGAGGTCGGCGTGCGGCGCGACGATGGGGCGCAGCCCCTCGATCGCCCCGAGCCCGGCGATGACGAAGATCAATCCGTCGAGGACGACGAGCCGGAACAGCAGCGGGCGACCCGCTTCCTCGTGCATGCGGCACCGCTGCGGCGGAGTCGAGAGATCCAGCTCCGTGTACGCGTAGTCGTTCGAGACCGGTTCGCACGACGTTACGACCTCGTGCTCATGGGTCAGGTGCAGGATGTAGCCGCCGTGAAAGGCGGCACCGCACGAGACAAGGATCGCGAGCATGCCGCCGACGAGCCCGACGACTTCTTGCGCGGCCCCGAGACGGCGCCATGCGCGAAGGAAGATGTTCATCACAACGGCGCGCGGAGGGATCGAGCCGCACCGAAAATATTCTGCAAGCAGCTTGGAAAGGGAAGAAAGACAGATCCGGAGATTCGCATGGTACTTCGCTTAGGATAAGCGCTACTGCGGGCGCGCCTCAACGTCTTTTGTTCGATTGGGGTGCGAAAAGCGGCCGGCAGAGTTGGTGTTCTTTCGGTCGCTCTGCACGTTGTTGCTTGCAAACGACACATGTCGCACCGTAGACGCAGAGTTCGCGCGGACTGCGTAATGCATTCGCGGCGGCGCGAACCTTACAATCGTCACAATGAAGAATCGGTGGAGCCAGCTTGCCTTGGGCGTGATCTGCATGATGGCGATCTCGAGCCCGCAGTACGTCTGGGCGTTGTTTACAAAGCCGCTGACTGCAGCACTCGGCGTGAGCCTTCCCGCGATCCAGGTGACGTTTTCGCTCCTGGTGCTACTGCAGGCGTTTCTCTCGCCGTTCCAGGGCTTCTTAATCGAGAAGTTCGGAACGCGCACACTGCTCGCAACGGGCGCTGCGCTCACGGGACTCAGCTGGGTGCTCAGTGCGTACGCCGGCAACGTCGGGGAACTGTACCTGGCCTATGGCGTTCTCGGCGGCATCGGGACCGGGATCATCTACGTCGGCGTTGTCGGGCACATGGTGCAATGGTTCCCGGACCGGCGAGGCCTCGCGACCGGGCTCGCCGCGGCGGGCTACGGCTCGGGCGCCATTCTCACGACGATCCCGATTTCGCACATCATCGCCGCGTCGAATTACCGGCACGCACTCCTCGAGTTCGGAATCATTCTCGGCGCGGTCGGAATTCTCGCGGCACTCGGGTTGCGCAAACCCGACACGACGGCCCTCGCCGCGCTGCGGACGCGCGTGAAGACATCCACGAACAGCGAGAGCGCGCGAGACTACACGCCGCTCGAGATGGTGAAGACGCCGATCTTCTGGGTGCTCTTCGCAATGATGACGATGATGTGCACGTCGGGGCTGATGGTCATCTCGCAGATGGGCGCGTTCACGA
Organism: Vulcanimicrobiota bacterium; assembly: GCA_028287525.1. Taxonomy (GTDB): domain Bacteria; phylum Vulcanimicrobiota; class Vulcanimicrobiia; order Vulcanimicrobiales; family Vulcanimicrobiaceae; genus Vulcanimicrobium. Next base: position 8,041 of record JAQBPM010000052.1, on the reverse strand, counting down.
AGGACTTCGGAATGGGCGACGTTTTGGTCTTCGGGGTCGCCGCGCTGCCGCTTGCGCTCTCGATCGACCGCATCACCAACGGCTTCACGCGACCGTTCTTCGGCTGGGTCTCCGACCGGATCGGGCGCGAGACGACGATGGTCATCGCGTTTACGCTCGAGGGCGCGGCGATGATCGCATGGCTCTTCACGCGCAACGATCCGACCGTCTTCGTGCTGATGTCGGGCGTCGTGTTCTTCGGCTGGGGCGAGATCTTCTCGCTCTTTCCGGCGACGCTCACCGACACGTTCGGGACGCGCCACGCAACGACGAACTACGGCGTCCTCTACATCGCGTTCGGCGTCGGATCGGTGCTCGGCGGCCCGGTCGCCGCGCTCTTGCACGACGCGACGCACTCGTGGATCCCGGTGTTCGAAGCGATCATCGTGATGAACTTCCTCACGGCGCTCCTTGCCCAGTTCGTCCTGCGGCCCGCACGGCGGCGCTGGCTCGCACGTCCCGCCGCGGTCCACGACACCGTCGAGCCGCACCCCGCGCCGGTCCTCGCCCAGGCCTGACGCGACGGTTCAGAAGTCGGTATCCGCCGGCTGCGAGTCGGGCGCGGGATCGAACGTCAAGGAGATCCTGCGTCCGCTCGTCACGGGCTCGAATCGGTCGGGCGCTTTGTTGAAGTTGAAGCAGTCGTAGAGCGCGTCGCTGCGCGCGTCGGTCGTGTCGAGCGACGGCAGGTTGAAGGCGTCCTCCGCGAAGCGCAGGATGCTCCCGAATTCATGCTGGACGTGCGAAACGTATCCGCGGCGCGCGTAGGGTGAGATCACGATCAGGGGGACGCGGAACCCTAAGCCCATGCGATCGAGGACCGGGGGCGCGACGTGGTCGTACCACCCGCCCCAGTCGTCCCACACCACGAAGATCGCGGTCGAGTTCCAGTCGGGTCCCTCGCCGATCGCGTTGACGATCGAGCGGACCCACTCGGGACCGTACTGGCCGCGGACGGCGATGTCGCTTGCGCTTTTGAGCCGCGGGAACGGGTGATCGGAATTGCGCGCGGTCGGAACGACCCAGGTGACGGCGGCGAGATTACCGGCGCGAGCATCTGCGACAACTCGCGTCTCGGGTGAGACGATGTTGGACCAAGCCGCGCCGTACCGGATGTGCCGAATCGCGTCGAATGCCGACCAGATGAAGCCGAGTTGGTGGATCCCCGGGGCATAGTACCGCCAGCTCACGCCGCGCTCGTCCATGACGTCGGCGAGCGTGCGAAAATTGAAGCACGGGAACGGGCCGGGGACTTCCAGACCGTCAGGGTCGATCACCGAGACCGTCGCGTCTCGTGGTGAGTCGCAGCCCCACGCGTACTGCGAGGTTTCGATCTTGTTCGGGTTGTTCGCCGCGAACGCGGACTCGCCGGCGACGAGGTAGAGGTGCGCGGGGAAGCTCGGGCCGGTATTCGACTGGAACATGCGGTCCGCGAACGTCCAGCGTTGCGCCATCTCCCAATACGGCCGAATTTCGCGCTCGGGGACGTAGGCGTACGGAAAGGTCGCTGCCTGGCGTGGCAGGGTGTCGGCGCGGGTCCAGCCGTCCATTTTGCCGTCGTCGTACTGAGCGACGAATGCCTTGTGCTGATGATCGATGTCGGCCGGGAAGTCGAGATCGACCGGACGCAACGCGACCGGGCCGTTGGGCGTCATCCCTTGCTGGACGGTGTCGGCACCCGGCAGACCCATGAAGAAATTATCGACGCTGCGGTTCTCTTGGACGACGATGACGACGTGACTGATATGCGCGTGGATCTCAGCCGCATGCAGCTGGCGGAGCGCCTGAGCCGGATTCGTCTCCTCCTGTTGCGCCGATGTTTTCGCGTACGGATTCAGCGCGGCGACGCAGGCGATCGTGAGTGCGACGAAGGGGCGGATGCGCATCGGGTCAATGGTTGTCCGGGTCGACCCTGGCCATGTTCCATGGTATATCGGGAGCGCGCGAAACGAAAACCGGCGAGCGCTCTCCCGCTCGCACCCGTTCGACGCAGCGTAAAGACTCGGTATCCCCGCGGCCTCGACGTGATGCAAGCGAGCGTGCGGGCCGACGAGGCTAGGATGAAGTTGTCCGTGTATCGGTGCGCGACCGCCGCGCTTGCCGTCCTGCTTTCCATGAGCGCGCTCGTCCCCGCGCCGGCGCGTGCAGCCGACAAGACCGCCGTCGTCGCTCTCGTGGCCTCTGCTGCCAGCAAGGCCATGGCCGAAATCATTCCACTCTACGAGAAGTCACATCCCGACGTGACGATCCAGCCGCAGTTCGCCGGAGCGCAGGTGCTCCGTGCACAAGTCGACTCCGGAGCGGGCGACGTGATCGTGGTCGGCTCGTCGTCGATCGGCATCTTGGGCGGTAAAGTCGAGAATGCGGTGTCGCTGTTCAAGTACCACGAAGTCGTTGAGGTGCCGAAGGGCTCCAGCAAAGTGCACGGTCTCAAAGACCTCGCGACCAAGGGCGTGCGCATCGTGCTCGGCACGGCGGATTCGCCGCACGGCGGGTACGCGCGCTCGGTGATCGAGAAGGCCGGCAAGTCCTACGGTGCGGCCTTCGCCCCCGCGGTTCTCGCCAACGTCGTGACGACGAAGACTGCGTCACAAGGCGTTCCGCAAGCGGTTCTCGCCGGCTCCGTCGATGCGGGAATAGGGTTCTCGTCGGACGAGTACCCTGGCCTCACGCTGATCAACGTCCCGGCCGAGTTTGACGTCGTCACGACGACGCAGGGCGCCGTCGTCAAGAGCTCACCGCATCAGAGCGCGGCGAAAGACTTCGTGTCGTTTCTCAGCGGAAGCGAAGCGCAAGCGATCTTTCGCAAGCACCACTTCGACTAAAGGCCCCGGCGCTCGAAGCGCTACCCGAGTTCGATGTGCCCGTGGGTGTGGTGCTTGAGGCTCAGCGCAGGGACCTCGAGGGTCATCTTCGCTTCGAGCGTCTCCGCGCCGTTGAGGCGGCCGTCCGCGATCGCATCGCGCACGGCCTTCTCGATCTCGCGCTGCGACGTCACGCCGACTTCTTTGAGAAATTTGCGGACCGTCAGATTGAACTTGTCTTCGTCCATGCATTCGCTCCGATCGCGCTGAGGGGTTGCGCCACCCACGTGGCACACCCGCCTGCTTCAATGGGCAGGAGATAGGAGCCCGCTATGCCCGTCCTCGCCGGGTCACGGCGTAGGTTAGAACGCCGGGAAGATCGTGCCGCCGAAGTGCCGCAGGATGAAGCCGCGGATTTCGCTCGAGTGGTAGAGCGCGACCAGCTGTTTCGCCCAGGGCTGGTTCTGGTCGGCCGTTCGCACGACGATGATGTTGCTGTAGGGTGACTTCAGCGCTTCGCCGACGCCGCCGCCTTCGGCGACGATCGCGTCGCGATTCGGGGCGAGCCCCGCTGCCGCCGCGTAGTTGCCGTTGATGCACGCGGCGTCGAGATCGTCGAGCGAGCGCGGCAGTTGCGCGGCGTTTAGCTCGCGGATCGTCAGGTGGTGCGGGTTATCGCTGATGTCGTTCACGCCGACCGTGAAGCCTTGCGAACGCAGTTTGATGAGCTTCGCCGACTGCAGGAGCTTGAGCGCGCGGGCGCCGTTGGTCGGGTCGTTCGGGATCCCGATCGTCGCGCCGTCGCGCAGGTCGGCGACACGCTTGACCTTCTTCGAGTAGATGCCCATCGGCAACAGGATCGTCTTCGCGATTGACGTGAGCTTGTAACCGCGGTTCTTGATCTGATCGTCGAGATACGGCTGGTTCTGGAACGAGTTCGCCTCGAGATCGCCGGCATCCAGCGCCTGATTCGGGATGGCGTAATCGCTGATCTCGATTACCTTGATATCGACGCCGCGCTTGGCGCCGAGCCGCGCGATCTCATCGAAGATCTGCGCGTGCGGTCCCGGCGTGACGCCGACCCGAATCGTTTTGGCGTCGGCGCGCGCCGGAAGGAACGGCGCGGCGAGGAATACGGCGAGCGCGGCGATGGCGATCCGCCGGGTGGTCGGGTTCACGAAAACGTTCTCCTAACGGTGGGTCAGCCGGCGCGCTAAGCGGTCGCCGGCAAACTGAATGCACTGCACGAGCACGATAAGGACGGCGACGGTTGCGATCATCACCGCTGTGTCGAATCGTTCGTAGCCGTAGCGGACGCCGAGATCTCCCAGTCCGCCCGCGCCGATCGCGCCTGCGACGGCGGAGTAGCCGATCAGCGAGATCACGGTGATCGTGAACCCGGCCACGATCCCCGGCCGCGCCTCGGGGAGCAGCACCTTGGTGACGATCTGCAGCGGGGTCGCACCCATCGCGCGCGCAGCCTCGATCAACGAACGCGGCACTTCGCGCAGCGCCGCCTCCACGAGCCGCCCCAAGAACGGGATCGCCGCGATCGCCAGCGGCACCATGGCCGCCGCCGTCCCGATCGACGTGTGGGCGATCAGCCGCGTCAGCGGGATGATCGCGACCATCAAGATGATGAACGGGACGGAACGCGTTGCGTTCACGACCGCGCCGACGACGCGGTTGAGCACGACGTTCGGCGTGATGCCTCCGCGGTCGGTCGCGACGAGCAGCACGCCGAGCGGGACGCCGGCGATGAGCGCGACGAGCGAGGAGACGCCGACCATCTGCGCCGTCTCCCAGAGCGCTTCAGGAAGCAGGCTGAAGATGTCGTTCCACATAGCCCAGGATGTCGACGCGAACGCCGACCGATTCAAGGTAGCTGCGCGCGTCGTCGCGCACGGACGGGTCGGCGGTCAGCTCGACGACGAGCGTGCCGAGCGGTTCCCCGCCGACGCGTTCGATCGTCCCGCTGACGATGTTCAATTCGAGCGGAAAGCGGCGAATCAGCGTCGTGACGAGCGAGTCGCGCGCGGAGGACTCGGCGAAGCCCAGCCGCCAGACGACGTTGCCGCGTGCCGACGGGGCATCGCCCAGCGGCGCACCGAGCATCGCCGAGAGTTCTTCGGCGGTCGGTTCGCCGACGAACGTGCGCGTGATCGGCGCTCGCGGATGGAGGAAAACGTCGCGCACCGCGCCTTCCTCGACGATGCGACCGGCGTCGATCACCGCGACGCGGTCGGCGACGTTCTTGATCACGCCCATCTCGTGGGTGATCAAGACGATCGTCACGCCTAACGTGCGGTTGACCTCGCGGAGCAGTGCGAGGATCGATTGCGTCGTCTCCGGATCGAGCGCCGACGTTGCTTCGTCGCACAACAGGACGCTGGGCCGGCTTGCAAGCGCGCGCGCGATCCCGACGCGCTGTGCCTGTCCGCCGGAGAGCTGCGCTGGAAAGCGGTCGCGCATCGAGGTGAGGCCGACGAACTCGAGCATGGGATCGACGGCATCGGCGATCTCGGCCTTCGAGCGGCCGGCGAGTTCGAGGGGGAGCGCGACGTTGTCGCGCACGGTGCGCGACGAGAGCAGCGCGAAATGCTGAAAGATCATCCCGATGCCGCGGCGCACGTCGCGCAAAGCGGCGGGCGGCAGCGCCGTGAGGTCGACGCCGTCGACGACGACGCGGCCGGCGGTGGGCCGCTCGAGCAGGTTGACGCAGCGCAGCAAGGTCGACTTTCCGGCACCGCTCCGTCCGATGACGCCGAAAACCTCACCGCGTTCAACCGTGAGGTCGACCCCGCGCAGTGCTTCGACACCGCCGTCCGGACCGCGGTAGGTCTTTCGCAGACCCGCCAACTCGATCACAACAAGGCGAAGAACCGCGAGGAACGGCGGCGCGGTTGCGACCCACCGTGCAGCGTCGCGGCGGGGCGAAATCGCTTCAGAGCGCCTATTTGATCAGCGCCGCGCCGGCTTGGCACATCACGAGGTCTTGGGCGCCCGTTCCGCCGCTGCAGCCGACCGCGCCGATCAGCTTGCCCGCCTCGACGAGCGGCAGGCCGCCCCGCGACGCTATGACCCCGTCGAGGGTGAGCGTCGCCGGACTGCCGCCGTTGATGACTTCTTCGAAGGCTTGCGTCGGGCGCCGGTAGGTCGCCGATACACGCGCCTTGTGCTGCGCGATGTCGATCGACGCGAGCTGCGTGTCGTCCATCTTTTCGAAGTAGATCAGTTCGCCGGCCGGGCCGACGACGGCGATCGCCTCTTTCCAATTCGCGTGGCGTTTCGCCTCAGCGACGATCGCCGCCGCAACCTGCCTCGCGCGATCGATGCCGATCGGCGCCCCGTACGGGATGACGAAGGGCATGACTTCGGGGACCGGCGCCGGGGCGGCGGGCGGCGGCGCTTGCGCACGTGCCTGGCTGCCGAGCACCATGATGCCGCAGAGCGCAGCCGAGACCATCGTTGAGCGCATGAGCGATCTCCTCACCTCGAGAACGGGGAAGGGCCTTCCTCGCCTTGGGAGGCAACGCCCTCCAAGCGTCGCGTCAGATCTTCGCCGAGATGGCCCGCTTGATCTCGGCGATCCGCGCCTCGTCACGCCGGTAGAACGTCCATTGCTTGATGCGCTTGGAGCGCACGAGCCCGGCGTAGGCGAGCACCTTGAGGTGTTCGCTCACCGTGGGTTGGCTCAAGCCGAGCTTCTCGGCGATCAGCGCACCGCACACGCCGTCGTCAACGAGGTCGCCGTCGACCTGGGGCGGGAAATTCGCGCCGGGATCTTTGAGCCATTCGAGGATCTGCAGCCGGCGCTCGTTGGCGAGCGCGCGAATCGCGACCACGACCGACATCGCCGGCCGCTCAGCGCTCGAAGTCGACGGCCGTCGTATTGCCGCCGCTGACGATCACCGCGACCCGCTCGCCGTCGGCGGGACGATAGCGCCCGGAGAGGAGGGCGGCGAAGGCTGCGGCGCCGCCCGGTTCAGCGACGATGCGAAGCTGCTGCCAGAGCGCCGCTTGCGCGGCGCGGATCGCATCGTCGCCCACGAGCGCGACGCGGTCGACGAAACGCTGCGCGATCGGAAACGTCCGCGCGCCGATCTGCCGCGATGCGAGCGAATCGGCCGCGATCCCGCTGCCCTCGGTAACGACGGGACGGCCGGCCGCCAGCGCGCGCTCCAACTGCGGCGCGAGTTCGGGTTCGACGCCGACGACGCGGGTCGCGCCGCGGTACCATGCAGCGATCCCAGCGATGAGGCCGCCGCCGCCCACCGCGGCGAAGACGGTGTCGATGTCGGGCGCCTGTTCCTCGAGCTCGCGCGCGAGGGTCCCTTGGCCGAGGATCGTCTCGTCCTGGTTGAACGCGTGAACGCGCAGGGCGCCTGACTCGGCGGCCCACGTTTCGCTCGCGGCGAGCGCGTCCGCGTACCGCTCGCCGCCGATCTCGAGCCGGGCGCCGTACTCGCGGATTCGCGCGATCTTTGCCGGCGACGAGATGCTCGGAACGAATATCGTCGCGCGCAGGCCGAGCGTCATCGCCGCGTAGGCCACGGCCGCGCCGTGATTGCCGCCCGACGCAGCGACGACGCCGGCCGCGGGGGCCGGACGCTGGAGCAGGTTCGCGAATGCTCCGCGCGTCTTGAACGAACCCGCGTGCTGCAGCTGCTCGAGCTTCACGGTGAGGCGAAACGGCCTGAGGCCGAAATCCGCACCGTCGACCACCACGACGGGCGTGCGGCGGACGTACGGCGCTATCTCGCGCGCGGTCGCGGCGATGGCGTCGCGCCCCAGTTCGATCTCGGTCATGTTACCGTTATAGACCGAAGTTCGTCGATTGGCAATATCCCGATTTGCCTCGTGCGGCAACGGTTTCGGTGCGTTGATTGAAGCGCGCCGCGAACCGGGTAGCATCCGCACAAAGGGAAGGAGCTGCCAATGGCTACCCGCACGACAACAACCCGCAAGAAGACGAGCGCGCGCAAGAAGACGAGCGCGCGCAAAAAGACGAGCGCGCGCAAGACGACCGCGACCCGCAAGAAGGCGACCGCGCGGAAGAAGACCTCCGGCCGCAAGAAGACCACCACTCGCAAGAAGAGCAGCGCCCGCAAGAGCACGGCCCGCAAGACGACGTCACGGAAGAAGGCGTCGACGTCGCGGAAGAAGACGGGTTCCCGCAAGAAGAGCGGCGGCCGCAA
>JAQBPM010000041.1 GCA_028287525.1 Vulcanimicrobiota bacterium | reverse complement strand
TAACAACGCCGTGATCGTCGACGGCTGCGCGAAGCTCGGCTGGAGCGTGCGCGCGATCCCGCGCAACGCGACGTGCACCGGCGACGGCTGCGGCTATTGCGGTTTCGGCTGCGCGTACGGCAACAAGGGTTCCACCGCGAACACGTACCTGCGCGACGCGATCGATGCGGGAGCCGCCGTGTTCGCCGGCGTGCGCGTCGATCGCGTGCGCATCGCGAACGGTGCGGCGACCGGCGTCGAAGCGACGACGGCAGACAGTGCATCGCTCACCGTCGACGCGCCGCTGGTCGTGGTCGCCGCGGGCTCGCTGCGCACGCCGGGCGTGCTCGCGCGCAGCGGCCTGCGCTCGCCGCACGTCGGCCGGCATCTTCACCTGCACCCGGTGCAGGCGCTCTCGGTGGAGTTCGATCATCCGATCGAAACGTGGCACGGGCCGATGCAGAGCGCGCTGTGCGACGAGTTTTCCGACCTCTCGGATGGTTTCGGTGTGGCGATCGAAGCCGCACCGTCGCATCCGGGGATCCTCGCGCTCGGCCTGCCGTGGCGCGGCGCGGCGGAACACGCGGCCGACATCGCCACCGTCCGCAACCGCGCCGTGCTGATCGCGCTCACGCGCGACCGCGGCGAAGGGAGCGTCGGAACGGACGACCGCGCCGACGTGCGCTACGCGATCGATCGCTACGATGCGCGTCACCTCGCGACCGCGCTCGCCGGGGCGACGCGCATCGCGTTTGCCGCCGGCGCGCGGCGCGTGCAGACGTTGTATCGCGACGGGCTGGGACTCGAAGCGGCGGACGCGACGCCCGCCGGACTCGACGCGTTCGCCGCCGAACTCGCGCGACGTGCCGAAACACGCGTTCCGGTTTCGCTCTTCTCCGCGCACCAGATGGGAACGGCCCGCATGGCCGCGAGCGCGGCCGACGGCGCGATCGACCAGGAAGGGTGTGTCTACGGCGTCGCGGGACTGCTCGTCACCGACGCGTCGGCATTCCCGAGCGCGTCAGGCGTGAACCCGATGCTGACCATCATGGCGCTCGCGCATCGCGCGACGAGCGCGTTTATTTCGCGACGCTCAGCGACAGCGACGTCGTCGAGCGGTTCGCCAGCGCAATCGCGCTCATGAGGTAGGAGAGCGTCGACTCGGCGCCTTGATTGGGGTTGCAGCCGGTCGGATCGAGCCCGTCCCGGCACCCGCCCTCGATGGCGAGCGGAATCCCGAGCACGTTCGCGCCGCCGTACCACGCATGCGCGATCTCCGCGATGTCGCGCCACTCCGCGTTGCCGGTGAGGTCGTGCGCGACGAGCGCCGCGTCGACGAGCGCCGCCGCTTCGAGCGGCTGCTGACCGAAACGCGCCTTCGTCCCGCCGCGGGGATACCATCCGTTGCTGCCGACAGGCTGGAAGAGCGCCTTCCCCGAGCCGCTCGTCTGGCCTTCGATGACGGCGTCGACGTAGAAGCCCAGCATCGCGAGACCAGCGGCGGTGTAGCGGTCTTCGCCGAGGGCCTGGCCTGCGCGCAGGAGCGCCTCGGGCAGTCGCGCGTTGTCGTAGGTCATGACGTCTTCGCACCACGCCCAACCGGGAGCGCGATGCGCGTCGTACGCGTCGGCGATCGCGCCGGCCGCATCGTCGAGGACCGCGCGCACGGTGAACTCGTCGTCGGGACGCGTCGCGAGCGACTGCACCAAGCCCAGCGCCGCGTAGGCTCGCGAGCGCACGTACTCCATCTGCGCGACGTCGGGAAGCGCGCGGAGGCGCAGCTCGCCGGCCAGTGCGCGCCACGATTCACGCGGCGCGAAACGTTCGGCGTAGCCGAGTCCCCAGATCGCGCGCCCGACCGCGTCGGGTGTACCGCCGTGATCTTGCCACCGGCGGTCGTAGCCCATGAAGTTGTGGAACCAGCCGTTGGGCAGCTGCGCGTCGTGCAAGTACGCGAGGTACGTGGAGACGAGCCGCGAGACGTTGCGGTCCTGCGGGAAACGCGACGCCGCTTCGCACGCGACGATCAGGGCGCGCCCGACGTCGTCGGTGCAGTAGCCGCACGACCGATTCGGTACGTCGAGCGTCGCGTGCTGCAGGATGCCGACGTCGTCGGTCATCGCGAGGAGATGATCGAGCGCGGGAAAGCGGTACGCCTGCATCGTCAAACGGCCCGTTTCCGACATCACGCTGAGGTGGCGAGCGCGGTGCGGCGCGAGAGCGGCTGCAGGTCGCCGAAGAGCGTGCCGTAGGCCTGCGCGACGTTCGGCCACGTCATGCGGCGTCCGAAGCGGTATGCGCGGCGTTCCGTGCTCTCGCGCAGCGCCGGGTCATCGAGCAGCGCGACGAGCGTGGTCGCGATCGCCGACGCGTCGCGGAACGGGGTGAGGAACCCGCGCCCGTGCGCGAGCAGTTCCTGGGCGTAGAGATACGGCGTGGACACGACGGCTTTGCCGAGGCCGATCGCGTACGCGAGCGTGCCGCTGACGACTTGCGTCGGATTCAAATACGGCGTGAGGTAGATGTCGGTCGCGCCGAGATAGCCGAGCAGTTCGTCGAAATCGAGATACTTGTCGACCAGCTTGACGTTATCGGCGAGGCCGTTCTCCGCGATCTTCGCTTTGAGCTCGTCGCGGTACGATTCGCCTTCGTGGCGGCGAATCACCGGATGGGTCTGCCCCAGGACCAGGTAGAGCGCTTCGGGGTGCGAGGCGACGACGGCCGCCATCGCGTCGATCGCGTACTCGAGCCCTTTGCCGCGATTGATGAGGCCGAAGGTGGAGATCGTCATGCGCGCGTCGAGCCCGAGGGCGCGCTTGAGCGGCGCGGTTTCCCGGAACTGCACGTCCGGGACGCCGTGATGGATGACGTGGATCTTTTCGGAATCGACGCCGTAGCGCTCGATCAGCAGCTCGCGTCCGGTCTCCGAGAGGACGACGACGGCCGTCGAGGTGGCGCAGAGCGCGCGGGCGACTCGCAGATGCTCGGGCGACGGGTCGGGCAGGACGGTGTGCAGCGAGGTGACCACCGGCTTGCGCACGCCCGCGATGAGGTCGACGACCCACTCGCCCTCGGTGCCGCCGAACAACCCGTACTCGTGCTGGATGTTCAGCACGTCGCACGGATACGCGTTGATGAAGTCGGCGATCCGGCGGTAGGAGTCGAAGTCTTGCTGAACCAGCCGAGCAACCACCCGGTTGGGGTACGAGCGATCTTCGCCGCCCGGCTCGTCGATCGCGACGACCGAGCTGCGCGAACAGAATGCCTCGTCGAAGCAATCCACGACATCCTTCATGAATGTCGCGATTCCGCACTCCCGAGGCGGAAACGAACCCAAAAATAGCATCCGCGGCGCTTGGATCGTCAACATCGTCCCCTTGAAGGTTCCGGCGGCCCAAATGGCGCCGGCGAGACGGTATCCTTGGCGCGTTCGCAAAGTAGCCGCACTCTCAGGACACGGTCGCTTGTCCCTTCGTTTCGTACCCTCGGAACGTGGGGGCATAAACCGAGCCCGACGGACGGTGATGCCGGTTATTGTCCGATAGCGGCGATTCTCGCGTTTTCTTCCACGCGCGCCCCGGCAGGAATCTCCGCCTCGTGCCCGATGACCGAGCCGTGCGCGATCTGCGCGCCCGCACCGATGCGGGCGCGGCTCGCGACGATCGACCAAGCAAGCTGCGCGCCCTCTTCCACGGTGACGTCGTCCCAGAGGAGCGAGTCGGCAACGACCGCCCCGGGACCGATGTCGCATCCATCGCCGAGCACGGTGTACGGGCCGACCACGGCGTCAGGGGCCACCGAGCAGTTGTTTCCGATGAAAATCGGGGGCCGCAGAGCGGACGTGGGGACACTTTCGCGGCCTGGGCCGTCGACGCTCCGCAAGCCGCCGAGCGGCATGGTGCCCTCGAAAATGTGGCGGTGCGCGTCGAGGTAGGCCTCCGGGCGCCCCAGGTCGATCCAGTAGTCGTCGGTCGTGTAGGCGTACAGGGGGCGGCCGGCGGCAATGAGCTGCGGGAAGGTCTCGCGCTCGATCGAGACCGGGCGGCCGGCTGGGATATATTCCAGGACCTCGCGCTCCATGAGGTAGGTCCCGGCGTTGATCTCGTTGGTCGGGGCTTCTTCGCGCTTCGGCTTCTCGACGAAGGCTTGGACCCGTCCGGCCGCGTCGTGGACGACGCAGCCGAACGGGCTGGGATCCTCGACCGGGATCAGATGGAGGGTCGCGAGGCCGCCCTTCTGCCGGTGGTAGGCGAGCATCGCGCGGAGGTCGAGCGAGGTGAGGACGTCGCCGTTGAGGACGAAGAACGGGCCGTCGATGTACTGCTCGACGTTCTTGAGGGCGCCGGCGGTGCCGAGCGGTACCTCTTCGATGACGTAGCGGAGGCGCAGACCGAGGCGCGAGCCGTCGCCGAAGTACGAGGTGATCGCGTCGGGGAGATAGCAGGCCGGCAGGATGACGTCGTCGATCCCGGCTTCCTTGAGGCGCCGCAGGGTGCGCTCGAGGAAGGGCATGTTCATGACCGGGACCATGGGCTTCGGCGTCTCGAGGGTCAGCGGCCGAAGCCGGGTGCCCTCACCACCGACGAGGACGACTGCCTGCACGGAATCTCCTGGAGCGAGCGAAGTACCGTCTCGCACCTCCGGCGCCGACGGACCGTCCTCATGTATCGTACTGTACCGTTTCGAAGCCTGCTGGTCGCGGCCTCAGAGTGCCGTACAGATGGCGCCGCTCGCTCGTACGCTTGGCGGGTGAGAAAGCGCTACGATTGGGGTGCGGTCCAGCGGTTTTACGACGAGGGTGGGGATCGGAAGGCGTGCATGGCGCGCTTTGGGTTCACCGCAGTCGCGTGGTACAAGGCGATCCAGAGGGGCCGACTGCGGGCCGTAGTTAGCGTAACGCGGTACGATTGGGCCGCGGTACAGCGGTATTACGATGAAGGGCATACCTTCCGCGAGTGCAGGCAGCACTTCGGGTTCGCGTCGCTAGCGTGGACGAAGGCGGTTCGTCGCGGTGCTCTGGTCTCCAGAGCCAACCGCAGGCCTCTGGCAAACCTTCTCAGCCAAGCGCGTTGCC
>JAQBPM010000033.1 GCA_028287525.1 Vulcanimicrobiota bacterium | reverse complement strand
CCGCCCTACACCGGCCCGCCGGTCGCCGCGTGGGATCCCGTGACCGGCTCGTTCGCTATTCCGGAGGCGATGGTGATCGCTCCGAACGGCGACCTGTGGGTCGACGACAGCTACAACGCGCAGATCTGGAAGTACTCGGCTCCGGTCAATGGCACGCCGAGCCCGACCGTCACCCTGACGCAGACCCAGTTCCCGTTTTCGATCGCGCTCGATCCGTCCGGGAACCTGTTCGCCGGCGCCTGGCACTACGGCGTCGACATGTATCCCGCGCCAATTGCGAACAGTACGTTCACGAGCATCACGAAGAGCCCGTGGATGATGCGCGCGCTGGTTTCCGACAACGCCGGAAACCTCTACGCGATGGCGTACAACACTGGTAGCAGCCCGCCCCAGACGGCGTTGTTCGTGCTCCCGGCCGGGTCGACGACGTGGTCGGCGCCGATTCAGATCGCGGCGGCCGACCCGACGGTTGTTGGGAGTGGCGCATCCGGCGCGGGCGTGCTGTCGTTCCTCGGCCTCGGCGCCGGCGGCATCTACGTCACCAATCGTGCGGGCAACAGCATCGACGAGTTCGACTTCGGATTGACTGCCAAGATCTACTCGATCACGACCGGGATCAACCACCCGTACGCATTCACGGTCGAGCCGTAATAGGGAGCACGCGAGGGACCGGCGGCGGGGATCAACGAGCCCTACGCAATCGCGATCGAACCATAGCGCCCTGCGCGTCATTCTGAGCTTGTCGAAGGACCCTCGTGTCGCCCTGAGCGCAGTCGAAGGGCGACGCCGTAATCGTGAGCGTCGAGATTGCGGCTCGTCCTTCGACTGCGCTCAGGACGACACCAGGGTTCCTCGACATGCTCGGAATGACGGGCCAACAGTTCAACCTCGGCTTGACGGCAAAGATCAACACGATAACGACGCGGATCACCCAGCCGGACGCACTCGCGATCGAGCCGTTAACCCTCCCCCGCCATCCTGAGCTTGTCGAAGGACCCTCGTGTTGCGCCGAGCGCAGTCGAGGCGCGGGCCAGAATCGTGACGGTCGAGGTTGGGGCTCGTCCTTCGACTTCGCTCAGGACGACCCCGAGGTTCCTCGACGAGCTCGGAATGACAGGGCGCGTGCCTCTCCATGACACGGGCGACGGCCTCGCAATGACGCGCGGCGACAGGCTCCTGGGGGCGTGAAAGCGTATCCGACCCCGATTCGCTCCCAATCCAGGAGTCGTGGTATGCGTTTGTCCGTCCCTCAGGCCATTCTCGCGGTCGCCCTCGCGGCGTCGCTGTCGGCGTGCACTTCCTCGAGCTCCTCGTCGAGCTCGGCTGCGTCCTCAGGGCCATCGGGCGGCACGATCAAGATCGGCGTCGACCTGCCCGTTAGCGGCGCCGACGCCTCGATCGGGATGCCGACCCAGAACGGCGCCGTCCTGGCGGTCGAGGAGGCCAACCGGAACGGCTTCGCCGGCGGCAAGTTCAAGCTCGACACGTCGCTGCTCGACGACGCGGTGCAAGGGAAGCACGATCCCGCGGCCGGCGCGCAGAACGTCAAGACGTTCATCTCGGACTCGGCCGTGCTCGCGATGGTCGGCCCGTTCAACTCGAACGTCGCCAAGTCGGAGATCCCGCTGACCAACGACGCCGGGCTCGCGCAGATTTCGCCCTCGAACACCAACGACGGACTGACGATCGGTGACGACGCCAAGAAGCTGCGCACCGCGCACCCCGACGTCAACACCTACTTCCGCGTCTGCACCCGCGACGCAAAGCAAGGCGCCGCGCTGGCCCAGGTCGCCGCCGATCGCCTCAAGCTGAAGAAGGTCTTCGTGATCGACGACAACGAGACGTACGGCAAGGGCCTCGCCGACGTGTTCGACACGTCGTTCCGCCAACTCGGCGGCACCGTGCTCGGCCACGAGCACATCACCGCCAATCAAGTCGACTTCAAGGCGCTGCTCACGAAGATCAAAGCGCAAGGACCCGACGCCGTGTTCTTCGGCGGCAACACGTCGACCGGCGGCGGGCTGATTCGCCGTCAGATGGCCGACGTCGGCCTGGGCAAGACGCCGTTCCTCGGCGGCGACGGCATCTCGGACGACGAGTTCGAGAAGCAGGCCGGCGACTCGGCGAACGGGTCGTACATGACCGTCGCGTCGCCCGACGCGACGAAGCTTCCCTCGGCGAAGGCCTTCGTCGATGCGTACAAGGCGCGTTTCAAGACCGACGTCGGCCCGTATTCGGCCAACGCCTACACCGCCGCGAAGATCGAGATCGCCGCATTCGAGAAAGCGATCGCCGATGCCGGCGGCAAGATGCCGACCCGCGGCGACGTCCTCAAGTACATCGCCGCCACCAAAGAGTACGACTCGCCGATCGGCAAGGTCGGCTTCGACGCCAACGGCGACACCACGTCCCCCGTCCTTTCGCTGCTCAACGTGCAAGGCGGCAAGAAGGTCGTCATCGACGTCATTCAACTGAAGAGCTAGGCTAGGCTTGCACTTCGACCCCACACTTTTCGCACAGCAGCTCATCAACGGGCTCTCGCTGGGCGGAATCTATGCTTTGATCGCGCTCGGCTACACGATGGTGTATGGAATCATCGAGCTGATCAATTTCGCGCACGGCGACGTCTACACGCTCGGTACGTTCTTCTCGCTCGCGATCCTCACGCTGCTCGGCGTCACCGGCGTCGTGACCGGGCCGATGCTGATCGTGGTCGTCGCCGTCACGATCCTCGGCGCGATGATCTTGTGCGGGCTGACGGGCGTGATCATCGAGCGGCTCGCCTACCGGCGGCTGCGCAACGCGCCCAAGCTCGCGCCGCTCATCACGGCGATCGGGATGTCGTTCATCCTCGAAAATCTGATGCTGTACTGGAAGGGGCCATCGCCGATTCCGTTTCCGGCGGTGATCCCGAACCCGGAGTTCACCCTCGGCGCCGTGACGATCCAGGCCAAGCAAGTCATGGTGATCCTGCTGGCGATCGTGCTCATGGTCGTGCTGCAGGCCTTCGTCTACAACACGAAGCTGGGCAAGGCGATGCGCGCGACCGCCCAGGACAAAGATGCCGCCCAGCTGATGGGCATCAACATCAACACCACGATCGCGCTTACGTTCCTGATCGGCTCCGCGCTCGCGGGCGCGGCGGGGTTCGTCTCAGGGGTCTACTACGGTTCGACCTGGTTCTTCAACGGGTTCGGCGCTGGCCTCAAAGCCTTCACCGCCGCCGTTTTGGGCGGCATCGGCAACCTGGCGGGCGCGATGCTGGGCGGTTTCCTGATCGGCCTGATCGAGGCGATGACGACGCAATTCATCGGCGATCAGTGGTCGAACGTCGTCGTGTTCTCGGTCCTCGTCATCGTGCTGATCTTCCGTCCGTCCGGTTTGCTGGGCGAGGCGCTGCCGAACAAAGTATGACGCTCGCAGCGAGGATCACATCGAGCCTTCCGGCTCCGCTGCGCACGCAGCGGGGAAAGACCGCCCTGGCGTTCGCGGTCGCGCTGGTGCTGCCGTTCCTCGGCCACAACGGCGGGTTCACGAACTTCCTGGCCGACGCCGGCGCCTTCGTCCTCCTCGCGCTCGGCCTCAACATCGTCGTCGGGTTCGCCGGCCTGCTGGATCTCGGGTACGCCGCGTTCTTCGCGATCGGCTCGTACTCGTTCGCGATGCTCGCGTCGCCGCAGTTCGGGATCCATCTGCCGTTCTGGCTGCTGCTCTTCATCGCGTCTGGGATCGCGGCGGTGTTCGGCATCCTGCTCGGTGCGCCGACGCTGCGGCTGCGCGGCGACTACCTCGCGATCGTGACGCTCGGGTTCGGTGAGATCGTCCCGCAGACGTTCCTGAACCTCTCGCAGTGGACCGGCGGCCCCAACGGCATCGGCTCGCTCGACCAGCCGGCGATCGGCCCGTACAAGTTCGGCTTCGACGCGCTGCCGTACTACTTCATGGTCCTCGGCCTGATCGCGCTCGCGGTCTGGGTCGCGAACAATTTGCGCACGAGCCGCCTGGGACGCGCGTGGATGGCGATTCGCGAAGACGAGCTTGCCGCCGCGCACATGGGGATCAACACGACCACGACCAAGCTCGCGGCGTTCGCGATGGGCGCGTCGTTCAGCGGCCTGGCGGGCTGCGCGCTGGCCTCGAAGCTGCAGCTGGTCTCGCCCGATCAGTTCGGGTTCAACGTCAGCGTCTTCATCCTGGCGATGCTCGTGCTCGGCGGGATGGGCAACATCCCGGGCGTGATCGTCGGCAGTTTGATCCTCTCGGCGCTCGAGCGGTTCGTGCTCCCCCAAGGGACGAACTTCTTGCACAGTCTCCACCTCAACCTCGACCTGACCAACTCGCGCTTCTTGATCTACGGCGTCATCCTGGTGATGATGATGCTGTTCCGCCCCGAAGGTTTGATCCCGAGCAGCCAGCGCAAGGCCGAGCTGCACGCCGCCGACGACGACCCGACGGCGGCCGCGCACGAGCAGACGCTCTACACGGAGGGCGTGGCGTGACGCCGCTCCTGACGATGCAGGACGTGACGCAGCGCTTCGGCGGCCTCGTCGCGGTGAACGGGCTGAACTTTTCGATCGACGCCGGTTCGATCGTCGCGATGATCGGGCCGAACGGCGCCGGCAAGTCGACCGCGTTCAACCTGATCACCGGGATCTACAAGCCGAGCGCTGGCCGCATCACGTTCGACGGGAACGACATCGTCGGCCGCAGCACGAGCGGGATCACGAAACTCGGCATTGCCCGAACGTTTCAGAACATCCGGCTCTTCGCGTTCATGTCGGCGCTCGACAACGTCCTCACCGGCGAACACGCGCGGCTGCGCGCCAACCTCGTCGACTCGCTGCTGCACACGCCGAACCAGCGCCGCGAAGAGGCGGTCGCGCGCGAACGAGCGTTCGAGCTGCTGCGCTTCGTCGGCTTGGAGAAGTACGCGGAGAACTACGCGCGCAACCTGGCGTACGGCTTCCAGCGGCGGCTCGAGATCGCGCGCGCGCTCGCGTCGAACCCGAAACTGCTGCTGCTCGACGAGCCGGCCGCCGGGATGAACCCGACGGAGAAGGACGAGCTGATCGTCCTCATCCGCCGGATTCGCGAACGCGGCGTCACGGTGTTCCTCATCGAGCACGACATGGGTTTGGTTATGGAACTCTCCGAGCGCATCACCGTCCTCGACCACGGCGAGAAGATCGCCGAAGGGCTGCCCGCCGACGTCCGCCGCGATCCCAAAGTGATCGAAGCGTATCTCGGCGCGCCCGGAGACGCGGCGTAACATGGCGTTGCTCGAAATCGACAACCTCGTCGCACGGTACGGGCGCATCACGGCGCTCGAGGGGATCTCGCTTACGGTAGAAGAGGGCGAGATCGTGACGCTGATCGGCGCCAACGGCGCCGGGAAGACGACGACGCTGCGGGCGATCAGCGGCCTCGTGCGCCCGGCGTCCGGCGCGATTCACTTCGCGGGCCGCGACATCAGCCGGCTCGCCCCCAATGAGATCGTGCGCGCCGGGATCAGCCACTCGCCCGAAGGGCGCCACGTCTTTCCGCGCATGACGGTGCGCGAAAACCTCGAGCTCGGTGCGTACACGCGCACGTCCAAGGCCGAGATCGCCGAAGATACCGCCCGCGTCCTGGAGATCTTTCCGCGCCTCGGCGAGCGGTTCGAACAGAAAGCCGGAACGATGTCGGGCGGCGAGCAGCAGATGCTCGCCATCGCGCGCGCGATGATGTCGCGTCCGCGGGTGCTGCTGCTCGACGAACCCTCGCTCGGGCTTTCACCCAAACTCGTACAGACGATCTTCGCCGTGATCCGCGACATCAACGCGCGCGGGACGACGATCCTGCTGATCGAACAGAACGCGCGCCAGGCCCTTGCCGTCGCGGCCCGCGGCTACGTGCTCGAAGTTGGAACGATCGTGCACAGCGGTCCGGCCGCCGACCTCGCCGCGAGCGAGGCGGTCCGCGCGGCGTACCTCGGCGGCGCGGCGTAGCATGGACCAGCATGCGCTCGCGACGTTGCTGCCGCTGGCTGTGGCCGTCCTCGTCGTGTTCCGCTTCGCCTTCCGGGAGCTGCGCGAACGCACCGTCACCTCGCCCGGCGTCTGGATCCGCCCCGCGATCATCGTCGTGCTGACCGTCTATCTCGTCACGCTGACTGCCGGAATCGACTCCCGCGACGACGGCATCATGCTGATCTGTCTCGGTGTCGGGGCACTGCTCGGCGCCGTCACCGGTCTTGCGATCGTGCGCAACACGACGTTCGCTCCTGCCGAGAAGAAGAATGCCGTACGCGTTCGGGGCTCGCGGGTCACGCTCGCCATCTGGATCGCCGCGCTCGCGGTGCGTCTGCTGGCCCGCTTTCTCTTCCCCGGCGGCGGCGATCCCCGCGCGCAGCTCCCGCTGAATTGCGGTACGGTCGCGCTCGTCGCGGTCGCGTTCATCATCATCGCCGCGGCGTTCCAGCGCGAGATCGGCCGGCACGCGCCGGCGGTCACGTAGTCACGGCGCGCGATGCAGGATCAGGCCGATCCGGCGCGTCTGCGCGAACGCCTCTCGGCGCTGCATCGTATCGTCGCTCGGTCGACCGGGAGCGTTGAACGCGACCGGCAGGCGCTGCTGGCTGAAGCCATGACCGCCCTCGGCCTCGACTTCGGGTCCGTCGCACAGTTCCGCGGCGGCGTGGCGTATCCGATCGCGTCGCTCAACGTGATCGATGAGCCGAACCAGCCGATCAACTATCCGACCCCGGTCCGTGAGCTGCTCGCGAACGCGGTGTACGAGCGCAGCGCGACGATTGCCGTCGCAGACCTCCGGTCGGATCCGGAATTCGCGGACCATGTGCAAGTGCGCGAGCGCAACGTCGCTCGCTACGTCGGCACGCCGATCCGGGTTGCCGGCGACGACGGGTACGTGCTCACGATGGGCGGCCGCCTGGCGCAAGCGCACCCGTTCGCGGACGACGACTTGGCCTACGTCGAACTCCTCGCCGCGCTGTTCGCGCAATCGCTGCGCGACGAGATGCAGGAGCGCTCGATCGAGCGGCTCGCGTTCCATTGCCGGCTCACCGGCCTGCCGATGGAAGAGCGTCTGCGCGAGCGCTGCGCCGATTTGGCGGCGGCGCGCCGGCCGTTCGCGCTGGTCGCGCTCCACGTCGACATCGGCGGGATCCTCGCGAAATACGACCACAGCCGCGGCGCGGGCGTCGTCGCTGCGACCGCGCGGCGAATCGAAGGCATCGCGCAAGGGGGCCGTTTTGCGACGTACCGCGGCGTCGACGTCGACTTCTTCCTCGTCGGCGATGCGGCGACGCCGGCCGATGCGGAGGCGCTCGCCGAGGCGATTCGTTCAGCGTTCGCGACACCGTTCGTCCTCGACGGCCGGGAGATCGTCGTATCCCCCGCGCTCGGCATCGCGATGGCGCGCGACGGCGAGCCGGCCGCGGCGACGCTCTTGCGCGCGATCGACGCCGCGCGCGATGCGCAGGCGCGCACGCCGGCGCATCGCACCGCGCCGCACGCCGACGGTGAAGGTCTGCGCCGCCGCCGGCTGCTCGACGACTTGCGCGGCGTCGCCGAGCGCGACGAGCTCGTCCTGCACTTTCAGCCGGTCGTCACGGTCGCCGACGGCGCGATCTGCGGCGTGGAAGCGCTGGTCCGCTGGCAGCATCCGGTCTACGGGCTCCTCCCGCCCGATTCGTTCATCCCGCTCGCGGAGGAGAACGACTCGGTCGTCGCGCTGGGAATGTGGGTGATGCGGCGGGCGGCGCGGCTGGCCCGGCAGCTTGCCGATACGGGGTACGGCGTCTCCGTCGCCGTCAACGTCGCCAGTGCCCAGCTGCAGGACACCGCGTTCATCGACCGGCTGCGCTTCGCTACGCGCGAAGCCGGCGTGCCTCCGTCAGCCCTCGAGCTGGAGATCACCGAAACCGCAGCGCTGCGCGACTTGGCAGCCGTGACGGCCGTGCTCTCCGAGTGCCGAGCGCTCGGGGTGCGGGTGGCGCTCGACGACTTCGGCACGGGGTACTCGTCGCTGTCGTATCTCCGCGACCTGCCCTCCGACATCGTCAAGATCGACCGCTCGTTCATTGCCGCGCTGGAATACGACGCCCGAGCGACGGCGATCGCGAGCGCGACGATCGTTTTGGCCCACCGCCTGGGCCGCGTCGTTCAGGCCGAAGGCGTCGAGACCCAGACGCAGCGGGCGTGGCTGCGCGACGAGCGCTGCGACCGCGCACAAGGCTATCTGTACGGCCGGCCGGACACGCAGGAAGCGCTGCTCCGCCTCCTCGCCGGCTGAACGCGCGGGACGGCGCACTTTCTTTACCGCGCGATGGGGCCGCGGGCTGGCAGTATCCCGTCATTTCGACGATACTACACGCAATGGTGGAACGGATCCCCGAGACGCGGGGAGACGGGGTGGAAGCGCAAGGCGCCGCTCTCTTACGGCGCTTGGCGCAAAGCCGCGATCTCACGCAGAGCCTCGCCGAGATCGATTTGGACCCGCGCGACGCCGCGATCGTCGAGCGGCTGCTCGCTGCACTGCGGCGGGAGATGCTCGATTTTCGCGAGATCGTCAACGCGGCGGTCGAAACCGCCTCGCTGAACGCCGATCAGCTCGCCGAGGTCGTCGCCAACACCGCAGATCAGAGCGCGGTGGTGGAGCAAGCCGCGGCCGCGATCGGCGAGATCGATCGCGGCGCCGCGCACGTGGCGGACACGACCGAGCAGCTGCACGTCCTCACCACGACGATGGCCGCTTCGGCCGACCGGTACGATGCCGGGATCGCGACCGTGCTGAGTCAGCTCGATGCGCTCGGCGGCAGCGTCGAAGAAGCCGCCGCGTTTGCATCCTCGCTGGACCAAGGAGCGCGCGGGATCGCGGCGTTTTTGGATCAGCTGCGCAGCATCGCGCGCCAAGCGACGCTGCTGGGAATCAATGCGGCGATCGAGGCGGCCCATCTCGGCGAGAGCGGCAAGGGCTTCGTGATCGTCGCGCAAGAGGTCCGCACGCTGGCGTCGTCGACCGCCGATTCCGCGCGCAACGTCGCGTCGATCGAGAAAGAATTCCATGCGGCGAGCGCGCAGGTCGCGAGCGCCATCACCGAATCCGCCGCGCTCGTCCGCAGTTTGGCCCGCGATCTGGACGCGGCGCGTTCGCGCACTAGCGAAACGCGCGCGCAAGTGCGCGAACTCGACGGCGCGATCGAAGACGTGGCGGCGATCGCGGCGGAACAGAGCGCGAACCTCTCGTCGCTGGCAAATAGCGTCGAGCAGATCGCCCGCCATGCGGAAGAAATATCGACTGCCGCCGAGCGCGCCGCGCAGCTCGCTATTTCCGAAGCGCTCTCGCGTCTGGCCGGCACGGTGAGTGCCTATCGTCTGGGCGACGGGCGCGAGGACGGCGCCTACGCCGAGGTCGACCTCTCGGAACTGCCCGGCGTCTTGCGCGAGGCGGCCGAGGAGCTGCGCGCCCGAATCGACGACGACCAGCGCGAGATCTTGCGGCTCGTGACCGCGATCGCCGTTTCGATCGCGCGCAACGGATACGAATGGCGGGCGATCGAGTCCGGCCTGGCTTCGCTCCACGCGCAGCTCGGCACGACCATGAACGGCATCGACGAAACCGCAGCCGGAGCCGCGGCGGCTTCGGGCGCGTCGGCGCGCATGCGCTCGTCGCTGGACACGATGCGCGTGGGATTCGCGGCTTCCGTCGAAGAGCTGCGGGAGTGCCTGGAGCGGGTCGCCCGCGTCCGCGAGAGCGTGCAGAACGCCGAGGCGGCCGTGGTGACAACGGCCGGCGCCGGCGAGCGCGCCACCGTCATCCTCGGACTGATCGACACGATTTCGAGCGAAACGACGCTGCTTTCCCTCAACGCCGCGATCGAAGCGGCGCATGCGGGGGTGGCCGGCGCCGGCTTCGGTGTGATTGCCGACGAGATTCGCAGTCTCGCGTCGACCACGTCGCGGGCGACCCGGGAGATCGGCGGCGTGGTCGGCGGGGTTGCCGACGCGAGCCGCGCGATGTCCGCGCGAACCGCCGACGCGGTCTCTCGCACCGGTGAGGTGCGCGACGAGACCGCGCGCATGCAGGAGACGGTCGGGAACCTGAGCCGCGAGGTCGGCGGTACGCTCGAACAGGCGGCAGAGGTTGCCGGGATCGTCGAGCAGCAGCTCACCGCCCTCGCGCAGGTGCGCATCGCGACGGAGAGCGCGCTGCGCACGGTCGAACGCGACAACAGCGCGGCCACCGACAGCCGCCGTCTCGATCTGGCGCTGCTCGGCATGCGCGCGCACGGGCTTGCCGCGCGCCGGCCGCTCGGCACCGTCGCGGAGACGATCCGCGACATCGGGCTCGCCGTCGCCGCGGAGATGGACGGCGTGTTCGACGCGGCGATCGGGAGCGGGTCGATTCGGCTGGACGACTGCTTGGACACGCAGTACGTCGAGTTGAAGGGGCCGGCGATCGCGCGGCTCTCACGGTTGTTCGACGTGACGAAGGTTCCGCCGAGCGGCTTCGATCCGCCGAAGTTCGAGACGCGCTACGACCGCGCAGTCGAAGAGGGAATCGACGCGCTCATCGACGCGGCGGTGCCGCGCCACTCGGCGATCAAGGCGATGTTCGCGGTCGACCTCAACGGGTATTGCTTCGCCCACTACCGTGAGTGCCGCCGCGATTGGACCGGCATTCGGGAGACGGATCTCGAGAACAACCGCATCAAACGGTTTTTCGGGGACCCGCTCAGCCTGCGCTGCGCGCGGGTCGGCTTGGGCGAAGCCTCGGACGACGTTCCGCCGCGATCGCCGTACGAGGAGTTCCGCCGGCGCGGCTGCGCCCTGACGATGCCGCAGGCGCGCCCCTACGCGATCTTCACCTACGCGCGCGACACCGGCGTGGTCTACAACGACCTCTCGGTCGGGCTCTTCGCGCAATCACGCCGGGTCGGGACGATCCGCGTGATCTACGACGCCGACGTGGTCTGAAGCCCGGTCGCCGCGCGGCGGTAGTACTCGACGGTCGTGCGCGTTCCGTCGGCGAGCGAGGTGCGCGGAACGCCCGGAAAGCGGGCGAGCATCGGCGACTCGTCGACCTCGGCGGCAATCGGCAGCGGCGGGCCTTCCGCGCGGACGTCGGCGGTGGGGACGACCGTGCGAATCGCGCCGAGCACGTCGTCGATCGTCGCGAGCTGCCCCTGCAGGCTGAAGGCGAACGCACCATCGGGCGTCTCCGTCGCGGCGCGCGCGAAGATCGTCGCGACGTCCTCGACGTAGTCCATCCCGGTCGAGCCGGTGAAGCGGATCGTGTACGGCCGGCCTTCGGCGGCGGCGCGCATCGCGAGCGTCGGATCGGCCGTCACGCCGATCTCGCGGCCCGGCCCGTAGACCGTCGCCGGCCGCAGCCCGACGCTGCGCACGCCGGCGTCGTACCAGTACGCGCGCGCGTTCCCCTCGTTGCAGAGCTTGTAGGCGCCGTAGTGGGATTCGGGTGCCGGGTGAACGCCGTCGTCCGGGCCGAAAACCGCGGCGCTCGATGCGTACGCGATCCCGCTGAGGCCGTGCCGGCGCGCCGCTTCGAACACGTGCAGCGTGCCGAGCACGTTGATCCGCGCGCCGAGCAGCGGCTCCTTGCGCGCGGTTGGGATCAACACCGCCGCGAGATGCACGATCGCACCGCAGCCTCCGACCGCGGCGTCGACGTCGTCGCTCTGCGTCACGTCGCCGGAACGGTGTTCGACCCGGTCCGCACCGTGCTTGCCGGCGATCGCTTCGAACAGCGCGCGACTCGGCTGCTTGTCGAACGTGCGCACGTCGTGGCCGGCGCGAAGGACAACGCGGGCGGTCCACGCGCCGATGAAGCCGCGGCCGCCGGTGATCAAGACGCGCATCAGGCGTGCACCGCGGCGCCGGCGAACGGAAGCAATTCGTCGCCGCGAAAATGCAGCGCGTCGCTCGCGCCGCCGACGGCGTAGCGCTCGCCGCCGTCGATCGTCGCCAGCGCCGCTTCCGAGGCCGCGAACGCCTCGATGTGGAGCGTGTCGGCGATGCGCGCGACGCGCGCCGCCGCAGGATCCGCCACGCCGGCGGCGTTGAGCGCGTGCCGCACGGCGTCGCGGTCGTTCTCGCAGACGATCGGCAAGCGCGCGCCGGCGGGATGCGCGGCGGTGAGCGCGTTCAGGTAGGTCGGCTGCCAGTCGATCGCGTCGGCGAGGCGGCGCGTACAGAAGTCGGCCAAGCCGATCCCGGTCGCGTTGCCTTGCGATTCCGGCGCCAGCTCGCGCACGAACAGCTGCCGCACGAGCGGGTGCGCGACCTTCTGCGTGCGGCCATCGACGGCGCGTCCGGTCACGTTCGTGTCCATCCCCGTGCCGGAGAAGTTCTTTCCCATGCGGTCGACGATGAGCAAGTCGAGGTTCTCGAACGGCAGCCGCGGCATCAGCGCCCGCGCGCGCACCAGCAGCGCTTCCTCGCCCGCGACGATGCCCGCGGTCGGGAACGCTTCGAGCGCGTGGGTTCCGCCGCGATGGTCCTCCACGATTGCCAGTCCGGCTACGACCGGCAAGTGCGCGTAGATCGCGGCGGCGATCTCGCGAATGATCGGTTCGTAGCCGAAGCGCGCGAACGCCGCATGGTAGCGCGCCGCACCCGACGGTTTGCCCAGGCCGATCGCCGTCATCTTCAAGAGGCCGCTTTCGATCGCGCCGGTGAAATCGGTATGCGGCTTCACCCGACCGACGACGACGATCGCGTCGGCCCGCGCCGCGCGCGCATCGCAGACGACGTCGATTCCGTGTTCGGCCGTGCGGGTGACGTCGACGACGTCGATCTCGCTCTCGATCGGCGCGCCGACGGAAGCCTCCGTCACGCCGAGGTGCTCCAGCATCGAGCGCTGTCCTTCGCCGGTGCCGCCGCCGTGGGAACCCATTGCCGCGACCAGAAACGGCGAGCCGCCGGCGGCCCGCACGGCATCGCACGCACCGCGCAGGATCGCGTCGATCCGCGCGATACCGCGGCTGCCGGCCGTGATCGCCACGCGCGCGCCGGGACGCAGCCGCGCGGCGGCGAGGACCGGCGCCAGCGCGTCGCGCGCCGCCGTCGTGACGTCCGCGATCGCGGGGACGTCGAGCGTATCGCGAACGAGCCGCGCTGCGAGGTCGGTCATGCTTGGGATGCCTCCGTCAATGAGATGACGTCACGTTCGGTGCGGGCGAGGTGTTCGCGCATGGCGCGGCGCGCGGCTTCGGGATCGCCGTCGCGGACGGCGGCGGCGATCGCTTCGTGGTCGGCGAGCGCGCGGGCGAGGACGCCGGGGATCGCGTCGGTGAGCGCCTGCGCGTACGAGAGCAGCTCGTGCATCGGCTGCGTCATCCGTTCGAGCACGCGGTTGCGCGCCGCGCGCAGCAGCGTGAGGTGAAACGCCGAGTCGCCGGTCACGAACCGCGGCGGATCGTCGAGCGAGGCGCGCATGGTCTGGAGCGCATTCTCGAGCTGCGCGCGTTCTTCCACGTCGGCGCGTTCGGCCGCGAGGGCGGCGACTTCGCATTCGACGATCTTGCGCGCCTCGAGCAGGTCGCGCAGGACGGCCGCGCTCGGACCCCGCTCGCGCATGACGGAGAGGATCGCAGGGTCGAGGGGATCCCAGCGGCCGGGCTCGGTCACCCTGGTGCCGGAACCGTGGCGAACGTCGATGAGCCCTTTGCCGTCGAGCACGCGCATCGCCTCGCGCACCACGGAGCGCGACACGCCGAAGCGAGCGCTCATCTCCGGCTCGGGCGGCAAGGAGCTGCCGGTCGGAAGCTCGCCGGTGACGATGCCGCGCACGAGCGCGTCGACGACGTGTTCGTGCAGGCGCCGGGGGGCCGCGATGGGGTCCATTCCGCGAGCAGGAGTTGTCCGATCACCTGACGATTCCTATCGCGCACATGCCGCTTTCGCTGGACGGAGAAGCGCTGCGCCTCAAGGACGACGATGACGTCGCCGTCGCGCTGCGTCCGCTCGCGCCGGGCGAGCAGGTGCGTTTTCCGGATCGGACGATCGCGGTGACGGTCGCGGTCCCCAGCGGCCACAAGCTCGCCGTGCGCGCGATCGAGGCGGGCGCTTTGATCCGCAAATACGGCCAGGTGATCGGGCGCGCCGTGGCCCCGATCGCCGCCGGCGAACACGTCCACGTCCACAACGTCGAGGGCACCCGCGGCCGCGGAGATTTGGCGGAGGTCACTCCATGAGCAAGACGTTTCAGGGTTATCGGCGCGCGAACGGTACCGTCGGCGTGCGCAATCACGTTCTCGTGATTCCCTCGGTGATGTGTGCGAACCACGTCGTCGATCGCATCGGGCGCGCCGTCCCGGACGTCGTGACCGTCACGCACCCGACCGGCTGCGCGCAGGTCGGAGCGGATTTCGAGCAGACGAAGCGCACGATGGCGGGCTTCGCCGCGAACCCGAACGTCGGCGCGGTGCTGGTCGTCGGCCTCGGCTGCGAGACGAACGAGTCGAAGGCGCTCACGCAAGAGATCGCGGCGCGCGGTCAGCGCGTCGAGGTTCTCGGCATTCAGGAGACCGGCGGGACGACGGAGACGATCGCGCGCGGGATCGAGATGGCGCGCGGTCTGGTCGCCGAAGCGGCGGCGCATCAGCGCGAGGAGTGCCCGGTGAGCGCGCTGATCCTCGGTACCGAATGCGGCGGCAGTGACGGTTTCTCCGGGATCACCGCGAATCCGGCGCTCGGCTTCGCCAGCGACCGGCTCGTCGCCGAAGGCGGGACGGTGATCTTGGCCGAGGTCCCCGAACTCGTCGGCGCGGAGCATCTGCTCGCGGCGCGCGCGAGCGAACCGGTTGCGGCGAAGCTGTACGAGATGATCGAGCGGGTGGAAGCGCGGGCGCGCGCGATGCACGTCGACATGCGCTACGGCAACCCGACGCAGGGCAACATCGCGGGCGGTCTGAGCACGATCGAGGAGAAATCGCTCGGCGCCGCCTACAAGGGCGGCTCGACCACGCTGCGTGAGGTCGTCGAATACGCCGAGCGTCCTTCCGAGCGCGGCTTGATCGTGATGGACACGCCGGGCCAGGACATCGAGCAGATGACCGGGATGATCGCGGGCGGCGCGCAGGTCGTCGTGTTCACCACCGGACGCGGCACCCCGACGGGCTCGGCGATCGCGCCGGTGATCAAAGTCGCGACCAACTCGACGATGTTCGAGCACATGCGCGAGAACATGGACGTCAACGCGGGCACGATTCTCGACGGAACGCGCACGCTGGAAGAAGTCGGGGACGAGATCTTCGACTGGATCGTCGACGCAGCGAACGGGCGTCAGCCCGCGGCGGAAGCACTCGGCTTCCACGACTTCGCGATCAATCGCATCGGGCCGTCGTTCTAAACGCGGTCCGGGAAGGAGGGACAGCACCGTGAGACTCGACCGGAAGAATTTTCTTGTCACGACCGGAGTTGCCGCCGCAGGCGCGGCCATCGGATTCCCCGCGATCGTCGGGGCCGCGCCCGAACCGATTCGGCTCGGGTCGATCCCGTGTCTGACTGGCTCGAACGCGCTGCTCGGATCGCAAGAACACGACGGCATCCTGCTTGCCGTCGAGCAGATCAACGCGCGCTCCGACAAAGTCTACGACGGCCGGCCGTTCGAGATCGTCGAAGAAGATGCGACCAACGACAACCAGTCGGCGGTCTCGGCGCTGAACAAACTGCTCGGCGAAAACATCGTCGCGGTCGTCTGCCCCGTGCTCTCGACCCAGGTCCAGGCGATGGCGCCGGTGATGAAATCGCATGAGATTCCGTGGATGACCGGCGGCACCGCGGTGAAGAACACGCAGCTCGGCGTGAACGGCATGTTCCGGCTGCGCGCCTCCGACGGCATCACCGCCGCCGCGATGACGAACTTCGCCGTGAAGGAGAAGCACGCGAAGAAGGTCGCGATCCTGCACGCGAGCGATGCGTTCGGTACCGGCGGCGCGGATCAGATCGTGCAGAACCTCAAGAAGCTGAACATGGAGCCGGTCGCCAACGAGCAGTATCCGAAGGACGCCAAAGACTTCACGGCCGAGATCCTCAAGATCAAGCAGTCCGGTGCGGACGCGCTTCTGATGTACATTCAGAACCCGAGCGACACCGCGATCATCCTGCAGCAATTGCGCTCGCTCGGCTTCGCGCCGCCGATCGTCGGCTCGCCCTCGCTCGGCAACCAAACCGCGATGGAGACCGCGAAGAAAAACGCCAACGGTGCGTACGCCGCGGTCGACTTCATCGTCGGCTTCAACTCCAACGTCGCGACGCACTTCCTGACCTCGTTCTACCAGCGGTTCCATCACAATCCCGACGTCGGTTCGGGTTCGGGCTGGGTGTTCGACTCGGTCAACATGCTCGCGGCCGTCTACCGGAAGCAGAAGTCGACCGATCCGAAGCAGACGATCGCGTCGCTGAAGAGCCTCAAAGGCTTCGAAGGCGTGCTCGGCCGGTTCGACGCCGACGCCGAAGGCAACATGGTGCATTCTGTTTCGATCGGGCAGATCGAAGACGAGAAGCTGCACCTGGTGAAAAAGGTCTCGGCCTAATCGCGGTCGCGATGATGCATTTCGATCCGGTCGCCAACCTGCAGCTTCTGGTCAGCGGCCTGGCGATCGGGTCGATCTATGCGCTCGTGGCATTGGGGTTCGTCCTCATCTACAACGCCGTCGGGGTGGTGAACTTCGCGCAGGGCGAGTTCGTCATGTTCCCCTCGTACATCGCCGCGACGTTCCTGCTGCCGGGGGTCGCCGTGTTCGGGACGGTCGTGCATTGGCAGCTGCCGCTAATCGCCGTGTACCTGCTGGTGATCGTGCTGATGATCGGCTTCGGCCTGCTCTTCAACCGCATCGCCTACTACCCGCTGCGCGATCGCGGCTGGCTGCCGGTCGTGATCTCGACGATCGGCGTCTCGATCTTCCTGCGCAATTTGGTGCAGCTCACGTGGGGCAGTCAGCCGCTCGTCCTGCCGCCGCTCTTTCCGGTCGACACGATCGCCGTCGGCGCGCTGCACATCCGCCCGCAGGACCTCGCCATCATCGGCGTCACCGCCCTCTTGATCGCGTTCCAGTACGTGCTTTTCGAACGCACGACGCTCGGAAAGCAGATGCGCGCGACGGCGCAGGACCGCACGACCGCCCGGCTGATCGGGATCCGGGTCGGCCGCATCGTCGCGATCACGTTCGTGTACAGCGCGCTGCTCGGGACGATCTCTGGGCTGCTGGTCGCGCCGCTGTTCACCGTCACCAAGGAGATGGGCGCGCTCATCGCGCTCAAGGCGTTCGCCGCGAGCATCGTCGGCGGGTTCGGGAGCATCCCGGGCGCCATCATCGGCGGCCTGGCGATCGGCGTGATCGAGACGTTCGGCGGATTCTACGTCTCGTCCGCGTACGTCGATGCGATCGCGTTCGTCATCCTCATCGGCGTGCTGCTGGTGCGGCCCTCAGGGCTCTTCGGCGAACGCGTGGCGGAGAAGGCCTGATGAACGCGCGCGTTCTTCCCCTGGCCGCGCTGATCGTCGCCGTTGCGCTGATCCCGCTGGCCGTGCACTCCGACTACATCCTCACGCTGTGCGTCACCGCCGGAATCTACGCCATCGTCGTGATGGGCCTGGGCATCCTGCTCGGTTTCACCGGACAGATGTCGCTCGCGCAGGCCGCGTTCTTCGGCATCGGCGCGTACACGTCGGG
>JAQBPM010000011.1 GCA_028287525.1 Vulcanimicrobiota bacterium | reverse complement strand
GGCGGTGAAGTAGTAGTCGACCAGCCGGAAGCCGGCGGCCTCGAGGGTCGAGCGCTCCCGGCCGGCGAGGCCCTCGATTGCCGCGCAGACTCGGCGTCCCGTCGCTTCGATCCGGTCCGCTGCGGCGGAGAGCAGGGCCGCACCGTGGCGTTGACCGCGGTACGCGGGCTGCACGAACACGCGGACTTCCGACCACGCGGCATCGAGCGATTCGCTGGCGATCAATCCGACCGCGTCGCGATCGATCTCGCCGATCTCGACGAGCGGTGCCGCAAATGCGGGCGCGTGATCGCGCAGTACTTCCGGG
Source organism: Vulcanimicrobiota bacterium (assembly GCA_028287525.1). GTDB lineage: Bacteria > Vulcanimicrobiota > Vulcanimicrobiia > Vulcanimicrobiales > Vulcanimicrobiaceae > Vulcanimicrobium. The sequence goes on along the minus strand of JAQBPM010000011.1, from coordinate 6,393 downwards.
AGCGTCAAGCGATCGATCTGCGCCGGCGGCCGAAACGCGACGTGCGCAGCGCGCGCCGCATCCATCCGCCGCACGAACACCCCGCCAACGGGGCGCAACTGCAAATCGAGCTCGAGCGCGGCTCGCCGCACCACGTCGTCGCCCCCGTAGAACCAGACGCTGCGCGCGCCGGTCGCGGCGAGCGCGTCCGACAGTCGCCGGGCCGGCACCTCACCGCGCGTCACGTCGAAGCGAACGAGGGTGTCGCTGCCGACCAGCGAGCCGTCGGCGACGAACGCGATCGCGACCGCACGGTCGCCGTCGCGAATCGCGACGCCGCGTGCCGAGGCTCGGATCTTTCGCGCGCGAGAGAGGTCGGGAAGGTGATCCAGATACACGGATGTCCCAAAAAAAAAGAGAGCGCGACGCGAGTTTCCTCGCGACGCGCTCTGTCCCCTCAAGCGGGGCTTTGGGTCTTAGGCGGCGGCCTTTTTACGACGCGCCGTCGCTTTGCGGCGGGGCGCCGCTTTGCGGGTTGCCTTACGGACGGCTTTCTTCGCGCCGGCCTTCTTGCGGCCCGCGGTCTTCTTGCGAGCCGTCTTCTTACGGGCGGTCTTCTTGGCGCCGGTCTTCTTTGCTCCGGCCTTCTTGCGGCCCGCGGTCTTCTTGCGGGTCGTCTTCTTGCGCGCGGTCTTCTTGGCGCCGGTCTTCTTGCGCGCCGCAGTCTTCTTGCGGGCGGCGGGTTTGCGAGCAGCGGCTTTCCGCGTGCTCTTCTTGCGCGTCGTTTTCTTTTTCGACGCGGCCTTCTTAGCGGCCATCGGTATGCGTACCGTACCTTTCGGCGTCCGCGGTGTCTTACGACGGACGCGCGGTGACCGGCGGAACATCCGCCGGCTGTTGGTTGCCTACCTTATACCACTAATGTACGAATCTGCGCAACTTTTGTGCAGGGAACGCGCGATACGGCGTCGAGCGGAGCGCCGCGACGCCGCATTTTCGTCGCCCTTCGACACGCGTGGGGTGACATCGCGCACGGCGCGACGCTGTCTGCGGCGGCGCCGCAGAGCGCCGCGTTCGCCGGCGCCGAGGGCTCCGAGTACACGCGTGAAGCCCACGCCGCGGCCGATCAGAACCGACGGCCGCGTTTGTCGCTTTCCGAAGGAACCTTCCTGCGCGCGGTGCAAGGCGCCGCAATGAAACATCGTGTGATAGCGGGTGTTTGCGCATTGCTTTGCGCGTCCGCCGCCTTCGCGCCGCTCGCGGCTCGCGCCGACGTGTCCGAGGCCAGCGCCCTTCAAGCCGGGCTCCTCGCTCCCGCTAACGCGTCCCTCCAGCGCGCGCTCCAAGACATCAAGAAGAACGAGGCCGACAAGGCCGTCGCTCAAGCGAACCCCGTGGGGACGCCGGAACGTCCGCTGCGCAAGCCCAGCCTCCCGCAGGGCTTCACCTATAACGTAGACCTCTCGTTCGCGTATCCGTACGGCAACATCAACTACAACGCCAAGATGCCCGGCGGATTGGACGCAGGCTTCGGGTACGCGTTCTCGAGGACGAACCGCCTGCAGGTCGGCTACTACGAGATCCAGCAGTACCCGGTCGGGTTCAGCAACAAGAACGTCCCGTTCTTCATTCAGGGCTTCACCGGCCCCGGCACGGCGCTGGCGCCGATCATCCAAAATACCGGCAACGTCGACGCGACGACCAAGGACAAGATCCTCACCGTCGTCGACCAAAATCTGTTCACCGTCGGTCCCTTGCCGATCGTCATTTCGCCGACGTATCTTTCGCACACCGCGAAGATCGCCGGCGGTGACGACACCGCACTGATCGAGTACAACGGGTTCCCGGTGAGCGTCCGGCAGCGCACCGAGCAAGAATGGCTGCTGCCGCTCACCCTGCCGTTCCTCTCCACGCCGCGCATGTTCGGTACGGCAACGATCGCAGCCCAGTGGCTGAACCATCTCAACGGCGTCAACCAGACCAACAAAGCCCAGATTTTCGAGCTGCTGTACCTGGAGTATCGTGCCAGCCGCTCGACGACGTTCTTCGTCCAGCCGTCGCGGCTCGTGCAGTACAATCCGATGGACCCGTTCCCGGAGTACACGCCGACGTTCATCTACGGTCTGGCTCACCACTTCACCAAGAGGACGTACGTTCAAATGACGGTACTCACCGGCGGCGCTACGAACTACCGTGATCTCGGAATCACGGGAATCTATTGCCAGAATCTCCCGAGCTGCAGCACGGTCGCGACCAGCCGCGGCGGCCTGAAGGCTACCACGGTTCAGCTCCAATTCGGCATCGGCTCGCCCACGGTGCTCCCGCTGTGAAGGCGCGCATCGGTACCGCCGCGGCACTCGCCGCAACCCTCGGCCTCGCCGCGTGCAGCGGCGGAGGCGGCAGCCAGCCGTTCACATCCCCGGGGTTCAACGCGAATCCTGGCACAACGGTGCCGGCCAGCGTCAAAGTCGTCGGTGTCGGCGACAGCCTCACCGCCGGCGTGCAGTCGGGCGGAATCCTCGGTGCGGACATTCCGGGCGGCGCGACCGCGCCGGGCGTCGGCACGATCGGGCGGGTTCAGGAAACGCAAGAACACGGATTTTTCGCACTGCTCTGGGAGCAGGCCAACGGCGTCCCGCAATCGACGCTCGAGAACCCGGCGACGTCGCCGCTCCCGCTGATCATCCCCCCGGGCATCGGCGGCATCCTCGCCAAGACCAGCAGCGGTTTCCCGGCCGGTCTTACGCAGCAGTGCGCCGGCGAACGCGCGGCGGCACTCTCGCCCACCGGCGCGCTCACCGATCGGATGAACCCGAACACGACGCCGTACGACGTCGCCGTCTCCGGTTCGACGACCCACGAAGTGGTCGCGATGTTCCAGCCGCTCTCCAGTTGCCAGTCGCAAGCAGCGCTCGCTGCGTTCCCGGCGGCGCTGGTCGGTCTGAACACGCTCGTGTTCAGCGAGAGCGAAAGCTTCTATCCGGCGCTCGCGAACTTCGGCTCGCGGGTCACGCAGCTCCAAGCCGCGGTCTCACTGCACGGCCAGCTCGCGACCGTCTACATCGGCTCCAACGACCTGCTGCACTTCGGGTTCTCGAACGGCGGCTCGCCGCCGGCCGACCCGGTTTCGATCGGGAACGACATCGCGACGATCATCACGCAGCTCCAGGCGAGCGGCGCGAAGGTCGCGGTCTCGAACCTCGTCGACGTGCTCGGCGCAGCGACGTTCTATCCCGTAGCATCGACGACCGAACCGACCTACGAGCAGAACTTGGATGCGTTCCTGCAAGCGGCCATCATCGGTGCGGCCGCGCAGCAGCTGCACTTGCCGCCCGCGACCGTCGCGCAGATCCCGGCGGTTCAGCAGCAGGTCGCGCTCTCGTTCCAAGCCGCGCACCAGTACGCGCAAGCCGAGATCGCGCAGACGGGCCTCGGCCCCAACGGGTATTTCCTGCTTCCGGTTCTGCTCCAGACGGTCGCCGCGATTCTGCAGAAGCAGCCGGTGCCGCAACTGATCACGGCGCAAAACCCGACCGGAGCGGGCGAAGTCATCAGCGACGCGGTCGCACTGCAAATCAAAGCCCTCAACGTCGCCTACAATCAGGCGATCGCGGGAGCGGCGAGCTCGACGGGCGCGGCGCTGGTGGATTCGGCGGCGACGTTCCAGGCCGCCGAAGCGCTGCGCGCACAAGGAAAACCGTTCCCGGTCGATGGCGCCGGCGACACGGCCTCGCTGCAATACGGCGGCGGGTTCTTCAGTCTCGACGGACTCCATCCGTCGAACACCGGCTACGCGATCATCGCGAACCAGTTCATCCAGGCGTTCGACACGAAGTACGGGCTCACGATCCCGCCCGTCAACGTGGCGGCGATCTACGCAGCCGATCCGTACTCGGCCGCGAACTTCTCCACAATCAATCCGAGTGCGTATCTCCGTGCGACGCACTAGCCTCGCATTGCTTACCGGTACCCTCGGCGTCGCACTTTTGGGTGCGGCGCCGACCGGACCGGCGGCGGCCTTCCTCGAGGCGTGGGCGAAGGTTCCGAGTTATACCGCGAACATCAAGGTGCACGAAACCAAAGGCACCGACGTCCAGGACCGCACCTATCACTACGCCTACCTAAAGCCGCATTTCGCGAAGATCGACATCACCGGCGGCCCCGGCCGCGGCGGCGGTGCGGTGTGGACCGGCGGCGACACGGTGAGCGGCCACCAGGGCGGATTGCTCTCGGGGATCCACCTGAAGGTCTCGATCCACGACGGCCGCGCCGTCGACCTGCGCGGTGGGACGATCGACGAAGCGTCGTTCGAAAACGTCGCCGAGAACATCAAGACGGCGGCGGCCGCGACGAGCGGCGAAGAGACCCTCAACGGTACTGCGTACGACACCGTGACGGTGCCGTTCAAGGATGCGAACGGGGCGACGAAGCGCGTGATCTTCCTTTCGAAGACCACGCACCTCCCGGGCCGCCGCATCACGTACTCCGGCGACGCGGTCGTCTTGAACGAGGAATTCACCGACGTGAACACGGCGGCGAACCTCAAGGAAAGCGACTTCTAAGAACGGTACCTCTCGCGCGATGCGAGAGATGCACGAGTGACGACGCTCATCGACGGCCGCCGGATCGGCTACGACGACTCCGGCGGCTCCGGCGTTCCCATCGTGCTGCTGCACGGCTTTCCGCTCGACCGCACGGTGTGGGACGAGCAGCGCGCAGCGCTCGCGCCGGCGCGCGTGGTGCGCATCGACCTGCGCGGGTGCGGTGAGTCGGAGCCGAGCGACGGTCCCGCGCTGATGGAAGCGCTGGCCGGCGACGTCGCCGGCGTCCTCGACGCGCTCGGGATCGAACGCGCAGCGATTGCGGGGCACTCGATCGGCGGCTACGTCGCACTCGCGTTCTTTCGGATGTACGCCGAACGCGTCGCGGGGCTCGCGCTCGTGGCAAGCCACGTCGCCGCCGACGCGTCGCGAGCGAACGGCGCGTCCGACGAGCAGCGCGCGCTCGCCGCCGGGCGCGACTCGCTTGCGGCGCGCCTCGAGTCCGACGGCACGATGGACGCGGCGATCGAGAGCTACTTGCCGCGCTACTTCGCGCCGCACGTCTATCGCGACTGGCCGGATCTCGTCGAGCGCGCGCGCATCGTCATGGCGCGCCAAGATCCCCGCGGAAGCGCGCAGCTGGTCCGCGGCATGAAGGAACGGGTAGCCGGCGACGATCTGCTCGAAGACATCCGGATTCCGGCGCTCGTGATCGCGGGCGCCGAGGACCACTACCTCAAGCCGGAGACCTTGCGCGAAATCGCTGCGCGCATCGCCGGAGCAGCGTTCGTCGAGCTCCCCGCCGTCGGCCACCTCCCGATGTACGAAGCCCCCGAACAAACGACAACCGCCCTCGCCACCTGGCACGAATCCGTCTCACGGTCGCCACCCTGAGCTAACCGCTGTCACCCTGAGCTAACCCCGTTGTCACCCTGAGCTTGTCGAAGGGCCCCCGTCACCAACCGCGCCTCGCGATCAACGTTGATCGCACGGCACGATGCGTGACGGGGGCCCTTCGACAAGCTCAGGGTGACGCGGCCTTACGTGAAGATCTGCCCGACGAATCCTCGCGTGCAATTGGTGTTCGGCGCGTTCAAATACACGTTGTAGGTGCGACCCGCCAGGAGGCCTCCATTCAGGCTGCCAGCGTAGTAGAAATCGTTGGTATACGGATGCGGTCCGTTTGGATCGGGTAGCGCGGTGAGGAACCCCGTATCGATCTCATTGCCGAAGTTGTCGATGAGGTTGAGATCGAACTGGCTCGTGAACCCATTGAGCTGATCGGTGTTGGTGCTGTCGACGATCTCGATCTGATTGCCGTTTTGCGGGAAGCCGGGGGTCGGGCGCGCCACGGAGATCGCGCCGGCGTTCGAGTCGCAGATCGCCGTGCTGCCGGAGTTCGGGATGTTGCTGCCGCCGCCGCCGCCGCAGCCGGCGGCGACAACGAGCGATGCGGCAACCAGTGCGGCGCGCGTGAGGCGCGCTGAAAGAAGCGTATGAGGGCGCAAGGAAGGTCTCCTCGAATACGGTAGCAGACAAGTAACCCGCTCGTACCCGTTTCCCGCCGATCGACTCGCTCGCTTGACGCGCGGGAGTGCGGAGGATGGGACCGGTTCGCAAAGTGAGCGGCTGAAGACGAAACGCCGCCCGCATTGCGCGCGCGCTTAGAAATTCCTAAAAATTAGCTGGGCTGAAGCTGGGAAATCACATTCGGTTGGTTGTCACCCCGAGCGAAGTCGCCGCTCGCTCGGGGTGACAACTAGGCGATGGCGCGCTCCGGGGCGATTTCGAAGCGTTCGTGGCGGGCGGAGTAGGTGCCGAGGCCCGCGGTTGCGGTGCGGAGCTCGGTTGCGTAGCGGCCGAGTTCCGATTG
>JAQBPM010000496.1 GCA_028287525.1 Vulcanimicrobiota bacterium | reverse complement strand
CGCACCGGCGACGACGACGCGGTCGATCTGGGCGACGTCGCGAGCGTCGACTGCTCGCCGGTGATGCCCGGTTTCGTCCTCGACGTCGCATCGATTCTCGACGTTGCCTGACGCCTTCTTCACGCGCCGCGAACGGTGATGTCTCGCCGGAGCGCGATCGTGCTGGTCGCGCTCGCCAATCTCGCCGTCGGGGCGGCTGCGGTCTTCGCGCGCTTCGCGCTCGTTTCGGGCGGGGCGCTCGCCGTCTCGTGCGCGCGGCTCACGCTCGCCGCAGTGGTCCTCGTCGCGCTGGCGGCCACGCGCGGAAGCCTGCGCGTCATCGACCGGCGCGCCGAACGGCGGCTGCTCCTGGCGGGCGTGCTCCTCGCAATCCACTTTGCGACCTGGATCGCCTCGCTGAACTTCGCGTCGGTCGCGATTTCGACACTGCTCGTGTGCTCGGTGCCGGTGTGGACGGAACTCTACGCCGTGATACGGCGGCGCAGCATCGACCGGACCGCCGCGATCAGCGTCCTCGGCGCACTCGTGGGCGTCGCGATCGTCGTCGGCGCACCGGATCGCGCCAACACGCCGCTGGGGATCGTGCTCGCGCTGATCGGCGCGGTCGCCTTCGCCGCATATCTCGTCGTCGTGCGCGGCATCGACCACCGCTACGCCACGCTCGCGATCACCTCGCGGACGTACGCCTACGCCGCAATCCTACTCGCCGTCGCCGCGCTGCTTACGCGTGACCACCTGCCCCCGCTCACCGACACGCATGCGTGGGGCGGCATCCTCGCGATGGCCTTCCTCTCACAGCTCTTCGGCCACACCGCACTCAACGCCGGCGTACGCGTCCTCAGCGCAACCTTCGTCTCGACGTTCACCCTGCTCGAACCGGTGATCGCCGCACTCCTCGCCGCCTGGCTCTTCCACGAACGCCTCGGGCCATTCACCGCCATCGGCGCCGCCGTCATCCTCGCCGCAATCGCCATCGCCCTCCGAGCCGAACCGAGCGTCGACACAGCCGGCGCGCCGTAGCTATGGCTCGAGTTGGCGCAGAGTGGTGATGAGTTCGGCGATGCTCCAGGCTTGGGCGGGGCAGCCGTTGGGGGCGTGCGGGGGGTCGCCGTTGGCGATTTCCGGGAGTGAGCCGATGCAGTCGGCTTCGAGCGCGTCGATCAGCGGCGTGACGAAGGTGCGCGCGAGGGCGCGGTCGCCGTATGCGCGCAGGTGGGCGCGCACGAACGGGCCCAGGAGCCACGGCCAGACCGTTCCTTGATGGTAGGCGGCGTCGCGTGCGGCTTGATCGCCGCCGTATGTGCCGCGATACGCCGGGTCGCCGGGTGCGAGCGTGCGCAGGCCCATTGACGTCCACAGGTGCGCCGCGCAGACGTCGACGATCGCGCGCGCCCGCGCCGCGTCGAATGGGCTCGCCGGCAGCGCGACCGCGAAGAGTTGGTTCGGACGCAGTGACGCGTCGTCGCCGTCCGGGCCGTCGAGCACGTCGCGGCACCAGCCGCGCGCGGGATCCCAATACCGCTCCATCGCCGCCCCGCAGCGATCGGCCGCGGCACGGTACGGATCGGGCGCACGGCCCAAACGCTTCGCAAAGCGTTCGCACGCGCGCAGCGCGTTGTACCAGAGCGCGTTGATCTCGATCGGCTTGCCGCGACGCGGCGTGATCACGCGGTCGCCGACCTTCGCGTCCATCCAGGTCAGCTGCACGCCGTTGGCGCCTCCGCGCACCAGCCCGTCGTCGTCGACGCCGATCCCGAAGCGCGTCCCCGCGGTGTAGCCGTCGACGATCGCCTGCACCGTCGGAAAGATGGCGCGCAGGAACCCGGCGTCGTCGGTCGCGGTGACGTACGCGCGCACCGCTTCGATGAACCACAGCGACGCATCGATCGTGTTGTACTCGGCGTCCCCGCCGGCGTCGGGAAACCGGTTGGGGATGAGGCCGCCGGATTCGTGCGCGGCGAACGTCCGCAGCACCGCGGCCGCGTCGGCAGGGCGGCGGGTCGCGATCAGCAGACCGGGCAACGCGATCATCGCGTCGCGGCCCCAATCGGTGAACCAGGGATAGCCCGCAACGATCGTGGTGCCGGCCTCGTCACCACGCGATGCGATGAATGCGTCGCCGGCGACAGCGAGCATTCCCAGCAGCGGGGTCGGCTGCGCCTTCGCGCGCATCACGTTCGCGGCACGGCGCGCCCGTTCGATCGCGCGCGCGTCGCGCAGAACCGTCGGGTCCAACGTGACGACGACCCCGCACTCCGCATTCGGCGCCAGTTCCCACGACAGGTCGAGCAGGTGCGCGTAGTCGTCGACGTCCTGCAGCCCGCGCTCCGTCTCGCGCGGCAGGCGATAGCCCGCGTAGCGTTCGGCGGCGAGCGTGCACTCCGCGCCGGGCGCGAAGACGTGCAGCGTGCGCCCGGCCGCAGGCAGTGCGATCGTCGCGCCCCCGTCGGCGAGCGAAGACGCGAACGCGCCGATCTCCGGCAGCGGTCCGCCGTGATGATCGCGGTCCGCCACGACGAGCCGTCCGCGCACCGCGAGCGGCGAGCGAGCACGTGAAGCGCGCAGCACGATCGCCGTCGCGTCGGCGCCGAGCGGCATCGCCAGCGTCATCTCGAGCAGCGCGTCGCCGAGCGCGTAGGTCCACGTCGGCAGCCCGTCGGCGAGCACGAACGCTTCCACGAACCGGTACCCTTGCGGCGCGAGCGCGCCGGATACCCAGCGATTGGTCGAAAGCGCATATGCGACGCCGTCGTACGTCACGTCGAGATCCAGCCGCGCGACGCACAAGCGGCGCACGACCGGCGGATCGACGGCCGCGATCAGCAGCCCGTGATACCGCCGCGTCAACGTGCCGGCGACCGTGCCCATCGCATAGCCGCCGCGCCCGTTGGTGAGGAGCCACTCGCGCTTTTCCGCCGCGGCAAGATCGCCGCACACGGCCCGTCCAATCCGCACGACGCCCGCTTGCCGCATCGAACGGAGGAAACCTGGCTC
>JAQBPM010000477.1 GCA_028287525.1 Vulcanimicrobiota bacterium | reverse complement strand
CCGGGTGCACGGCGCGTGAGCGCAGCAGGTCCAGCGCGCGGTTGCGCGCGACGCGCGACACCCACGCGACGAACGAGCCGCCGCGGAACGCCTCCGGGGTGGTCCAAATCTTCATGAACACGGTCTGGGTCAAATCTTCGGCCACGCTCGGGTCGCCCAACATGCGTAATCCGATCCCGAAGACGAGCCGGTGGTAGGCGTCATAGAGCGATTCGAACGCGCTTACGTCGCGCGCTCGGACCCGATCCATCAAGCGTACCCCGGGATCCATCGGGCGGGCCTTCGCGTCGGTATGGCGGTCACCTCGCTTTGCCTAACGTCGGGCGGGCGCGGCCGGATGGCCGTTCGCTTGGGCGCTTCGTGAGGATCGGATAAAGGAGCACCGGCCCCGCCGCCGGGACTCAAGGGGCGTGGAGGATCTCGCCCAGCGGCTCGCGGCTGCCCGCTCCGTCTGCGTGCTGACCGGTTCCGGCATCTCGGCCGAAAGCGGCCTGCCGACGTTTCGCGGCGTCGGCGGCTTGTGGCGCGACCGCCGGGTAGAAGATCTCGCCTCGCCGCGAGGCTTCGCGCGCGATCCGCACCTCGTGTGGACGTGGTACGGCGAACGCCGCCGCGCGCACCGATCGGTCGAGCCGTCGGCGGCGCACGTCGCGCTTGCCGTCCTGGAAGACCGCATCCCGGACTTCACCGTCGTCACGCAAAACGTCGATTCATTGCACCTGCTCGCCGGATCGCGCAACGTGCTCGAACTGCACGGGAAGATGCGCGAAGCGAAATGCACGCGCTGCGACGAGCGCCGCCCGCTCGACGACGTGCTCGACGCGCTCGCCAGCGGCGCCCCCGATCCGATCGCCCACGCCTGCGGCGGGATGTGGCGCCCCGACATCGTGTGGTTCGGCGAGCCCCTGCCGCCTAACGTGCTGGAGCGCGCGATCGACGCGGCGCGGCGCGCCGAGGTGATGCTCGTCGTCGGCACCTCCGGGCTGGTGCAGCCGGCCGCGTCGCTGGCGACGAAACGCTACACCGGCGCGTACGTCGTCGAGATCAATCCCGAAGAGACGGCGCTCACCGCGCACGTCGATCGCTCGATTCGCGCGCGCGCCTCCGACGTGCTGCCGGAGCTGGCCGTATGAACGCCGTCGCGAGCGGCGTCGGCGGGTTCATCGCGCTGCTCGGCGCCGCCGTCGTCATCGCGATCCTGGCGCAGCGCCTGCGCGTTCCGGCCGCGGTCGCGCTCGTTGCGGTCGGCGCGTTCGTCCAGCTGCCGCCGCCGTTCGAGTTCGGCGACACGCTGCTCTTCGTCTTTTTGCCGCCGCTGATCTTCGAGGCCGCCTGGAACCTCGATCCGGGCGCGCTGCGGCGCACGGCCTGGCGCATCGCGGCGCTGGCGGTTCCAGGTACGCTGCTGACGGCGTTCGCGATCGCCGGCGGCTTGCTCACGTTCGGGGTGCTGCCGTTCAACGAGGCGCTGCTGTTCGGAGCGATCGTCGCGGCGACCGATCCGGTGGCCGTGGTCTCCGCCTTTCGCAACGTCCCGGTGCCGCTCGATCTCAAGACGCTCGTCGAAGGTGAGTCGCTCGCGAACGACGGCGTCGCGCTGGTGCTGTTCGGTTTCGCGCTCGCGCTGGCGACCGGCGGCGCGACCTCCATCGCGGGCGACGTCGCCTCCGGCGTGATCGACGTTGCGGGAGGGTCGCTCGTCGGCGTCGTCGCCGCGTTGATCTGCGCCGCGGTGCTGCGCGCGACCAACGCGGCGGAATACGAGGTGACGATCACGATCGTGCTTGCCTACGGTTCGTACGTCGTGGCGTCGGCACTGGGATGGTCCGGGATCTTCGCGACGGCCGCCGGTGCGATCGCGCTGCGCGTTGCGCTGGCGCGCTTGCCGACCTCGATCGAGAACGCGGAAGAGGTCGACCGCGTCTGGTCGGCCGTCGCTTTCATCGCGAACGCAGCGGTGTTTCTCGCGACCGGGCTGCTGATCCAGCCGCAGCGGATCGCGCACGAACCCGTGCTAATGGTCGCCGCGGTCGGGCTGGTGTGGCTCACGCGCGCGGTGCTCGCGCTGATCGCGATGCGCGATCGTGCCGGACGGATCACGGTTTTCCTAGCAGGCATGCGCGGGGCGCTGCCGCTCGCGCTCGCGCTCTCGCTGCCCGACTCGCTGGTTTTTCGGCCGCAGATCATCGACGCGACGTTCGCCGTCGTGCTGGTCACGATCGTCGCGCAAGGCGTGCCGCTCGAGATGATTCTCTCGCGGCTCTACAGGAACTCGAAACCGGTTGCGGAGCACACCTGAGGACATGAAACGCGAGCACATCGTCCTTCCGCGCCAGCTGCCGCCCGGAATGACCCGGCTTCCCTTCAGCGACGCCGTTCGCGTCGGAGACACGCTCTACGTCGCCGGCCGGCTCGGCGTCGACCGCGCAACCGGAAAACCGCCGTCAGACCCCGCCGACGAGGCCCGCGCGGTCATGAACGACGTGCGCGCGGTGCTTGCGGCGGCCGGCATGACGCCGGACGACCTGGTCAACGTCACCGTGTTCGCACCAGACGTGGGCCACTTCGCGGCGTTCAACGAGGTCTACGTGACTTATTTCTCCGGGCCGTTCCCGGCACGCGCGTTCATCGGCTCCGGCCCGCTGCTCTTCGGCTGCCGTTTCGAGGTCACCGGGATCGCGGTCGCGCGTTAACGCACTTCGGTTCAGAGATCGAACTTGCCGTCGCGGTCTTCGTAGGTTGCGCGCGGCGGAGGCGGATCGGGCATGATCGGCTTTGCGTCGTCTTGCGGGAACATCCATTTCGACGTTGCCTCGGGGACGCCGAATCCCGGCGGCGGCGCGGCTTCGCGCTTGCGCGGACGCGCGGGAGGCAGTTCTGCCGGTGACTGCGCTTTCGGTTTGCGCACGTGCACCGGCTGGGCCGGCTGCGCGGTGACGACGGCCACCTGCGATGGTGCGGGTTCCGGCGGCGCGACCGCGGCCGGTGCCGGAGCGTCGGTTTCGATCTGCGTTTCGACGAGCGCGTCGACCGGCAGCGTGAAGCGTTCGGGACCGCGGGTGCGTCCGCGCACGACGAATGCGTCGAGCAGCCTCCGCACGCCCGGGAGCGGGATGCCTTTGACGGGA
>JAQBPM010000458.1 GCA_028287525.1 Vulcanimicrobiota bacterium | reverse complement strand
CAGACCGTGTTCATGAAGATTTGGACCACCCCGGAGGCGTTCCGCGGCGGCTCGTTCGTCGCGTGGGTGTCGCGCGTCGCGCGCAACCGCGCGCTGGACCTGCTGCGCTCACGCGCCGTGCACCCGGAGAGCGAGTTCCCCGCCGACCTGCCGCTGGAGGGTGCCCTGGACGACGACGTGCTCGCCGGCCTCGACGCGCAGCGCGTGCGCGACGCGCTGGCGACGCTGCCGACCGAACAGCGCGGGCTGATCGAACTCGGATTCTTCGGCGGCGTAACGCACCAGGAGCTCGCTCGACGCACCGACACGCCGCTGGGCACGGTGAAGACGCGGATTCGCACGGGGCTGCGCCGCTTGCGCGAGACGCTCGGCGAAGGGGTTTCGCGATGAACGGGATCTCGCGCGACGACATGATGGAACTGGTCGCACTCTTTGCGCTCGGTGTGCTGCCGCGCGAAGAAGCCGCACTGGTGGCGGCGTTCCTCGCGAACGACGACGCGGCGCGCGCCGAATACGTCGAGCTGCGCGCGAGCGCCGACGCACTGGCCTACAGCGCCGAAGAACCGGTCGATTCGGCTCGCTCCGCGCGGATGAAGGAACGGCTGCTGGCGCGGGTGCGGAACGAACCCTCGAACGGCACCATCGCGCGGCGGCGGATCGGGCCCAACGCCGGCTGGCTCTGGGCCGCCTCGCTGGCGACCGCGGCGTCGCTCCTGTTGGCGATCATCAGCACGGTCCAGGTCTTCAGCCTGCAGGGCCAGCTGACGCAGGCGGCCCGGCGGAGCAGCGTGCTCTCGACTCAAGTCGCGCAGGCCCAGCGTGACAGTCAGCGCGATCGCCAGATGCTCACCGACCTCGTGTCGCGCGACGCTCGACGCTACGAGGTCGCGCAGGGCGGGGTCGTCGTGCGCGGCGACCGGATCTACCTGACCCTCTCGAAGCTCCCGCCGCTGCCCAGGGGCAAGGTCTACCAGGCGTGGACGCTTCCCAAAGGCGCCAAGGCGGTCCAGCCGAGCCTGACCTTCTCGCCCAACGCCGACGGTGTAGCCGTCGTCGCCCTGCCGGTCGACGCCTCGAAGGTCGGTGCGGTGGCAGTCAGCGTCGAACCGGAAGGCGGAAGCAAAACGCCAACTACGACTCCCACCTTCGTTCGCCCGATTTCTTGATCGCACAACACCACTGCTCGAGCCCGTCAGCCGGGCGACCCGCCGCGACGCGATTGCGTATGCGGCGCGTCGCCCGTACGAAAACGTCTTCCTCCAATGGGTGCTCGAAGGCGGCCACGGCCCCGGCATGCCCGACGAGCTGGTCCTCAATCGCGACTTTCGCGGCCGGGTGACGGGGCTCGCGTACTACGGAATGCAGCTGGTGCTGGCCGCCGACGACGAAGCGGCGCTCGACGCGTTCGCGATCGAAACCCGCAAACACCGCGGCTTGCGCAGTTTCGTCGGCGCGCAGGATGCGGTCGAGGGTTTGTGGAGCCGCGTGCGGGCATGGCATCCGGAACCGTCGGTCGTACGCGGCGCGCAGCCGCTCTACGTCCTCGCGCCCTCGGCGCTGCGCGATGTCGAGGGTGACGTCGACGTGCGGCGCGCGCGCGAGGGCGACGAGGAACTCGTGACCGAGCACAGCGCGCAGATGATCTTGGGCGAGCTCGGATACGATCCGCGCGCCGGGCGGGGCGCGTATGCCTCCTCGATCCGGCGCGGGATCGCGCAAGGCTCCTGGTGGCTCTGGATCGTGGACGGCGTGCTCCGCTTCCAGTGCAACGTCGGTCCGCGCAGCGCCGCCACCGCCCAGCTCCAAGGCGTTTGGACGCCTCCCGAGCAACGCGGTCACGGCTATGCCACCCGCGCGCTCTCCGCGATCGCGCGCCGGCTCTTCTCGACGGAGACCACGCTCTCGCTCTACGTGAACGACTTCAACGCCCCCGCGATCGCCGTGTACGAACGCGCCGGGTTCACCCGCGTCGGCACGTTCGCGACGTATCTCTTTCCGTGAAGCGCGCCTTCGCGTTCGACGCCGCGGCCTTCGCCGCGGCCGCCGTCGCCGTCCTCACGCCGTGGCCGCGCGGCTGGATTGAAAACGTCTACGCCAACGGGATCTTCGCGGCATTCAACCGCGCGTTCGTTCCGCTCAGCAACCGCGTCCCGTTCGCGGTCGGCGACCTCGAAGCAATTGTGGCGATCGTGGCGCTCGTGGTGTGGTGGGTTCGCGCGCTGCGCGGCACCAAGCGCGGCCGTCGAACGCGCACCGTTCTCGCGCTGCTCGCCCACACGGCCGGCTGGCTCGCGGCGGCGGTCGTCGCGTTCGAGGTGCTGTGGGGTGCAAACTACCGCCGGGAGACGGTGACGGCGCGGATCGCGTTCGACGACCACCGGGTGAACGCGGCGAGCGTCGCGGCGTTCAGCCGGCGCATCGTCGACGTCCTGAACCGCGACGTCGGCGCGGCGCATACCGAGGCGCTCGACCGGGCCAAGCTGCGCGCGGCGTTCGAGCCGCTCGTCGCGCGGCTCGGCGACCGTTGGGACGTCGCGGTGACGATTCCGAAAGCGACGCTGCTCGAGCCGTATTACGAAGCCGCCGGCATCGGCGGGATGTACTCGCCGTTCGCGTTCGAGACGCTGCTCAACACGGACTTCCTGCCGTTCGAAGTGCCGCGCGCGCTCGCCCACGAGTGGTCGCACGCGGCCGGGTTCACCGACGAAGGCGACGCGAACTACATCGGGACGCTGACGTGCCTGCGGTCCGACGATCCGCTCATCCGCTATTCGGGCGCATTCTGGACCTACGGCGACCTGCCCGAGTCGGAACGGCGGCGGCTGAAGCTCGACCCGCTCGTGATCGCCGATTTCAACGCCAGCCGCCGGCGGTTTTTGCGCCACTACATGCCGCAGGTGTTCGCGATTCAGTGGCACTTCTACGACAGCTACCTCCGCACGAGCGGCGTGCACGGCGGGGTCGCCTCCTATGGGAACTTTTTGCGGCTCCTGGTCGGCACCGAACTGGACGCGCAAGGCCTGCCGAACGTACGATCCGAGCGGTAGGTACGTTCGGCCGGCTTCGGGAAGTCACCGGGTCCCAAAAGCCGCGAGGTTTGCGCGTGACCTAATGGTGGATCCCACCTTGGTCTCAGAGGTCGATCGCCGCGGACGCGGCCTGATCGGCGAAGTCGCCGTGCTCCTCGCCGCGGATCGAACGCCACGCGAGACGTTCGCGTCGCTGTGCGAACTGCTCACCCGCGTCATCGACGTCAGCGTGTGTTTCGTCGCCCTGCGGAACGGTGCGTCGCTGAAGATCGAGTACGTCCACGATCACGGCGAGACGCGGCCCGATCCGGCGATCGTGATCGAGCGCGGCAGCCGTTCCTGGGAGACGATGCGCACCGGCCGCTCCCAACTCTTCCGGACCGCCGACGATTGGGACGCCGTCAATCGCCTGCCGCTGAACACGGCGGCGCCGTGGACCGACGACAGCGTCTCGGCCGTGTTCGTCCCGGTTCAGGCCGGCGGCGACCGCATCGGCGTGCTGAGCGTACAGAGCACACACGAGAACGCCTACGACGAGACCGACGTCGGGCTCTTGGAGGCGATCGGACGGTATTTGGCGATCGCGGTGCGCAACCAGCGTCTTTTCTCACGCCTCCAGCGCGTCGCCGAGGTCGATCCGCTCACCGGCCTCGCAAACCATTCGACGGTGCTGCGCGCGATCGACGAACGGCTGGCGTCGCTCGATGGGGGGACGCTCGGCCTGATCCTGCTCGACATCACCAACTTCGGCCGCATCAACGACGTCTACGGAACGCGCGTCGGCGATCGCGTGCTCGACGCGCTGGCGGAGCGCCTCGCCTCACTCGCCGACGCGCAGACGCTCGTCGGCCGCTTCGGCGGCGACGATTTCGTCCTGGTGGCGCAACGCAGCGATCGTGAGGGGATCGCGAAGCTGGTCGACGAGGCCGGGTTGCGCACCGCCGACCTCTCGTTCCGCGGCGACGACGACGTCATCCCGATCTCGGTCAACCGCGGCTGGGTGAGCGCTCCCGACGAGGGAATCGTGCGCGCCGACCTCGTGGCGCTGGCGGAGATGCGCCTGCGGCTGAGCCTCGAGCAAGGCGGCGCCGCGATCGGCGACGACGTCGCGCCGCTGCTGCGCTACGGGATGTTCGGCGACGTCGAACCGATCGTGGAGTGCGCGCTGGTGCGCGATCCGTACACGCGGATGCACCTGCTGCACGTGAATCAGCTCGCGCACGCCTGGGCTCCGCTGCTCCAGATCGACGGTGCCGACTACGAGAGGTTCGTGCGCGCGGCGCTGCTGCACGACATCGGCAAACTGCTGATCCCAGAGTCGATCCTGCTCAAACCGGCTCGCTTGGAGATCTCCGAGTACAAGACGATGATGCGGCACGCCGAGTACGGCCGCACGATCCTCTCCGGCTACGACGAATTCGCCGACGTCGCGCGCATCGTCGGTCAGCATCACGAACGCTGGGACGGACGCGGCTATCCGGCCGGTATCGCCGGCGAGTCGATCGACCGGCAGGCGCGCGCGGTCAGCGTGATCGACGCCTACTCCGCGATGACGCTCGACCGTCCGTACCATCGGGCGATCGGCGAAACCGACGCGCTGCGCGAACTCGAACGTTGTTCCGGCACGCAGTTCGATTCCGAGATGGTCGCCTCGTTCGTCACGATGCGCCGCGCCGCTCGCAACCGCACGTCGATTTGAGGC
>JAQBPM010000455.1 GCA_028287525.1 Vulcanimicrobiota bacterium | reverse complement strand
CCCGGCGACGTTTTTCCTGATCGGGCGCGACGCCGAACAGTTCCCGGAACTGGAACGGGCGATCGCCGCCGCCGGCGGAGAGATCGCCGACCACACGCTGTCCCACCCCAACCTCGACGAGCTCGGCGAAGCCGCCGTCACTGCCGAACTCCACGGCGGCGCGACGACGCTCCAGGCGATCGCCCCCGACCCGGCCGAGCGGACCCTGTTCCGGCCGCCGCATGGGCGCTACACCCTCGCGACGATCGAGGCGGCGCAAGCGGCCGGCTACGCCACCATCCTGTGGAACGACGATCCCGGCGACTGGCGTTCGGTCCCGCCCGCGACCCTGCTGACCCACGTCCTCGGGCACGCGACCGCTCCGGAGGTGCTCTTGCTGCACAGCGGCAAACCCGGCACCATTGCGATGCTGCCCGAACTGGTCGCCCGCTATCGACAAGCCGGATACTCGTTCGTTACAGTAGGGAGTCTGCTCCAGCGCGCCTCGGCCGCGGAACTGAACCACCCCGCAAAGCTCCCGCTCCTCGGATCCTAAGGGCTCGGGAGGAACCCACCCGCGCGCCGAATGGTTGTAATCTCGTATGGCCTTCCTCAAGACCCTGTTCGACGGTAACGAACGCGAACTCGTACGGCTGCGCAAGACCGTCGAACGCGTCAACGCGCTCGAACCCTCGGTCGCATCGCTCTCCGACGAAGAACTGCGCGGCAAGACCGCGGAGTTCAAGTCGCGCCTCGAAGAGCTCAAAGCGCGCCTCGACGAACGGGAAGCGCTCAACGAGATCCTGCCCGAGGCGTTTGCGGTCGTCCGCGAGGCGGGGAAGCGGGTGCTGGGGATGCGGCACTTCGACGTGCAGATCATGGGCGGCCAGGCCTTGCACGAGGGCAACGTCTCCGAGATGCGCACCGGCGAGGGCAAGACGCTCGTCGCGACCCTGCCGGTCTACCTGAACGCGCTGACCGGCAAAGGCGTCCACCTCGTCACCGTCAACGACTATCTGGCCAAACGCGACGCCGAATGGATGGGCCCGCTCTACGAGGCGCTGGGGCTGACCTACGGGATCATCCAGCACGACCTCGACCACAACGCCCGCAAAGCCGCCTACAACTCCGACATCACCTACGTCACCAACAACGAGGTCGGGTTCGACTATCTGCGCGACAACATGGCGTGGTCGCTCGATCAGATGGTGCAGCGCCACCTCAACTTCGCGATCGTCGACGAAGTCGACTCGATCCTCATCGACGAGGCCCGCACGCCGCTCATCATCAGCGGCCAAGGCCACGACGCGACCGAGCTCTACGGCCAGTTCGCGAAGATCATTCCGCGCCTGATCAAGGACGAGGACTTCACGGTCGATCAGAAGGCGCACGCCGCGCCGATCACCGAGAAGGGCGTCGCCAAGGTCGAGAAAATGCTGGGCGTCACCAACCTCTACGATCAGCGCAATCTCGAGCTCACCCACCAGCTCAACGCCGCGCTCAAGGCGTGGAACCTCTTTCACAAAGACCAGCAGTACATCGTCAAAGACGGCGAAGTCGTCATCGTCGACGAGTTCACCGGACGCTTGATGTACGGCCGCCGCTATTCCGACGGCATCCATCAGGCGATCGAGGCGAAGGAAGGGCTGGACGTCCGCAGCGAGGACCAGACGCTCGCGACGATCACGTTCCAGAACTACTTCCGGCTCTACGACAAGCTCGCCGGGATGACGGGTACCGCCA
Source organism: Vulcanimicrobiota bacterium (assembly GCA_028287525.1). Classification (GTDB taxonomy): domain Bacteria; phylum Vulcanimicrobiota; class Vulcanimicrobiia; order Vulcanimicrobiales; family Vulcanimicrobiaceae; genus Vulcanimicrobium. Next base: position 1,132 of record JAQBPM010000455.1, on the reverse strand, counting down.
AGACCGAGGAGCGCGAGTTCCGCGAGATCTACGGGCTGAACGTCATCGTGCTGCCGACCAACATGGCGGTGCGCCGCAAGGACGCGGCCGACATCGTCTACCGCTCGGAAGAAGCGAAGTTCAACGCCGTCATCGACGACATCATCGAGGAGCACAAGAAGGGCCGGCCGGTGCTGGTCGGCACGCGTTCGATCGAGAAGTCCGAGCGGCTCGCGCTGATGCTGCGCCGCAAGGGCATCGAGTGCCAAGTCCTCAACGCGAAGTATCACGAGCAGGAAGCGCAGATCATCAAGGACGCCGGCATCCCCGGCACCGTGACGATCGCGACGAACATGGCCGGCCGCGGCGTCGACATCAAGCTCGGCGAAGGCGTGCCGGACGCCGGCGGACTCCACATCATCGGCACCGAGCGGCACGAGTCGCGCCGCATCGACAACCAGCTGCGCGGCCGCGCCGGCCGCCAAGGCGATCCCGGCACGACGCGCTTCTACATCGCGCTCGAGGACGAGCTGATGCGGCTGTTCGGACAAGAGCGGCTGCAGAAGATGATGGACTTCGTCAAGTTCACCGACGAGACGCCGATCGAGGCGGGGATCCTCTCGCGCTCGATCGAGAACGCGCAGTCGAAGGTCGAGAACCACAACTACGAGATCCGCAAGTCCGTCCTCGAATACGACGACGTGATGAACAAGCAGCGCGAGATCATCTATGGCGAACGCCGCCGCGTACTCGAAGGGCAGAGCCTGCGCGAGTTCTTCGTCGACACGCTCCGCCGCAAGTCCGGCTACGCGGTCGATACCGGCGCGCCCGAAGAAGAGCATCCCTCCGAGTGGGATCTGCAGGCCATCATCGACGAGATGGAGCAGAGCGCTCCGGTCAAGGACAAGATCACGGTCGAGGAGCTCGAGAAGCTCGACCGCGACGGGATGAAAGCGCGGCTCTTCGAGATCGCGCTCGCGGCGTACGAGGCGAAGGAAGTCGAAGTCGGCGCCGAGCTGATGCGCATGATCGAAGCGCAGTACATCATGCTGCCGATCATCGACCGCTTGTGGGTCGATCATCTCTACATCATGGACACGCTCAAGAGCGGGATCGGCCTGCGCGGGTACGGCCAGAAAGACCCGCGCGTCGA
>JAQBPM010000429.1 GCA_028287525.1 Vulcanimicrobiota bacterium | reverse complement strand
CGCTTGCTGGGACTTTGCGGTCGCCGGCGCCGCCTCGTGGATGTCGCCGTCGCCTTTGACGGTCTTGTTCTCGTTATAGGACGCGTGCAGGCCGTTCGCGACGATCGCGTCGTTCGGGCCGAGGCTGTAGCGCAGCTTCATCAAGCCGCTGTGCGCGTTCGCGCTCGCGTCCATGTCGTAGGTGCCGATGGCGCGCACGGCCGGCGACGTCGCCGTTACGTCGTAGGCGGCGGCGGGCTGGTAGGAGCGAACGTGATTGAACTGGCCGTCGAGCCCGCTGGCACCGTAACCGAACGCGTAGCCGAGCTTGCCGGTCGTTCCGGTCGCGCGCAGCGTCGTGGCCAGCTTATCGAACGTGCCGGCGCCTTGACCGACCGTGATCCGCAGATCGGGAGTCGGCACGAGGGTGCGGAAATCGATCACACCGCCGATCGCGCTCGTACCGAGCACGTTGCTTCCGGAGCCGTACGTCACGCCGACGTCGCGGAACGCCGCGAGCGGTGAGATCTGAAAGTTGTAGCCGCCCGGAAAACCGTACGCGATCGGGTGGCCGTCGATGGCGGTGGTCGTCTCCAGCGTGCCGATCCCGCGCAGCTGCAGCGGGATGTCGTCGCCGAGCGCGGCGGTGTCGCCGACGATCCCGTTGGTGATCCCGGGCAGCTCGCGCAGCGCGTCGCCCGCGCGCGTGATCCCGCGCGCTTCGAGCGCTTCGGCGGTGAGCGTGCGCGAGGTCGTCGTCGCGCGCAGCAGCGCCGAGGCAGCGTTGGTCGCGGTTGCGCCGATCACACGCAGCGCGCTGCCGGAGGTCGTGCGCTGCAGCGCAAGCGTGACGTGCACGCCGGAGCCGGCCGCGAGCACGAGATCGCCGGAGAGCGCAGGCTGGTAGCCGGAGCGTTCGATGCGCAGGCGATAGACGCCGGGCGGCAGGTCCGCGATGCGAAACGTGCCGTCGTTCGCGGCGGTGACGGCTGCGGCGCGATCGACGAGCGCGATCGTCGCGCCTCCGACCGGCAGGCCCGTCGCTGCGTCGTCGACGACGCCGTCGACCAGCGCCGTCGTTGCGGTTTGCGCAAGTGCGGGCGCACCGCTCGTGAAGAGAAGGCCCAGCGACGCGACGACCGTCGTGATCGTGGCGCGCCGGACGAGGCGGAGCGGAGGCCGCAAGGGTAAGTTCCTTAAGGCGTTCTTAGGGTGATGGGGCGAGCGCGCTGCGGTTTAGGTCGCGCACGGCCCGATATCCCGCCAATGCGAGCGAGGCGTCGAGATCGCCGAGCAGGATGCGCAAGACGTGTTCGACGCCGGCTTCGCCGCCGAGTGCGAGTCCGTAGACGTACGGCCGTCCGACGAGCACCGCATCGGCGCCGAGCGCGAGCGCGATCAGCACGTCGGCGCCGCAGCGAATCCCGGAGTCGAAGAGCACCGTCGCGCTCGACCCGATCGCATCCGCGATCGCGGGCAGCGCGTCGAGCGACGCGACGGCGCGATCGACTTGCCGCCCGCCGTGGTTCGAGACGACGACGCCCGCGGCGCCGGCGTCGAGCGCGGCGCGCGCGTCGTCCGGATGACAGATTCCCTTGACGACGATCGGCAGCGACGTCCAGCCGCGCAGCATCCGGATGTCGGCCCAGCGCAGCGCCGGGTTCCCGAACAGACCGGCCCAAAACATGATGGCCTCGCGCGCCGCTTCGGGCGATTCTTCCGGCGGCCGCGCCAGCTTCGAGCGAAAGACCGGGTCGGAGAAGTACTGCGCGACGCCGACGCCGCGCAGGAACGGCAGGTGCGCGAGTTCGAGATCGCGCGGGCGCCAGCCCAGCGTCCAGGTGTCGAGCGTCACCACGATCGCGCCGTACCCGGCGCGCTCGGCGCGACGCACGAACGATTCCGCGATCTCGGGATCGCGCGGCCAATACAGCTGGTACCAGCGCGATGCATCGGGCGCGGCGGCGGCGACTTCTTCCATCGGGTTTGCCGACGCCGTCGAGACGATGCTGGTCACGCCGACGCGCGCCGCCGCTCTCGCGACGGCGACCTCACCCTCGGGATGCGCGAGCGTGAGGACGCCGACCGGCGCGGTGAGGATCGGCAGCGGCATCGTGCGCCCGAGCACCGTCGCCGCGACGTCGCGGCCAGTGACCTCGCGCAGCATGCGCGGCACGATGCGCCACTTCGCGAACGCCTCGAGATTCGCGCGCATCGTGTGCTCCGCGCCGGCGCCGCCCGCAACGTACGCGAACGCTTCCGGCGTCATCACCTCGCGCGCTCGCCGCTCGAGACCCTCCGCGGTCATCGGCAAGTCCGGCCGCGCGCCCGCGAGCCCGCGCAGATAGATGTCGTTCTGTACGTCGCTGAGGTTGCCGATCGCCATGCGCGAGGGGTCCGTCTCCGGGCGGCGCGTTCCTGCCGTGCGGACTACGATCGGGAGACGGCGGTGAGCTCCGCGTACGCGATCTCGTCGTGCGTGACGTCGCCGTGGCCGCCGATGATCGCGTCGCCGTTCAGGTTGCGCACGATGTTCGGCGGTATCACCGGGGCGTAGGCGGCTCCGACGGGTTCCAGGGTGTTCTCGAAGGCCTCCGGCGTTGTCCGCGCCCCGTCGGCACCCATCCCGCCGTAGGGATTGATCCACGCGGCGGCGCCGATCTGGTGCGCGAGCGCCGAGGCGATCGGATACGCGAGGCCGACCGCGATGTCGTGGATGCTGTGCGTGATCTGAATCTCCGAGGCGACCTTGTGCGAGGTGATGACGCTGCGGAACATTCCGTCGGTGTTCGCTTGGTAGTTCTGTGCCATCCCGTAGTGCGAATACGCCCCTTGCAGGAGCAGCATCGTCGCGGCCTGGTGTCCGCCGCTTCCGCCCGGCAGCCCGTTTGCCGCGGCCGTTACCAGCCGGCCGCCGAAACTGTGACCGATCAGGTGGATCTTGACGGCCGGCAGCGCCGCGAGCACCTTCGCGATCGTCTGGACGACGCCGGTTCTCCCGATCACGCCTGCGCGTTCTTTCATCGTCCAGTACGTCGTCACGTTCGCGAGAACGAGCGCGGCGTTCTTGATTGCGGCGAGCGGGTTGAAGCCGGCGGCTCCGCCGAGCGCGGCCGCGCCGCCGGTCTGTCTGCCCGCCGCGGGGGCCGTCTGCAGCGTCGCGACGATCTGGTTGAGGACCGTGTGTCCGGGCGTCGTATTGAGCGTCGCAAGTCCGGAGTCCAATCCGGGATCCGGTTCCTGCGGGCCTTGGGGAAACGCCGACGCCAGGGCGGCGACGAAATCGTCCTGCGCGCTTTGGCTGACGCTCAGCAGCGGGATCTGCGCGATCGCATGATCGAGGAACGCCTGCGCGGCCGCGTCGTTCGCGATCTCTTTGAGCGCCGTGAGCTGAGTGGTGATCGCGGCGTCGACGGCCGACGGCGCGATCGCCGCCGCGCCAGGGACGGCGTTCGGTCCGGCGGCAGCGGCGAACGCGTTCTCGTCGAACTTTTTCGACGGCCAGATGATGCCGAGCGCGAAGCAATCGGAGGAGGTGAAGCCGGGGAAGCGCGCCCACACGTTGTCGGCGGCGATGAAAAACCGCCGGTAGAGGTCGTCCGCTTCGGCTTCGTTGTTGTTCCAACCGTGCGAGATGACGAAGAGATGTTTGGGCGGATGTGCGGCGAGATCGGCGAGAAAGGTGGCCTCTTCGGCGGCGGTGGCGTTGCCCGAGGGGTCGTAGTGGATTTTGTCGGCTTTCATCGTACCGTAGTTCAGCATGAAATCACCCTCAAACGGATTGGATCGCGCGCATGAGATCGACGAGACCGGCGCCTTGAAACGAGCGGTCCCGGTGCAGGTCGGTCGCTGATTGCATGAAGATCGCTTTCACGTCGCGCGGCCGGCCGATGTATTCGCGACGGATCGACAAGAAGGCGGCGATGATCCCCGACACGTGCGGCGCTGCCATGCTCGTCCCGCTGTCTTCTTTGTAGAGATACGCGTCGCGGCCGACTGCCGACGGAGCGTCGCCGTCCTTCTGCACGACGACTTGGTCCGAACGGCTCTGAGCCGATGCGCACGAGATGATGCGTTCGCCCGGCGCGATCACGTCGGGCTTCGGACGGCCGTCACCGGTCGGCCCTTTGGACGAAAAATAGGAGACGCCGTAGCGGTGCGGCTCGGAGCGATGCGTCGAGCCGACCGTGATCGCGAGCTCCGAGTTTCCGGGGTCGTTGATCGACATCCCGAAGCCTTGCGACACCGCGCCGACATACTTGGATTGCAGGTATCCGTAGCCGGAGTTTCCGGCGGCGACGACCACGGCCACACCGGAATCGACCAGCCGGTCGATCTCGACGCAGATCGGGCTCTGGCCGCACGCGAACCATTCCGCTTCGAACGGATAACCGAGGCTCAGGTTCACGCCGTGCACCACGAGGTGGCGTCCGAACTCGTTCCATTGCTGGATCTGGTCGATCGCGGTGATCAGCGAGCTGACGACGCCGGTGCCGTCGTCGTCGAGGACGCGCAGGCTGACGAGCTTGCATTGCGGCGCCATCCCGCCGATGTCGCCTAGCGGCAGGACATGTTTTTCCTCTGCGCCGGCTTCGTTCCGCGTGCTGACCACGGCGACCGGCTTCACGTCGCCGTCAGCCGGCATCATGCCGGCGATGATGCCGGCGACGTGCGTGCCGTGACCGTTCTTGTCGACCTCGGCGCTCGCGTCTCCGTCGCCTTTGCCCCGAAAATCCTTGTGCGCGAGCGGCGCGTTCGTGTTGAGGTCGACGTTCTTGAAGCGCTTGAAATGCTCGTGCCCCGTGTCGATGCCGGAGTCCAGCACCGCCCACACGATGTTCTTGCCGCTGGCGGAGAAGGCGATGTGCGCCGCGTCGGCTTTGATCGTCGCGACCGAATCCGTGATGAACGCGCGCGTTTGCGCGTCTTCCCAAATGCGGAATATCGCGCGGTTCGGCGGGATCGGCCGGCGATCCAAATCGATCAGCGCCAGAATCGCATACCCGGTCATCGTCGCGAACACGTACGGGTGCGTCGCTTCGGGGAGAACCTCGTACTGCGTTTGATTCGGATCGCGGTCGCGAATCACTTGGAGCAGGGCGAACACCGCCTCGCGTCCGGCCTTGGACGATCGCTGGTTGGAGAGCGCGATGATGACGCGCTCGCGGCGCGCGGGATTCGTTCGCACGCGCGTCGCGAGCGGTTCGGCGATCGCTTCGCCGACGAGGTTCTTCGGCTGAAAGCCGATCGGTTTCGCGTCCTGGTCTACGACGTGCTCGTTGAGCGAGATGCGCACGATCTCGGGGCCGAATTGGTTCAGCAGCGCGAGGATGCGCGATCCGCGCAGGGTGGCGAAGAGGTAGGGCGCGACGGCGGGCGACGCGGGATCGAGGATCCGCGTCACGGTGCCGTCCGGTGCTGTGCCGTCCTGTGCGGCCGCGGCGACAATCGCGGCTGCGACGCTCTGATACGTAGCGTCCAGCGCCGCGTACGCATTCGCGCCGTCCGGGCCGACGGCAAGCTCGACGATCACCGGGAAGAAGGCTGCCTCGTCGAACCGCTTTCGCAGCGCCTCGCTGATTTTGACCTCGGCCGGCGTCGGATCACCGCTCCCCGGCGGCGGCATTGAAGCGGACATCCCGAACCGTCCCTCTGCGTAGGCTATGCCACCTTCAAGGCGGCATGGCGCCTGCTTGGACTGTCGGGGCCGCCCTCCCTGGCGCCCGCGCCGGGAACCTCAGCCCTGCGAGGGCCGGCCCTGGACGGCCTCGATGACCGCCGCCACGGGCCTGCGGCGCTCGGTGCCGCGCACGTAGACCAACCCGATCTGCCGGCGGGTCGGGACGGGTTCGCGCAGCGGAACGCGCGCGACACCCGGCTTCGCGTGGCTCCGCATGCTTTCGGGAACGACCGAGACGCCGAGGCCCGCACCGACGATTCCCTCGAGCGTGTACATGTCGCCGACCTCGATGGCGACCGCCGGAATGAACCCGGCGCGCGCGCACGCCTGCATCATGTCGTATCTGCTGCCCGATCCTTCGGCGAGCGCAACGAACGGCCGGTCCTGCACCTCCGCCAACGCGATGCTCTCGCGCGACGCCAGCGGATCCGTCGCGGCGATGGCGAGGAGCACGCCTTCGCTGAACACCGGAACGCTCGCGAGATCGGCCGCGATCGGAAGGGGCGAGACGAGGACGGCGTCGAGCTCGCCCGCGAGCAGTGCGGTCACCAGCGCGTTCGTTGCACCGTGCCGCAGCACGACGCGGGCACTGGGGTCACGCGCGAGCACCGTCGCGGCGATCTGCGGAACGAGCGTTGGCCCGAGGGAGAACATGTGGCCGAGCCGGACCGTCGAACGCGAACCCGTCGCGGCGCGAACGGCGTTGACCGCCTCCGAGCGGGCGCGCACGACCCGTGCGGCCTGATCGGCCAGGACGCGCCCGGCGTGGAGCAACCGCACTCGTCTGCCGTCGCGCTCGACCAGCGGGACGCCCAGGCGGATCTCTAGCGCACGGACCGCCCGCTGGACCGACGACACGCTGCGCCCGAGCGCCTCGGCGGTGCGGCCGAGGTGCTGGGTGCGGGCGAATTCGAGAAAGATCTCGAGCTCGGCGAAGCCGATGGCCTCGTCGCCATTCGTTGCGTTCAACGCAACGATCTTATGGCGGCGGCGGGCTCGATCCTTGCCTGGGAAAGGCGTAGCCTTGCCCGTGGGGTGAGGTCGGAATTCATCTTCGTGAGGGCGGCTTCGTGGGTTCGTATCGTATCGCTGCGGTTCCGGGTGACGGGATCGGCCCCGAGGTCATCGGGGCAGGGATCGAGGTGCTGGGGGCGCTCCAGCGCGTCGACCCGGACCTGCACCTCGAGTTCGCGACCTTTCCGTGGGGGTCGAACTACTATCGCGCGCACGGCGTGATGATGCCGGCCGATGGGCTCGACGCGCTGCGGCCGTTCGACGCGATCTACTTCGGCGCCGTCGGCGACCAAAGCGTCCCGGACCACGTCACATTGTGGGGACTGCGCCTCGCGATCTGCCAGCCGTTCGACCAGTACGCGAACGTTCGCCCGACGCGGATCCTGCCCGGCCTGCGCAGCCCGCTGCGCGACTGCGAGCGCCGCGATCTCGATTGGGTGATCGTGCGCGAGAACAGCGAGGGCGAGTACGCCGGCATGGGCGGTCGCGCGCACCGCGGTCACGCGATCGAAGTCGGCACAGAAGTTGCGGTGTTCACGCGCGCCGGCGTCGAGCGCATCATGCGCTTCGCCTTCGACCTCGCGCGGAGCCGGCCGCGCAAGCACCTCACCGTCGTCACGAAATCGAACGCGCAGCGGCACGGGATGGTGCTGTGGGACGAGGTCGCGATCGACGTCGCGGGCGACTATCCCGACGTCTCGTGGGACCGTGAGCTGGTCGACGCGATGACCGTGCGCATGGTCAGCAAGCCGAAGAGCCTCGACACGATCGTCGCGACGAACCTGCACGCCGACATCCTGAGCGATCTCGCCGCCGTGCTCGCCGGAAGCATCGGCATCGCACCGACCTCCAACCTCGACCCGTCGCGTCGCTTCCCCTCGATGTTCGAGCCGATCCACGGCTCGGCGTTCGACATCGCCGGCAAGGGCCTCGCCAACCCGATCGGTGCCTTTTGGAGCGCGGTGATGATGCTCGAGCACCTCGGCGAGCGCGAAAACGCGGCCCGGCTCATGGGCGCGATCGAGCAGGTCACCGCATCGACGATACGCACGCCCGATCTCGGCGGCACGGCCCGCACGCAAGACGTCACCCGCGCGGTCTGCGACGCGCTCGCGGCCGTTCACGCCTGACGATACACCACACCAAGGAGAAAGCATGCGCTCTCGCCGCTCGTTCGCCGTCGCGGTCGTTACCGCGGCGCTCGCCGCTCTCCCGCTCGCCGGAGGGACGGCGCCGCCGCCGAGCGACGCGCCGGCCGAGATCACGATCGCGTATCAGCCGGGGCTGAGCTACAGCAACATGATCGTGATGCGCGATCAGCGCCTGCTCGAGAAGCAGT
>JAQBPM010000428.1 GCA_028287525.1 Vulcanimicrobiota bacterium | reverse complement strand
AGCGCACCCTGCTCGTGGTGCTCGAAGCGATGAAGATGGAGCATCGCATCGAAGCGCCGGTCGCCGGCACGGTCCGCGAGGTCCGCGTCAAGCCCGGCGACCTGGTCAAGTCCGGCGACACCCTCGTAAAAATCAGCGCCACGTAGAGCTCACGTGCGAGTCGTACTGATCGCCGGCTGGAACGAGGCCGCGAAATACATGCGCACGTTCATCGACGGGCGCAACGGCATCGAGGGGCTGGCGGGGCTGGGCTTCGACTGCACCGTGTTCCCGGACGGCCACGACGATCTGCGCTCGCGCGTCGACCGGTTCGCGGGGTTTCTCGATGCGCTGCACGCCCGCGAACCTGAAGCGTTTCCGATCGCGACGCTCGGCTACAGCGCAGGGGGCTTGGTCAGCCGCGGTTTCCTACGCGCCTATCCGCACCGCGCGCACGAGATCGCCGCGACGGTGCAGGTCGGGGCACCGAACGGCGGCCTGATCACCCGCTACGCCGCGCTCACGATGAAGCTGGCGTTTTTGCCGAACCACGTGCTCGCCGACATGGACGTCGAATCGGACTTCATGTATTGGCTCAACGGCACCGGCGGCAAGTGGGTCCAAGACTGGGACAACCCGCGGAAGAAGCGCTGGATCGTCGACGGCGATGCGTGGATCGCGCCGCCCGGCCATCGTCTGCTGCAGATCGGCGGCCGCATGCCGAAGTATCATCTGCAGAGTGACGGCGTCGTCATGGTCGAGTCGGCGACGCTCGAGAACCGTATCCCGACCATGTGGATCGACAGCAACCACGCCAACCATCTCAATCTCGGCGCCGTGTTCAACCCGCTCGCCTTCCTCGTCCGCGGTTTCAAGAGTGACGACCGGGTGTGGCCGAAGTGCGTCGAACTCACCGCAAAATTCCTACGATCGGAGCCACTGGAGTGAACTTGGACCGCTTTCCCGCCGTTGCAGCCGCCCGCGCGGAGGGAGGTGTGCTCGCCGACAATGCGGGCGGGACGCAAGTACCGCGCGAGACGATCCTCGCGATCACGGAGTATCTCGCCCGCGACAACGCCCAGCAAGGCGGAACGTTCGCGCGCAAGATTCGCACGACGGAGATGGTCGCGGCCGCGCGCGCCGCGCACGCGGAATTGCTCGGCGTGCCGCCGGAGCGCGTCTCGTTCGGCGCGAACTCGACCTCCATCGCCTTCGATCTCGCCCGCGCGATCTCGCATACCGTCCGCGCCGGCGACAGCATCGTCGTGACCGATACCGACCACTATGCCAACGTGATCCCGTGGACCTCGCTCGCGCGGTTCGGCGCGACGGTCGACGCGATCCCGGTCGACGCCCGTGGCGAACTCGACGAGCGGGCGTTCGCGGACGCGCTGGCGCGCGAGCCGATCCTCGTCGCGCTGCCGTGGGCGTCGAACGGCACCGGCAACGTGTTCGACGTCGCACGCCTCGCCGAGGCGGCCAAAGACGCCGGCGCACTCGTCGTCGTCGACGCCGTGCAAGCCGCGCCGCACCTTCCGCTCGACATCCCGCCCGCGGTCGACGCGGTCTTCTTCTCGCTCTACAAAGTCTACGGGCCGCACCTCGGCGCGCTCTACGCGCATCCCGACCTGGCGGAGCGGTTCTTCACCGCCGACGATACGCGGCTGCCGAGCCCCGGCCTCAATTGGTCGATGGAGACCGGGACGCAGAGTCACGAGGGGCTCGCGGGCTGGCTCGGGACGATGGCGTACCTGCGCGAGTTGGGCGGCGGCAACGCTCGCGCGGCGATCGCCCGCATCGCCGCGTTCGAGGACGAGCTCGCGCGCTACGCGCTGACGCGTTTCGCCGAGCGCGCGGACTCCGTCGCGCTGTACGGCCGCCCCGCGAACGAGTCGCGTCTGCCGGTGTTCGCGTTCAACCTGCGCGGTGTCGCGCCCGACGTCGTCGCATCAGCCCTCGCGGCGAACGGAATCGAAGCGGCGCTGGGCGACTACTACACGCCGCGTTTGATGCGCACGCTGGCGCCGGAAACCGGCGGGATCGCGGTCCGCCTCTCGTTCTCACACTACAACGACACCGCCGACATCGACCGCTGCTTCGCGGCGCTCGACGCGATCCGCACGCCGGTCACGAGCCGGTCGTAAACGTCCCGAGAATCGATGCGCGCGGGTTACAGAGGTCGCCCGGGATGTTCGCCGCGAGCTGGGCGCGGTAGGTGGTCTGGTTTTGCAGGAGGGGGACGGACGCCGCGGCGTTGGCGGCCGTCCCGGTGATCGCGCCACCCTGCACCGGCGCTCCGACGGTAGGATAGAGCGTCAACGAGCCCGCCAGCATGCGTGCATCGGCAACCGAGAACGAGACGGACCCCACGGCCGTGGAGACGCCGGTCGTCCCCGCCGCAGGCGAGATCAGGTCGCCGGGGATCAGCGCTGACGCACAATATGCGGTCGCCCCCTGGCCCCCGCCCGTACCCGGACCGCCCGCCGTGGTGCCGCCGCAGCTGGTGAAGACGCAGAGCGCGAACACGCCTGCGATGAGGGCTTTGACCAGCATGCCTTCACTCCCGTCAAGATAGTAAGAAATGGCTATATCTCCGCCGAGGCAGATCGTTCGCGCGGGAGGCGGACGGTCCTGCGAGTTCGTACGAGCGGGGATGCGCATCGCGATCCGTACCGGCACCCTCTATGACGGATCCGCGAACCCGCCGCGCACGCGCGTTACGCTCCTGATCGAGAACGGCCGCGTGGGCCGCATCGCCGGCGACGGCGAGACCGTCGAGGCGGACCGAACCTACGAGGCGGCGTGCGTTGTCCCGGGCTTGATCAACGCCCACGCGCACCTCGAGATGAACGGCGAGCCCGACACGCAGGGGATCTACCTCATTCGCACGCCGACGGAACGGACGCTCGACGCGGCGCGCAACGCCCGGCTCGCGCTCGAAGGCGGCGTCACGACGCTGCGCGATCTTGGCGGAAAAGAATCGAACGCAGTCGCCTTGCGCGATGCCATCGCGAAGGGTGACCACGTGGGTCCGACGATCGTGGCGGCCGGCCGTGCGCTGTGCATGACCGGCGGCCATGGCGCGTTCATCGGCCGCGAGACGGACGGGCCGTGGGACGCGCGCAAAGGAGTGCGCGAGCAGCTCAAGGCCGGCGCAAGCTGCATCAAGCTGATCGCGACCGGCGGTGTGCTCACCAAGGGCGCCGTTCCCGGACTCGACCAGCTCAGCGAAGAAGAGATGCGCGCTGCGATCGTGGAGGCGCACACGCACGGCTTGCGCGTCGCGGCGCATGCGATCGGGACGAACGGCATCAAAAATGCCCTGCGTGCCGGCGTCGACTCGATCGAGCACGGCCACCTGCTCGACGACGAAGCGATCGAGCTGTTCAAAGCGCGCGGCACGTACCTCGTGCCCACACTCGCCGCCGTTTCGTGCATCTACGAGAACGCGGCGAGCGGTGCGCAGCCGGATTTCGTCGTTCGCAAAGCAACGGAGTTGTACGAACGTGCGCAGGTCAACATCGGAAAGGCTTGGCGCGCAGGCGTCACGATCGCCGGCGGCTCAGACGCCGGCACGCCGTACAACCGGCACCAAGACTACGCCTACGAGGTCGAACTCATGTCGACGATGCTCGGCATGAGCGCGCAGCAGGCGCTGGTCGCCGCGACCGCGACCGCCGGCGCGCTGCTCGGCGTCGATGCGGGAACCCTCGCGCCGGAGCGCCCCGCCGACCTGCTGCTCCTCGACCGCGACGTCGGTACCGACGTCGGCGCGCTGCGCTCGCCGCGCGTCGTGATCAAGGGCGGCGTCGTCGTACAAACCGGGTAGAATGAGCCATGACGTCTAGCATGCGCACACGGACGGCAGGTGCTGTGGAACACATCCTGCTGATGGAAGTACAGTCGGAACAGTACGATCAGATCCTACGCGATACGTCTGCCGATGTGCAGCGACTCGGCTCCAAAATCGACGGATTGCTCGGCGCCGACCTCTATGCGACGGACGATCGAACACACGTCCTGGTGCTGAGCCACTGGGCCGACGACGCTACTTGGGGCAAGGCGCAATGGAACGACGACATGCAGAATGCCGTCGTAGCGCGCTTCACTTCGGCTCAGGTCGTGCACTCGAGGCTCTACCGGCGTATCGCTCTCGAAGACGAATCTGAACCGTCCTAGAGTCGACGTATCTCAGGCGAGTGCGTCACTGAACGGAAGCGAGCGTAGACGCTTTCCGTTCAGCTTGAAAATCGCGTTGGCGATCGCCGGTGCGATCGGCGGGACGAAAATCTCGCCGATCCCGGACGGCGGCTCGCTGCTCGGCACGATGTGAACCTCGATCGGCGGCGCATCGGCCATGTGCAGGACGGTGAAGTCGTAGAAGTTGCTCTGCTGCACCCGGCCGTTCTGAATCGTGATCTTCCCGCTCAGCGCAGCGGAGAGACCGAAGTTTGCCGCGCCCTGTGACTGCTGCGTGACGATGTCCGGGTTCACGACGGTGCCGCAGTCGACGGCGGTGACGATCCGGTGCACCTTCGGCATCTTCCCCTGCAGCGATACCTCGGCGACCAATGCACCGTAGGTGCCGCCCCAGAAGACGTGAGCGATCCCTTGTGCGATCCCGGGCCGCTGCGGCTCGCCCCAGCCGGCCTTGTCGGCGGCCAGCTTCAGCACACGAGCAGAACGCGAGCCGGCCGGAAGCATCGCGAGCCGGAATGCGAGAGGGTCTTTGCCTGCCGCGTGTGCCAACTCATCGATGAACGACTCGGTCACGAAGTCGTTCCAATTCGCCTGGGGCGCGCGAACCGACCCGATCGGAATGCCGTTCTCGTGTTCGATGTACGTCACGCGCATGTTCGGGATGCGGTACGGCACGTCCACGACATCGGCCATCGAGCTGAAGTCGACCCCGTTCTTCATGAGCCGCGGGAGCGCGCGTCGCAGCAACGATGCCTGCACGACCTGATGCGAGAGCGAGACGACCTTTCCGTCCTGGAGGACGGCTCGCACATTGTTGACGCTCATCGGACGATAGAAGTCGTGCTGCGTGTCGTCTTCGCGCGACCACTGCACCTTCACCGGTCCCCGGATCGCCTTCGACACTTCGACCGCTTCCGTCACGAAGTCCGTCTCGAGCCGCCGCCCGAACCCGCCGCCGAGGAACGTCGTGTGAAGCGTCACCCGTTCGAGCGGAACACCGGCCGCCTTCGCTGCGGCTTCCTGCGCCGCGGTCGGGCCCTGAGTCGGCGCCCAAACCTCGCACGCGCCGTCGTGGACGTGCGCCGTCGCGTTCTGCGGCTCCATCGTCGCGTGCGCCAACAGCGGCCCGCGATAGGTCGCCTCGAAGACGCGCCCCTCGACATGTCCCGGGTTGCCCTTCAGCAGCGCGACGCGCTCGTTCTTGCGCGTGCGGCCAAGCTCTTCGGCCGCCGCGAACAACGCCGGGGTGTTGAGATGCGCGTTCGGGCCTTCGTTCCAAACGATATTGAGCGCGCGCTGACCTTGAAACGCCGCATACGTGTTCTTGGCGACGACGGCTACGCCGTTTGAAACCTGCACGACGTGCGTGACGCCGTGCACGGCCTTCGCCTTCGTCGCCTCGAAGCTCTTGACGCGGCCGCCGAAAACGGGAGAGCGCGCGATCGCCGCGTACAGCATTCCGGGGACGCGGACGTCGATCCCGAAGACCGACTTGCCGTTCACCTTGTTCGGGACGTCGATACGCTGCGCCGTTTTCCCCGTCTTTCCGATCAGCGTGAACTGATCCCGCGACTTGAGCGGGACGTTCGCAGGCACCGGGAGCGTCGCAGCGATGGCGACGAGGCTGCCATAGCTCGCGCGCCGGTCGGAACCTTCTTGGCGGACGACGCCGTCGCTCGTCCGGAGCGACGCCGGGTCGACACCCCACTGCTTCGCGGCGGCCGCGACCAACATTGCGCGCGCCGTCGCCCCGGCTGTACGCAGCGGGATCCACATGTCCGCGATGCTCGTGCTGCCGCCCGTTATCATGATCGGACCCATCCCCATTTTGAGATCGGCGTACTGCGACCCAGGCGGTGCGAACTCGATCCGCACTTGCTGCAGCGATGCATCGAGCTCATCGGCCAGCATCGTCGGCAAGCCGGTCGCAACGCCCTGGCCCATCTCCGACTTTCCGAGCATCACCGTGACCGTGTCGTCAGGTGCGATGCGCACCCAGGCGTTGGGCGCAAACTCCTTCGCGCTCGGACCGGCCGCAGGCGCGCAGCCTGGAACGTTGATCGCGAGCGCGAGGCCCGCACCGAGCATGCCGGTCAGACGGATGAAATCTGCGCGATCGAAAACTGGCGACTCCACGGTCTATGCCTCCGCCGCCCCTCGGTGAATCGCTGCGCGAATACGGCCGTACGTCCCGCAGCGGCAAATGTTGGTCATCGCCTGATCGATCTGGGCGTCGGTCGGGTGCGGCGTCTTGTTCAGCAGCGCCGTCGCGGCCATGATCTGTCCGGACTGGCAGTAGCCGCACTGCGGAACCTGCTCGGCGATCCAGGCCTTCTGCACGCGATGCGCGTTGTCGCTGGAAAGGCTCTCGACGGTGTGAATTTGCTTTCCAACGGCCTGCGACACCGGCAGAACGCACGTACGGGTGGCCACGCCGTCGAGATGGACCGTGCAGCATCCGCATTGTGCGACCCCACAGCCGAACTTCGTGCCCGTGAGGTTCAGCTCGTCGCGGAGAACCCACAAGAGGGGAGTATCGGGAGCGACGTCCACGTCACGTTGCTCTCCGTTGACTATGATCGAAATCACCGTTGCATTCCTCACACCGAACCGCAGCTTCCATCGTGCACGATCGGAGCCGAGTAGCGATAATCGGATCGCGCCAAAAAACCATCAGATTCCGCCACGCGCTTCGACCTGCACCGTCACCACTAGGCCTCTTCCTGAACGCGTTCGTCTTCTACGCAGCGCAGCGCGCACTCGAGAATTTCCCGAAGCGCTCGCTGGCTGCAGCTGCTCAGCGCGCGGATTGCGGGCGGGGGTTCAAAGAAACGCTCTTCGACCCGCTCCCGCATTCGGCGTCCCGACGCGGTGAGGAACACCCGCCTGACCCGGCGATCGTGCGCGTCGAGACGACGTTCGATGAGGCCGCGCTCCTCGAGTCGATCGACGAGCCCGGTCGCGTTCGCGGGGTCGCAGTGCAGCTCGTCTGCAAGCGTCCGCATCGTGAGACCCTCTCGCGGGATGAGGCTGATCGCGTGTGCGAGGGGCTCGGTCAGGTCGAACTCCATGAGGGTCGCCGCTATGCGGCGCTTCTGCGAGCGAACGAGGCTGATCATCGCGTGCCAGGCTCGGCTGCCGTTGGTCGACATCACCCAGGCTCACGGACGACGAGCACCGGGATCGACGCGTGCCGGAGAACTTCTTCGGTGACGCTGCCCAAGACCGCCCGGCCAAGGCCTTTCCGTCCATGCGTTTGCATGAGGATGAGATCAGCGCCGACGCGCGTCGCTTCGTGCAGGATCATCTCCCACGCGGGACCGCCCTCGACCATGTGCGATTCGGCACGCGCACCGAGTGCGATGGCCCGTTCGGCCGTGGCAGTCATGAGGCGTTGTATTTCGCGCAAGTGGAACGAGACGGTCTGCGGATCGATCGCCGTGAACGCCGCGGCTTCGAAGTCGCGTCCTTCGTCGAGGACGTACACGAGTTGCAAAGTGGCTTCTTGCTCGCGAGCGAGGCTGGCCGCGAGGGCGATCGTGTGTTCCGACGCGCCGGCCAGATCGAGCGGGAACAGGATCGTGCGAAACGTCACGTGCGCGACCTCCTCGGCAGCAAAAGCAGAAGCGGCAAGCAGATCGCGAAGATGATCGCCGAGACGCGGAACAGGTAGAGATAGGAGATGAGGCTCGCATTCGACGCGATCATCCCGGCGAGCTGCATCGCAGCCGCGTGGAGGCCGCCGCCGTGGACGAGGTTCGACACGCTCACGTTCGACATCACCGCGCTTGCGGACATCGCGTCCTGTGCCTGAGCGGCGCGCGTCACTTGGAGCACCTGCAGCAAAGCGATGCCGATGTTTCCTCCTAGATACCGCACGAGGGTCGCGATCCCGGTCGCATCCGACATGTTCTCCGGTGGGACGCCGGCGAGCGTCGCAACGGTCAAGGGCACGAAGAGGAAGCCCAGTCCGACGCCTTGCAGGATGCGCGGCCACCAGAGATCCCAGTAGCCTGCGCCGGCGGTGAGGTCGCCCATCATCCACGCACCGATGATGAAGAGAACCAGTCCCAGCGCAATGACCGCTCGCGCGTCGAATCGCTTCGTCAGCTCGCCTACGAGGATCATGCTGATCGCCGTCGCGACGGCGCCTTGGACGAGATAGAGTCCCGCGTTGTATGCGCTCAGCGCCAGCGGCCCTTGGAAGAACAGCGGCGTAACGAGGTTCACGCCGTACATCCCGAATCCGCTCACCACGGTGACGACGCTCCCGGTCGCGAACGACACCGAACGAAACACGCGGAGGTTGACGAACGGATGCGCCGCCCGCCACTGCTGCCGGATGAAGTACGCGAGCCCGACGACCGTAACGATGCTCAGCGTCACGATCGTGCTCGAGTCGAACCAATCTTCCCGCTGGCCGCGCGAGAGGACATACTGCAGGCTCGCGAGTCCGATCGCCATGGCCCCGAAGCTCAACCAATCGATGTCGTGCGCCGAGCGCTCCTGCTTCGGGGTCGCGCCGAGCACGAACCACGCCAGAATCATGCCGAAGATGCAGAGCGGCACCTTGAAGTAGAACAGCATCTGCCAGTTCGAGTTGTCGATGATCCAGCCGCCGAGGACGGGACCGATGGTCGGGCCGACGACCGCTCCCAGGCCGAAGATCGCCATCATCTCGCCGCGCTTCTCCGCCGGCGCGGATTCGAAGAGAATCGCCTGCGCGATAGGCTGCAGCGCCCCGCCGCCGAGACCTTGGATGACGCGCCACAGGATCAATGCGTACACGCTGGTCGCCGTTCCGCAGAGCAGCGAGGCGATCGTGAAGAGTCCGAAGGCTGCAAGGTAATAGTGCTTGCGCCCGAAGCGCGCGGTGAGCCAGCCGTTCAGCGGCATCACGAGCATCATCCCGAGCGTATAGCCCGTCGCGACCCACGCGACTTCATCGGACGACGCGCCGAGGTTTCCGGAGATCGTCGGTAGCGCGACGTTCACGATCGCCATGTCCAAGCCGCCCATGAGGACGCCGATCATGACCGTCGTCACTACGAGGGCGAGCGGAGCGGATGCCGCCCGTACCACACCCGCGCGACCGTTGACGCGGGTCGCCATTAGGCCGGCGGCGCGATGTGGTAAGGCGGGAGGAATGCCGCCGTCCGTCTCGCGTTGTGGTAAGATGACAAGCTCGACATATAGTGTTACTATAGACCGCGGATTGGTGAGCGCAACATGGCCTACGAGGTAACGAAACGCATTGGCGGCGGCGATTACCGTTACCACGTCGAGGGATATCGCGATCCCGAGACGGGGCGGCCGCGCACGCGCTGGCAGTATCTCGGGCGCGTCGTCGACGGCGTGACCCTCACGCCGCCCGCCCGCCGCGGCGAGCGTGTGACGCAGGACAAGATCGTGGTAGCGACTGCCGAGCTCTTGGAGTCACGCGACGCATCCCGCGTGACCGTCGCCGTCATCGCCAAGCATGCCGGTATCTCGCAAGCGACCTTCTATCGCTATTTCAACGACCGGAAAGCCGCGTTCACCGCCGCGCTGTCGTACCTGTGCGATCGAACGATCAGCGCGCTGCCTTCTCTCGAGGATCCTCCGGTCGGCACGCAAGCTGAGGAATCGTGCCGCATCTTCACCTGGCTCGAATCACTGCATCGTTCGATGTCACGGCAGCGAGCGTTTCGCTGGTCCTTCAGCCACAGCGATCGAAGCAAGGCCAAAGCGCAGATCGAGCGCTCGTTGCTCAAGGTCGATGCGTACGCGATGCTGGCAGCGTACCTCCGCCGTCTCGACTCGGCCGGCCTCGCGCACGTCGACGACGCCGACGAGCTTGCGGAAGGCATCATGGCCGTTTGCCGTGCCTTGATACGCTCGCGGGCAAACGAGGAAGAGCACGAAGAGGAGCATCCCGTTCAGCTGCTGGCAGTGTTTCCGCTGATCGAACGCGCAGTGTTCTGTAAACGGCTGTAGCCGGCCGAACGGCCGAAGGGCTGCTTGCGTTCACGATACGGTTGCCGGTGCGCGATAGGGGGCACGAAGCGATGACGATGAACGAGGGGCCTCCACAAAAGCCCGGCGGATCGCAACAGCAGCCGCTTCCCCAATGGTGGTTGGCGCTCATCGTGCTGCTCGTCGTTTGGAACGTCATTGCGTTCTTTGCGCAACCGCGCGGCGGAGCCGTTGCCATTCCGTACACGACGTTCTTGGCGCAAGTGCGTGCCGGCAACGTTTCTCAGGTCGACATCAACGGCGATCAAATCAGCGGACACTTTGCAAGACCGTACGCGCCCGCTCCGCAGGCGTCGCCCGCTCCGCAAGCGTCGCCGCCTGCCGCGACCAGGTACACCACGTTTCAGACGACGTTCCCTCAAGCAATCGGCGACCCCGGACTCATGCCGTTCCTCGAGTCACGGCACGTCACCGTCAACGTGTCGCCGAGCGGACCGTCGTGGCTGAGTGTTTTGGTCGGCTGGCTTCCGTACTTGCTGCTCTTCGGATTTCTCAGCTGGATGTTGCAGCGGGCCGCTACGGGCCCGGCGGCCACCCTAAAGTTCGGCCGCGCGAAGCCGGAGCGCTACACGAGCAATCAACCGAAGGTGACGTTCGACGACGTCGCCGGCGTCGACGAAGCGAAAGCCGAACTGCAAGAGGAAGTCGATTTCCTCAAGCACCCGGACAAGTATCGTGAGCTCGGCGCGCGGATCCCGAAAGGCGTGCTGCTGGTCGGGCCGCCGGGAACGGGGAAGACCCTGC
>JAQBPM010000406.1 GCA_028287525.1 Vulcanimicrobiota bacterium | reverse complement strand
GGCTCCAGGCGATTGCGGCGCGCCGGCGGAAATGGGAGCGGTCCACCGGCTCCTCGAGAGGAAGAACTGCGATGAACGTTCCGCACGCCGCCCTCGTCCCGCGCGAGAAACTCGCGACGTTCGCGCCCGGGATCTCGTGGGCCGTCCTGCCCGGCGACGGGATGACGCTGGTGTATTGGGTCTTCGAACCGCCGGCGTGCGGCGAGGTACCGCTGCACGAGCACGTCATCTCGCAAGGCGGCGTCGTCCTCGAAGGCTCGATCCACCTGCGCTACGCGGACGGCTCGACGAACACGATGCGCGCCGGCGACTGCTATACGCTGGGCTCGTCCGTGCCGCACGGCGCAACGTTCACCGAACGCTGCGTCGTCGTCGACGTCTTCGCCCCGAACCGCACCGAGTACGAGGAACGCTACGCGGCCGGCACGCAAGCCGACACCTTCGAAGTCATCGGCGCAACGCGCACCTAGTCGCGCCCCGTCATTCCGAGCTCGTCGAGGAACCCTCGTCGTTCGCCGTGAGCGAAGTCGAACGGCGAGCCGCAATCGTCACTCGGGCCGCACGGCGCGATTTGCAAAGCCACCACGCGGCGACGAGGGTTCCTCGACAAGCTCGGAATGACGGAACGCTTGTCGTATGACTGCCCGAATACTGCGTTTACGCGAAAAGAAGAAGGACCGCGACGTAAGCCGCGGTCCTCATTTTTTGCCGTTGCGCATTCCGGCGAGTTCTCGGAAGAGCTTTTGCTCTTTGTCGGTGAGGTTCGTCGGGAGTTGCCCGATGAGGCGAACGTACTCGTCGCCGAAGCCGCCGTTTTTGAGTTTGGGCATCCCTTTGCCGGTCAGCCGCAGCATCTTGTTGTTCTGCGTGCCGGCCGGAACGGTCATCGTGACGTCGCCGGTCATCGTCGGGACCCGTACTTCGGAACCCAGGATCAGATCGTAGATGCTGACCGGGAGGTCGACGTAGAGGTCGTCGCCCTTGCGTTCGTACTGTTTGTCGTCCGCGAGGTGCACGACGAGAAACAGGTCGCCGCGTGGGCCGCCGCTCGCGCCGCTCATCCCTTGGCCGGCGAGCCGGATACGCTGACCGTCGCGCACGCCGCGCGGGATCGTCACGTCGAACTTTTTCGTCTCGCGGACCCGCCCCGTGCCGTGGCACTGGGTGCAGATCCGGTTGCGATCGGTTCCCGTTCCGTGACAGCGCGGACAGAGATCCTCGACTTGCAGCGTAACGGCTTTCTTGCCGCCCTCGAACGCGTCGTGGAGTGCCAGCTCGATCGTTGATTCCAAGTCTTCACCGCGCTGCTGAACGCTGCTGAACCCCGACGGGCCGGCCGCGCCGCGGCGGCCGATCCCGGAGAAGAACATGTCGAAGAAGTCGGAGAATCCGCTCGGGCCGCCGGGGCCGCCTGAGCCGCCCGCGCCGGGACCGGCGCCGCCCCCGAAACCGCCGAAGTTGCCGAAGTCCGCGCTTTGCGCCGAACGATACGTCCGCTGGCGTTCGGCTTCACGCGCGGCGTTCTGCCAATCGGAACCCAGCACGTCGTACTTCTTGCGCTTCTCGGGATCGCCGAGAACCTCGTACGCCTCCTGAATGTCCTTGAACTTCTCTTCCGCTTCGCGCTGGTTGGTCGGATTCTGATCCGGATGCCACTTGCGCGCGAGCTTCCGATACGCGCTCTTGACGTCTTTCTCGGCGGAGTTTTTGGGGACGCCAAGAACCGCGTAGTAGTCCTTGTAGTTCACGGAGTCTTGGCAACGACGACTTGCGCGGGGCGCAGGACCTCGTCACCCATGGTGTAGGCCTTGTGGGCTTCTTCGAGGATCGTGTCCTCGCTGACGCCTTCGGGCGCGGGCTGAGTGGCGATCGCTTCGGCGAGGTTCGGATCGAAGGGCAGTCCCTTGAGCGGCACCGCCTTCACGTTTTCGCCCGCGAGCACTCCCTCGAACATGCGAAGCGTCGCTTGCAGTCCGCCGCGAACGCCGTCGGAATCCTCGAACGCGAGCGCGCGTTCGAGGTTGTCGAGGACCGGCAGCATCTTGCGGAGCACGGTCTTGCGGCCGTCCAGCGCGATGCGGGAGAGGTCGCGCTCGATGCGCTTTTTGTAGTTCTCGAAGTCAGCCATCGCGTAGAGGAACTTGTTGTAGTTCTCTTTCGCTTCGGCGCGCGCGGCCGTCAGTTCGGCGGCGAGGTCACCCTCGCCGCCGTTCTGCACCGCGTCAGCCTGAGCTTGTCGATGGCCGTTCGGCGCGACCGCGTCGGCCGCAGTCGCGCTGTTCGCGGCGTCGTCATTCACGGGAGCGTTACTTCGCTTCCTTGAACTCGGCGTCGATCACGTCGTCGTGCTGTGCGGCTGCGCCGTTGGCCGAAGCCCCGTCGTGCGCCGCCGCACCTTCCGGCGTCGGTTCGCCGTTGGCCGAAGCACCCGTCGACTTGTACAGCGTCTCCGCCATCTTGTACGACGCCTGCTGCAGCTTCTCGGTCGCCGCTTTGATCTCGTCCGCGCTGCCGTTCTCGGAGATCTTTTTGAGTTCGGCCAGCGCCGTCTCGACGTCGCCGCGCACGCCCGCTTCCGCCTTGTCGCCGACTTCCTTGAGCGATTTCTCGGTCGAGTAGATCAGCGAAGACGCGGTGTTGCGGATCTCGGCGTCGTCCTTCTTGGCCTTGTCGGCAGCCGCGAAGGCTTCGGCGTCGCGCACCATGCGGTCGACTTCGTCCTTGTTGAGGTTGGTCGACGCGGTGATCTGGATCTGCTGTTCCTTGCCCGTCCCGAGATCTTTCGCCGAGACGTTCACGATGCCGTTGGCGTCGATGTTGAACGTGACTTCGATCTGCGGGATGCCGCGCGGTGCGGCCGGGATCCCCTCGAGCCGGAACCGTCCGAGCTCCTTGTTGTCGTTCGCCATCTCGCGTTCGCCTTGGAGAATGCGGATGTCGACCGACGTCTGACCGTCTTCCGCGGTCGTGAAGACCTGCGTCTTGCGGGTCGGGATCGTCGTGTTGCGCTCGATGAGCTTCGTGTTCACGCCGCCGAGCGTCTCCAGACCCAGCGAGAGCGGGGTCACGTCGAGCAGCACGACATCGCGGACTTCACCGGCCAGCACGCCGGCCTGGATCGCCGCGCCGATGGCGACGACTTCGTCCGGGTTGACCGACTGGTTGAGTTCCTTGCCGGTGAGCTTCTTGACGAGTTCTTGGATGACGGGCATGCGGGTCGAACCGCCGACCATCACGACTTCGTCGATCTTCGAGACGTCGAGCTTGGCATCGGCCAGCGCGTTCTTGAACGGCTGGATGCAGCGGTCGGTCAGGTCCTGCGTCAGCTCTTCGAACTTGGCGCGAGTGAACGTCACGTCGAGGTGCTTGGGACCGTTCTGATCGGCCGTGATGAACGGCAGGTTGATCGACGTCTGGACCGTGCCCGAGAGCTCGATCTTCGCCTTCTCCGCCGCTTCGGTCAGACGCTGAAGCGCCTGGCGGTCGCCGCTGAGGTCGATGCCCTGTTCCTTGCGGAACTCGCTCACGAGCCAGTCGCGAACGCGCGCATCGTAGTCGTCACCGCCGAGATGCGTGTCGCCGTTGGTCGACTTGACTTCGAAAACGCCGTCGCCGACCTCGAGGATCGACACGTCGAACGTGCCGCCGCCGAGATCCCACACGAGGATCGTCTCGTTGCCCTTTTTGTCGAGGCCGTACGCGAGCGCTGCCGCCGTCGGCTCGTTGATGATGCGCAGCACGTCGAGCCCGGCGATCTTGCCGGCGTCCTTCGTCGCTTGCCGCTGCGCGTCGTTGAAGTAAGCGGGGACCGTCACGACGGCCTGCGTCACGCGCTCGCCGAGATACGCCGAGGCGTCGTTGACGAGCTTCTGCAGGATCATCGAACTGATCTCTTGCGGCGTGTAGTCCTTGCCGTCGATCTTGACCTTATGGTCCGTGCCCATGTACCGCTTGATCGAGGAGATCGTGCGGTCCGGGTTCGTGACGGCCTGGCGCTTCGCCAATTGTCCGACGAGCCGCTCGCCCGTCTTCGTGAAGGCCACCACCGACGGGGTCGTGCGCGACCCTTCGGAGTTGGCGATGACGGTCGGGCTTTGCCCTTCCATCACGGCGACGACCGAATTGGTCGTGCCGAGGTCGATGCCGACCACTTTAGCCATGTGTTGTGTTTCTCGCTTTCCGAGCAGCGTGGACCAGCCGTCGCGGATGAACTCCGTTCGGGCCTTGCCGCTTACCGTCGCTCAAGGGGTTGGAAATCGCCGTCACCAGGGCGGCGCCACTGCGTATCATACGCCGCCGGGGTACGCTTGTTCCACTCTGTTGCTGTGACAATTTGCCTGGCACAATGGTTGCAGGCGCTGCACGTACGATTATGGGAGCATGCTGGCCGTCGCCGTTCTTTCGACCGTTCTGGCCGTCACGGGCGACCCGCCGCTCGGCGGCGGGGAAGCGGGCCCACGCTGGTTCGGGTTGGCGTTCGGGACGCCGGTCGTGACCTATCGCCAGCGGCTCGGCGACCCGCTGCAGGTCGATTCGTCGACACCATCCGAGCGTAAGGCCAGATTCCGGGTCGCGAGCGGTCCGCCGGTTTTCTTGATCGTCAGCGAGCGGCGCGGCGCCGTTACCGCACTCGAGGCCGTCACCGAGGCGCCGCTCACCGGGCCGGTGGTTTCGGTCGAAGCCGATCCGAGCGGCGTCGCGCTCGGCAGCACCCTCGAAGAGGTCGCGCAGAAGCACCGGTTCGCCCAGCGCTCCACCGATCGCGACGGTGCGATCCACCTGATCGACATGGTGGACTCGGCGCGCGGCATCGCCGCCGACTACCGGTTCGGCAACGGCCGGCTCGTCGCCGATGCGTGGTTCACGACCGCGTCGATGGACGGCCCGCAGCTGCCCGGCGCCATCCCGTTCGCCGAGCCGGCCGGCGAGAGCGAACCGACCGCGATTCTCGACGTGCAGACGAACGATCGCGACGGCATTGCTTGGGAGTACTTGTACCTGCGCTATCATCCGTGCGACGCGAAGACCGCGTGGCGGGTCGGCACGCAGTCGGTGCGCCGGAGTAACGCGCGCACCTACGACGTACTCGAAGCGACCTGCCCGTCCGACGGCTCCAAACGCGCGTTCTTTTTCGACGTCACGGCGTTCTTCGGAAAGCTCTGAGCACAAACGAGGGCGCCGACTTCTCGGCGCCCTCGCTGCGCAGCATGTCCGTAGGGAGTTCGACTACGGCCCTTGCTGGTTCTGCTGTTGCTGCTGGTTTTGGATGTACTGCTGAACCGGCTGTTCCGCCAGCGTCGCGCTGACGTTCTTTTTCACGCCTTGCGACCAGACGCGCAAGGTCACTTTCGCGCCGGGCTTCATCCCGCTGATCATCGACACCATCTCCTGTGCGGTGTTGACCGGCTTGCCGTCGATCGCCTGAATCACGTCGCCGGGCTCGATGCCCGCCTGATCGGCCGGCGTTCCGCTGACGACGTTTTGGACGGCGACGCCGCCCTTATCGGTATAGCCGCCGAGCTGCGTGCGAACGTTGTTGTTGATGTCGACCGACGAGACGCCGAGGAACGCTTTGCCCGTGCCCGTGCCGTTCGCGTCCATCGTCTTGCCGGGATTCTTCGCCAGCGTGGACGCGGTCGTGACGACGGTATTCGACGGGATGGCAAACCCGATCCCTTGGGCACCCGACGACGGGCTCGCCGTCGACTGGTTGACGCCGATCACGCGGCCGTCGTAGTCGAT
>JAQBPM010000381.1 GCA_028287525.1 Vulcanimicrobiota bacterium | reverse complement strand
ATTTGCGCGCGAGCCGTTCGGTCGCGGTCGACACGTGCGTCTCGCCGCTGCCGAGCAGCTGCAGCTCGTTGGTGAACTCCGCGCGCGCGACGCGCAGCGCCGGATCTTCATCCATCAAGCGCGCGAGTGCCTGGGAGAGCTTCGCTTCGTCGAGCCGCTGCGCCGGCGCGATCGCCACCGCGAACAGCGGTTCGGAGAGCGGGACGGTCGGCATCAGCACGCCGGCGCCTGGGGAGCTGAGCGTGTCGCCGGTGCCGACGCCGTCGAGCCGTGCCAGCGCGACGATCGAGCCGGGCCCGGCCGACGTGACCGCTTCCTGCTTCTTGCCGAAGAGGCGCACGATCCCCGACAGCCGCACCGGCGTTCCGCCGCGTGATGCATCGACCAGCGGCGTCTGCGGCGTGAGTTTGCCGGTAAAGACGCGCACCACCGAGAGTTTGCCCTGCTGGGGGTGCATGATCGTCTTGCACACCTGCGCGATGACGGGACCGTCGGCGCGCGGAACGACGGGGCGTCCGTCGACGTCGTGGCGCGGTTCGGTCGCCGGCGAGGGAAACATGCGCGCGATCGCGTCGACCAACGCCCACGCGCCGAAGTTCTTCTCAGCGCTGCCGACGAGCACCGGGATGATCTGATCGTGCGAGCAGTCCTCGCACAGATCGCGGTCGATCTCGTCTTGCGGCGGCGCCTGGCCTTCGAGCAATTCTTCCATCAGATGGTCGTCGAAATCGGCGAGCGCTTCGAGCAGCAGGGTGCGCTGCACGTCGACGTCGTCGTTCATCTGGGCGGGAACGTCGATCTCGGTCACGCCGCCGTTGCTGCGGAACGCTTTACGGCATGCGAGGTCGACGTAGCCGACGAACGTCTCGCCTTCACCGATCGGGAGGTGCGATGCGACGACGTGCGGCCCGTACGCTTCGCGCAGCGCCGCCAGCGTCGCGCGGAACTGCGCGCCCGGCCGGTCGAGCTTGTTGATAAAAAAGAGATGCGGCATCTTGCGCATCTCGATGTATTCCACGATGGCGGCCGTCTGCGCGACGCGGCCGGGTTCGGCGTCGATCACGATCACCGCGGCGTCCACCGCTGCCAGCACAGTTTTCGTCTCTTCGAAGAAGTCGACGAAGCCTGGGGTGTCGATTAGGTTCAGGTCGACGTCGCCGCACGTGGTGTGTGCGAAGCCGACGCAGACGGACTGGAGATGGTCGATCGCTTCGGGCTCGCAATCCGTGGTCGTGGTCCCGTCCCGGACCGACCCCCTTCGCGGGATCGCCCCGCAGTGTGCGAGCAAGGCTTCGACCAGCGTCGTCTTGCCCGCGTGATGGGGCCCGACGACGGCAACGTTCCTGAGGCGCGCGATGTCTTCCACCGGCAGCTCTCCTTCAGATGACGCGAGAGGTCGGCGAGCCTTCACCCCGCAGGGGGTGGGTCCTGCCTCTTTTGACCGCCTGCTTCCTTATGTGCGGAAGGGCGTGACGCTCTGCGGGCGGCGTGCGGCGACGACGAATGCCGCCGCGGCGAGCAACGGGGCGAACGAGACGACGATCAAGCCGGCGTCGGCGCCGTAGCGGGTGACGATCACCCCGATCAGGGCGACGCCGGCCGAGCCGATCCCGAACGCGACCCCGTTCATCAAGCCGAGCGCGGTGCCGAGGTTGCGCGGCAGCAGCGTCTGCGCGAGCGCGACGCCCGGCGCGTTCTGCACCGAGAGCAGCACGCTGCCGACCAGCAGCGCCGCGACGGTGAGCGCACCGTGCGTGCCGAGCGCGAGCAGCAGCGGCGGGACCGCGAGCACGAGCCCGGCAGTCGCGACGCGGCCCGCGCCGAAACGGTCGGCGCCCGCGCCGCCGGCATAGAGTCCGATCGCTGCCGCGATGAGAAACGCCGTGACGATCGCGCCGGTCGCGGTGAGCGAGAGCCCGCGCGCGACGAGCAGGTTCGGGAGAAAGTAGGCGAACGACGCGCCGGTCAGGTAGCGCAGCGACGTGCTCGCGACGAGGAGTCCGATCGCGACGCGATCGACGCGCGGAGCCGGTCCGGCATCCGCCGCGGTGCGGCGGGGTGCCGCGAGATCGGCCGATCGGGCGAAGCCCGGGAGCACGACGCCGACGGCCAGCGCCGCGACGATCCCCGGGACGGCCATCGCGGCGACAGAAGCAAGACCGCCATTGGCTAGCAGCGCCGCGGCGACGAGCGGACCGAGACCATAGCCGACTTGTCCGCCGATCTGGAAGATCGAGATCGCCGACGCGCGACGCGACCCGCCGAGCAGGCTCGAGTAGCGGCCCGCTTCGGGGTGCATCACGGCGGAGCCGATTCCGCCGGCGATCACGCATGCAGCGAGCACGCCGATCGACGTCGCAGCCGCGGCGAACGAGATCGCGATCGCCGTGAGCGCGACCGACGCCGGCAAGTACCACCACCGGCCGTGCCGGTCACTGTGTGCGCCGACGACCGGCTGGGCGATCGAACTGGTCAGATACCAGAGGAGGGCCAGGACGCCCTGACACCAGGCGGGGAGACCGGCGCGCGTGACGTCGTAGAAGATGACGAACGGCAGGATGCCCGAGTACAGGTCGCTCGCGCCGTGCGCGAAGGCCATCAACGAAACGCCGCGCAGGTTCCAAGAAACCTGATGCGGCTGGGAAGCGGTAGTCAATCGGCCCTCATGCGGAGAGCTTCCTTATTGAGGAAGACGCAAATCGTTCCTCTTCAGCGTTGACGACCGGCGGCTTTCTCCAGGAGGAAGACTGCTGAGCTTCGGTCCTGCCGCCCCTAGGGCGCCAGACCCACCGCCTTCATCGCATGGTCCGTATCGGTCTGCGGCAGATACCGCGTACAGTGGGCGCAATGGAGCGCCTCGCTTTTCTCGGCCGGCGCGAACGCATCCGTACCGTGATGTACGGAAGGACCCCACGATGCAGGTTGTCGATCCGGCGCAAGCGGTTGTTGCACTTAGCGAAGCCCAGAAACGCGCGGCCGAACAGCGCATCGCCGCCGAACGGCTCCTCGAGCGCGCTCGATTGCTCGAGGAACGGTTGAGCGCCGAAGCCGAACAGGCGCGCATTGCGAGCGAACACGCGCAGTTCCGAGAGTTGAGCGCCGCCGCGGCGTCCGCGGAAGCGGCCGAACGCGAGGCTGCCGAACGTGCCGAGGCGTGCGCGAAGGCGCTGAGCCGATGCACCGAACAGCGGGAGCGTGCCGAACGCGCCGAGCGCGACGCGCTCGACGAGGCTGCGGCAGCCGAGGGACTGCTGCGCGAACGGCGTGCGACGCGTGAGAGGCTCCAGAGCGAAGCGCGCGCCGCGAAGGCGCACGTTCCGCCCAACGGCTGTGAGACGCCGTCCCTCGAAGCGATCGACCTCTTGCGTGAGCTCGAAACGGAAACAGGGTTCAACACGGAAACAGGGTTCAACAGTGAGGCCGCTCGGCGCATCGCCGCGCGTCGCGCCGCGGATGAAGCGCGTCGCATCTCGAGGTGAGATGGATGGCGTGATCGAGCTCGGCACCTGCCGGAACGAGGGCTGTTCGAAGGGACAGACCGGCGAGAACATCGAGCGTTATCCCGGCCCGGGAGAGTACTGTCCCGAATGCGGCGAACGGCTCGCGCCGGTCACGCTGTCCGCCCGCGAAGCTCTTGCGCCCGGCGCCTACGAAGCATTTCAAAGCCGTCTGCAGCAACTGATCGCTTCACCTCCGCCGGATGCCGACGCACGCAAGCCCGCCATCATCGCCGGCGCGATCGTTATCGCGCTGATCTTGGCCGCGGTGATGGTCGTCGCGCGTCCGTTCGCGTCCCGGACCCCCGCGGTGGCCGCGCGCGTCTGCGGTTCGAGCGGCAGCGACGCGCTCGCGACGAGCCTCGTGCGCGCCTACGCGGTCAAGAGCGGCGCGAGCGCGTCCTATCGCATCGACCCGCCCGGCATGACGCACTGCGACGTGCGCTTCTCGAGCGCGCAGCAGGGAACCGCCGGCGGAGTGCTCGCTCACGACGCCGTCGTGGCCGTCGTGCATCCGCAGAACCAGCTCACCCGCTTGAGCACCCGGCAGCTGCGCGGCATCTTCGCCGGCACGATCACCGACTGGTCGCAGCTCGGCGAGCAGCCCGGAGCGATCGGCGCGTTTCTGCCGGACGACGTCTCGGATGAGGTTCACGTCCTGCGTTCGTCGACGTTCCGCGGCCTGACGATCGGAGCGGCCGTGCGCCGCGAAGTATCGAGCGCCGCGATCGTTCGCCGCGTCGCCTCGGCCAGCGGCCGGCGTCTGATCGGTCTGGTGACGTTCAGCGGCGCCGCGCCCGCGAAAGTCGTCGCGCTCGGCTCGGCAGTTCCGCCCAGCACGCTCTCGATCGCGGACCGCCGCTATCCGTTGTCGTTCGACGTGACGGTCGGATCGGATCTGCCGGCGCCGTCCGACGAGGCCGCGAAGCTCATCTCGTACGCACGTTCCGACGAAGCCCAAACCGTCGTCGCGCGCGCGGGGTTCGTCGGCAATAGGGGGTTGTAGATGACGACACGGCGCCGCTTCGCCTCGATCGTGCTCGCGTGCGCGCTGATCGCCGGAATAGGCCCCGCGACGGCGGCGCCGCAGGCCAGGATCGTGTTCGGATGCGCGGTGTCGCTCACGGGTGCGCTGGCCGCCGAAGGAAAGCTGACGCGCGAAGGATACGACTTCTGGCAGCGCTACGTGAACGCGCACGGCGGCCTGCACGTCGGAGGGACGAGGTACGGGGTCGATATACGCTACGCCGATGACGAGTCGGTTCCAGCGAACACAGCCCGCGTCCTCGAGACGCTCATCGCGGACCAGCACGTCGACTTCCTCTTGGGACCGTACGCCTCGGGTCCGACGTTCGCTGCCGCCGCCGTCGCGGAGAAGCATAAGATACCGATGACGGACAGCGGCGGCGCGGCGGAGCGCATCTTCAATCAGGGATACCGGTACACGTTCGGCGTGCTCTCGCCGGCGCGGAAATATCTCGTCGGCATCATCGAGTACGCGGTGCGGCGTAGCCCGAAGCCGCGTAGCGTCGCGATCAGCGCCGCGAGCGACGCGTTCTCACTCGAAGTGCAACAGGGCGCCGTGCAGTCGGCGAACGATCACGGCATTCGCGTCGTGTACGCGGACCGGTACGTCGACGACGCG
This sequence comes from Vulcanimicrobiota bacterium, assembly GCA_028287525.1. Classification (GTDB taxonomy): domain Bacteria; phylum Vulcanimicrobiota; class Vulcanimicrobiia; order Vulcanimicrobiales; family Vulcanimicrobiaceae; genus Vulcanimicrobium. The sequence goes on along the minus strand of JAQBPM010000381.1, from coordinate 6,621 downwards.
GCTTCGATCGGGGCGGCCGCCGCGGCGATCAAAACCGCGAATCCCGACATCGTCCTCAACGCCGGCCACCTGCAGGATGCGCTCCAACTTCATCGTGCCTTGCGCGATCAGCGCGTGGGGGCGAAGATCTACGGCTACTCGGTCGGTCCCGACACGCCGGAGTTTCGCGCGGCGCTCGGCAACGACGCCGAAGCCGTCCTCGGCAGCGCCCAGTGGTCACCGGCGGTGACGTACAAGGGCGAGGCGGGATTTTACCACAGCGCGCGCGAGTACGCGCAGGCGTTCGCACGCGAGGTCGGTCATGCGCCGGACTATCACAACGCCGAGGCGACGGCGGCGGCACTGGCGTTCCAGTACGCGCTGCAGCGCGCGGGAACGACCGATCGCGAGGCCGTGCGCGACGCGCTGGCGCGGCTCGACGTCGTGACGTTCTTCGGGCTGCTCAAGTTCGACACGCGTGGGCTCAACGTGTTCAAGCCGATGGTCGTGAACCAGATCCAGGGCTCGAAACTCGTTACGATTTATCCGTACCGGCTGGCGGACGGTACCGCGGTGTATCCGGCGCCCGCGTGGACGATGTGACGGCGCCCGCTGGTCGCGGCGCGAAGCGGTAGACGGTGAGCCGGCGGCCGCGGGCGTCGGCGACGGCGAAGGCACGCGTGGCGAGCGGCGCGGGAAGGCCGTGCGCGAACCAGCGTTGGAGCGGCGGAAACTGGACCGCCCGGGACGAGTCGAGCACGACGTATGACGGCGCGAGCGTCCGAAGGTACCGCGCGCTCGCCGTCTCGTCGCCGTACGGCAGCGGAGCCCAGATCGCACCGGCGTAGAACGCGGTACCCGTGCTGACGTCGACCACTGGTCCCGGGGCCGGATGTGCGGCGATCCAGGCACCGGTCGTGCGCTCGAGCCCGGCATTGGTAGAGCGTGCGCTCGTAACGTCGCGAGCTAGGCAGACCGCAACGACCAGGCCGAGCGCGACGAGGCCGGCGTCGGGCAGGCGTGAGCCGGCGCTCCAGCGCCGGAGGTGCGCAATGCCGGCCGCCGACCAGACCAGCACCACCGGCAGCAGCAGCATTCCGTAGCGCGGCCACATCTGCCAGACGCCCGCGAGCGCGGCGAACCCAACGGCGACGTACGCAACCAGAATCGCCTCGTCGTTCAGGCGGCGGCGCGTCAAAGCCGTCCCGAAGAGTCCGAGTACCGCGAGCAGGATCAGCAGGCCCGAGCCGTATGCGCCGTCAGCGAACAGCGCGGGGACGTCGCGCAGGTGCGCTCGCGCGGCGAGCGCGGCGAGCATGAAACAATGACGCAGGCCGAACTGCGGCGGACGTTGATCCCCCGCGTAGAAGCGCGGATCGATCTCGGGTCCTACCGGCCGGCCCGATGCGTCCACCGCATCGGCGATCGCGAGGTACGAGGCGCCATTGCGCAGACCGTCGGCGAGCCGAAAATTGATCGCGGACTTTCCTTCGAGCACGACGCGTCCTACGTACAGTTCGGTCGCTACGACGGAGGGAAGCACGAGCAGCAGCGCGCTTGCGCCGAGCACGGCGATCGGCAAGAATCGCCGTCGTCTGACGAGTGCCACCGAGCTCGCGATCGCGAGCGCCGCTAGCGCGAAGAGCGCGCCCTCGGGACGGAGCAGGTACGCGGTGCCGAATGCCGCGCCGCACGCGGCTGCGGCGCGCAGCGACCAGGAACGCATCAGCAGCACGAGCGACCACAGGCCGGCGGTCGCGAACGCGGCGAACGGCGCTTCGGCGAGGGCGGTCGTCGACGTTTCGACGCACATCGGCAATACCGCCGCGACGAGCGCGGCGGCGAGGGCTGTCCGACGATCGTAGACCGTCGCGACGAGCGCCGCGATCGCGATCACGAAGGCGCAGCCGCCCAGAAACGCGATCGTCAGCGCCGCGTGCTCGGGCGCAACGCCGACTCGAAGGAGCAACGCGATCAGCCACGAGTACAGCGGTGGAAAGATCACCATCGGGACGCCGCGCATCCCGATCGCTCCGTGACCGCCCAGGATGTTCTCGGCGACGCGAACGTATTCTGAGCCGTCCATGTCGATCGCCGCATCGTGTCGTATGCCGAGCGTCGCCGCGCGTAGCAAGATTGCGACGAGCACGATCGCCGCCATGGAAAGCGTCCACGTTCGTCGGGTCACGTTTGTATCATAGGGGTACGAAGGGCACGCCGCGCGGCGGACAATCGTCCCGAAGTGAGAGGACATCCAGCCCGTTCGTGCTGCCGGCTCGGTTCGTATACTCGGTCCACGATGCGGAGGCAACCCGGCAATTGTCTCGCGCGCCGTTATGAACGGCAATGCAGAGAACGTAATGGCTCGGTCGACCGCGCGCTTTCCATCGCACGTGCCTACGGTGAACGACGCGCGGTACCCGGCGTCGCCGCGCTGCTCGGAGCCATCGACGGCATCCGGCGTCCACTACCCTCGCCGAGCGTGCGACGGTACGCGCACCGCCTCGACCTGCGCGCCTAAACGCGGCAGCGCGCGGACCGCGATCGTGTTCGCGGTGATTTGCGCAGCATTCGGGCCGTCCGCGTGCTTCGCGAGCGACGATTGGGCGACGTACGCGCACGACGATCGGCGCACAGGTTTCCAACCCGCTCCGACGGGGATCACCCGCTCGACCGTCGGCGCGCTGCGGCTTCATTGGAGCGCCGCATTGCGCGAAACGGTAACGTCGAGTCCGATCATCGCCGGCGGGACGGCGTTCATCGCGACGGAGCGCGGTAACGTCTACGCGCTGCGGACGGAGGACGGCCGCGTACGCTGGCGCCGCCACGTCGGCAACAGCGTGCGCATGACTCCGGCCGTCAGCGACGGCCGCCTCTTGGTCGGGGTGTACGGGAGAGACGGTACGAGGGCGAGACGAGCGTCGGGCGCATCGATGCAGGCGCTCGATCCGGCGAACGGACGCGTGCTGTGGAAGACGCCGCTGCCGGGCGTCGTGCGCAGCGAACCGGTCGTCGTCGACAGCGTGATCTACGAAGGGATCGCGGGCGGCGACGCAGATTCCGGGTGCGAGCGCGGACGGATCGTCACGCTCGACGAGCGCACGGGGAAACTGCTCCCGGGGGTGTGGTACACGTCGAGCAAGCCGCGGAACGGCGGCGGGATCTGGTCGCCGCTCAGTTTCGACGGCGCGACGATCTACTTCGGCACCGGCAACACCTGCGACGGCACAGGCGCGCAAGACGGGGTCGTCGCGATCAGCCCGGCGTTGAAAACACGCTGGTCCGTTCCGGCGCAGTCGCCGGGCGGTGGAGACGAAGACGTCGGCGGCGGGGTGATGATCCGCGGCGAGCTGGTGTACGTCGAAGGAAAGAGCGGACTGCTCAACGCGCTGGACCGGCGAACCGGCCGTACGAAGTGGACGGCCGACGTGCATGCGGACAGCCCGGGTGGAGGCGGGTTCGCGACGCCGGCCGGCGACGGGACGGTGCTCGTCGTCAATTCGGGCGACGGTTCGTCGCAGCCGCCGGAGCACACGAAGCTCGTCGCATTCGACGTTGCCGGCCGCGAACGATACGAGATCGACCAGCGCACGGTATCGACGCCGGGGCTCGGCGCGTCGTTCGTGCGGGGTGTGGGTTTTGCCGGTATCGACAAATCGATCGTGGCGTTCGATGCGCAGACGGGCGCGACGCTCTGGGCCTATCCGACGGCCGACGCGTTCTATGCCGTTCCCGCGATCGTATCGAGCGGCATCTACGCGGTCGACCTCTCGGGAAACGTCTACGCGTTCGGACGCGGTGCGGCGAATCCATCGGCTGCCGCCCAACAGGCGACGGTCGGGCACGGTGATCGCGGCGTCCTGGTCGGGAATCCGGCCTCCGGACGTCGGCGCGCGATCCTGCTCGGGGCGCCGTTCGGGCTCGCGATCGCCGTCGCCGGCGGAATCTACCTCTTCGAGCGCCGTCGAAGGCGCCGCTTATCGCCCTCGCGACCGTGAGGCTCAAAGGTCCGCGTTTCGGGTCGCCTTGCCCCGGCCGCGTTCGGTCCCACCGCGAGGGGACGTCAGGCCGACCGCAGCCAAGCCCCGGTCCGGTATAGTTCGAAGCATGAACCCTCACGCGACGCTCGTCTCCGTGGTCGTGCCGTCAAAGAACCGGCCTGCGGAGATCGTTCGCATGCTTCGGTCGCTCCGATCGCAGCCGACGCAGCCGTGCGAGGTCATCGTCGTAGACCAATCGACGCCGCGTTACGATATTCCGTCGTTCCCGGGCCTCGTTCACGTTCACGATCCGGCGCTTTCCGGTCTCACCGCGGCGCGCAACTGCGGCGTCGATCGGGCGCGTGGTGACGTCGTCCTTTTCTTCGATGACGACGTCCTGCTCGAGTCCGACTGCGTCGGCGAAATCGCGGATCTCTTTCACCGGCGTCCGGACGTCGTGGGTGCCCAGTGCGCGATCCGCAACCCCTACGACGATGAGCCGCCCCGGTTGTGGAATCTCTCCACGCGCATCTTCGAACACGGTTTCTTCGACTCGCGTCCTATGCGCCGCGGCGGAGACCGCGTGCCGCGGTTGATCGATGGGCTCGGCTCCGCGTACCGTCGCAGCATGTTCGACCAGGAACGCTTCGACGAACGCTTGACCGGCTATTGTCTGGCCGAGGATTGGGATTTTACCAAACGAGCCGCCCGGCATGGCCGGCTCATCATCGCCGAGCGTGCGCGCGTGCGGCACGAGCTCTCGCCGACCAACCGGCACGACGTGCAGCGCTACCTCGAATTGCGGCGCGAGGCGGTCCTCTATCTCTACGAGAAGTTCGAAGCCGGTCGCGACGTGCGTAACCGCCTCTGGCGTGCGTGGTGGATGTGCGGTGAGCGACTGCGCGCGCTCAAACGCGCGTGGCAAACGCGATCTCTTCGCTTACCGTAGCTCGTGGAGACGTGTGGTAGACCGACCGTCCCGGTCGCCGTAGTCATTCCGGCGTACAACGCCGCGGCGCACCTAGCCGCCGCGCTCGCGAGCGTCGCGGAGCAGACCGTGCAGCCGGCCGAAGTCATCGTCGTCGACGACGGGTCGTCCGACGGCACCGCCTTCGTCGCAACGAACGCCGGCGCACGCGTGCTGCAGCAAAGCAACCTTGGCCCTTCCGCGGCCCGCAACGCCGGCGTCGTCGCCGCCCACGCGCCCTGGGTCGCCTTCCTCGACGCCGACGATACGTGGTTTCCCCACAAGCTGGAAGCGCAGTGGGCCGCGCTCTCTCGCTGGCCCGATCTGGCCTTCTGCATTACCGATTACACGGTGCTGCAGCCGGACGGCACGACGGTCGAAGCTCTTCTGAAGGCGGACACCGAGTATTGCGCGATCGCGCGGACCGCGATCGACGCCGATGCCGTACGATTCGACGCGACATCCTTTTTGAGCGCGCTCGTTCGCTCGATGTTCGTACGGCAGTCGTCGGTCGTCGTCAGGCGTGAAACGTTCTTGCGCAGCGGCGGTTACGACGCACGCTACCGGCTGGCCGAGGACTACGACCTCTTCATCCGTCTCGTCGGCTACGCGCCGGCGGCCTCGATCGAACGTCCTCTGGTGCAATACCGGCGGCGGGACGATTCGCTCTCAGCCGACCCGCTGACCGAGATCTGGTCGATCGACGCTTTGTGGGAACGAATTCTGCAGACACCCGAACGCTATCCGGCCGGCATCGAAGACTTCGTCCTTCCGCAACGCGCCAAGACCCTGCGCAAGGGTGCGAAACTGGCGTTGCGCCTCGGCCGCTTCTCCGAAGCTGAGCCGCTGTTGCGGAAATTGAGGGAGATCGACGCGTCATTGACGACGCTCTCGTTCTACGGCTTATGGAGTGCGTTACGCAGCCCCCTTGGCCGCCGGCTGCATCAGGCGGTGCGCACGACGTGGCGCCGGCGGCCGCGCCGGACCGCGACGGTGTCGACGCGCCTGTAGTCCGCCGCCGTAGAGAATCGGGCGGACCCGCTGTGACCCCGCGAATGGTCCCGAAGCGGAGGGCCACGGGCCGTTCCAGGGGCGGCTCGGTTCGTCTATGGTGGCGGTTACATGGCGAGCGAAGGCGTCCGGATCGGGGTCGTTGCGAGCGACGTTCTGCAGGTTTGGCAGCGCGACGCCCTGGCGGAACTGCGCGCCGCAGGGGTGGTCGTCGCCGCTCGCTTCGCACCTCGGGGGAACAAACGTCCCATTCCTTTGGCGAAAGCCGCGGCAGGGCTGGCGCGCGAGCAGGCGGCGGCGTTCGCGCTGGTGCCGTGGGATCCGCCCGCCCTGGCCGATCCGGCGTCCGCCGACCCCTCGAATACGAGCGCGCTCGACGCCGTCCTCCTGTTCGCGCCCTCGGACGAGATCCGGGCCCTCGCTAGCGCCCGATGGGGCTGCTGGGAGGTCGTGCTGCCCGGCTATCCGCCGGGGTTCGAGGACGTCGAGCGCGGATGGAGTTCGGTCGAGGTGCGGATCGAACGGCTCGGAGGCGCGGAGCAGACCGTGATCGCGCGTGCGAGCGCGCCCGTCGATCGGACGTCATATTCGCGCACGCTGCGCGGCATCGTCGCGCTCGCGGTCGCGCTGCCGGCGGACGCCGTGCGGCGTGCGCGCGCCGGCGTCGCCGGCGAGGAGGCCGCG
>JAQBPM010000304.1 GCA_028287525.1 Vulcanimicrobiota bacterium | reverse complement strand
ACGACGACATCACGCTGGCCGGCGCGATCGTGAAGCGGCTTGCCGAAGACGGACTGACGCTGGCAACCGCGGAGTCGTGCACGGGCGGCTTGGTCGCGGAGGCCGTCGTCGCGGTCGCGGGCGCGTCACGCGTGTTCCGCGCCGGCGTCGTCGCCTACGCGAACGACATCAAGACGTCCGTCCTCGGCGTACCGGTCGAGACGCTGGAACGTTCGGGAGCCGTCAGCGAGGAGACCGCCGTCGCGATGGCGCGCGGCGCCCGCGAACGTTTCGGAACCGACGTCGCTATCGCGACGACCGGCGTCGCAGGTCCCGACGGCGGCACTCCCGGGAAGCCGGTCGGCCTGGTGTGGTTTGCCCTGGCGACGGCGGACGGCGAAGTCGAGACGCGGCGATTCACGTATCCCGGCAATCGGACGGACATTCGCGAGCGAGCAACCGTGGGCGCACTCGGTTTGATGTGGCGCAAGCTCGAAAGTGTGCCCGCACGCACGGCGTGATAAGCGTTCGCTCGGCCGGAACCTCAGCAAAACCTAACGAAGCCGTAACTCGATAAGCTAGGTGGCCGGGTTCGCTATGCGAACACCACGCGCGTGCGTGGTCGGTTTATCCGGCCATGTGCGGCTACGTTGCCGGGGGGTATCAGTGGGCGTTCTTTCGTTGAAGTCCGTGCGTCGGGTCGTTAGCGCGGCAGTTGCGGCGGCCGTGCTGTCCGCCTGCGGCGGAGGCGGCGGTGGCGGGTCCGCCACGCCGCCAACAAGCCCCGGGGGACCCGGGACGTCGACCAAGACGCTCGCGGTGAGTCCTTCCGGGCCGGCAACCGCATCGTTCGATACGATCACGGGCGGTATCGGCGCGACCGTGACGATGCCGGCGACCTCAAGCGGCAGCGCGACGCTCACGGCGACCCTCTCGGCAACGCCGCCGAGCGGCTTCCCTGCCGTGTCCGACGCCGCGCGTCGACCGGCATCGGTCGGCGGCACGCTGACGCCGATTGCGTACGTCACCGTGTCGTCGTCGGTCAGCGTGACATTCAAGCTCACGCCCGGCGTCGTCGCCACGCCGCCGGCCGGAACATTGCCGACGTACGGTTACCTGGCGGGCTATGATCCAACGAATGGTTGGACCGCAGTGGCGGGTGCGACAACAAAGATCGGGGCGACCTTCACCTTCTCGTCGCTCAACGCGTCGTACACGATAGCGCCGGGGACGAATTTCGTCGTCGCGGTGTTCGCTTCGAACACACTCGTCGCCGTTGCGCCCCCGGGGAATACAGACGTGTGCGTCGCTTCCGTCGCCGCTCAGCCCAGTGGCGCCGGACGCTTGGCACAGTCGTCCGCGGGCCAGGTGCAAACCGTATCGAATCGACTCTACGTGACGCGCCATGGGGACGACCGCACGGCGAGTTCCATGCGCAACAGCGTGGCGGCACTTCGAACGGTGCCGCTCGGCGGCGAGAACGGCCTGGTGCACGAAGCGATTACGCTGCCTGCCGGCTCCGACGCGACGAAGGTTGCGGCCCAGCTCCGCGGCGTCGCGGGTGTCGTTGACGTCGCGGCGGTCCACCGCCGTTTCCTCACCGGCGATGCCGTGGCGAACGATCCGCTGCTCGACAACGACCGTCAATGGTACCTCTCGATCACGAACGTGGATCCGGGCGCCTGGGCGTTGACCCACGGTGCCGGAATCAAAGTGGCCGTGATCGATACCGGCGTCGATGAAACCAACACCGACCTCGCGCCTAAGCTCGACAAGACCGAGAGCATCGTCGGCGGCATCGTCACCACGTCGGCACAAGACACGAACGGCCATGGTTCCAACGTTTCCGGTCTTGTCGCAGCGACCACCAACAACCAATATGGTTTCGCAGGGACCGGCTGGGACGTGCATTTGCTGGTCTACAAGGTCTTCCCCGATACGACGTCCACCGTCGATTGCCAAGGTGCGGACACTGCCGACGAAGCGGCCGCGATTCGCGACGCCGTCGCGAACCAAGTCTCCGTGATCAACCTAAGCCTCGGGTCCCCGAATAGCGGCGGCGTGGACGCGGCGGAACATGCAGCTGTTGCGTTCGCGATTCAAAACAACGTCACGGTCGTCGCCGCCAACGGCAATGAAGGCGTGGGGAAGTTGCCCGACTACCCGGCGGCGTACCCCGGCGTTATCGCCGTCGGAGCGTCGAACGTCAGCAACTTGACACCGAATCTCTACTCTTCGATCACCTCGGAGGGCATTGCCAGTTATTCGAACGATAGTCCGACGCTCGTTGCGCCGGGAGGCGACGCGGCGGGCACCACCGACACCGATTACCTGCACTGGATCGCCGGCTACGGGACGACGACCGCCAACCTGCCCGCAGATCGGTGTTCGAATAGCGGCGGTGTTTGCGTCGTGCTGTTCAACGGGACTTCGCAGGCAACGCCGCAGGTTTCCGCAGCGGTTGCGCTCATGATGGCAAAGCACGGTGGAAGCCGCACCCTCACGCCGGCACAGGCGCTGACGATCCTCACGACGACCGCGCATAAGCTCCCGCCGACGATCTCGACCACCCGCCAGGGCGCGGGCCGCCTCGACGTGCAAGCGGCGGTGGCCGGCTCGTAACGACGCCGCCTAGCGTCGCGCCGTAGACAGGCTAATGAGCCCGGTCCCGCCTTCCGAACAGAGAAGATGGGTCCGGGCTCTGCCCCGGCCAGTTCCTGCTTGGAGGTAGGCCGTGGTCGGGTTGAGTTTCCGTCGGTCGAGCAGTGTCATTGCGGCGCTCGCCATGTCGATCGCGCTCGCCGCTTGCGGCGGCGGCGGAGGCGGCGGTTCGGCGGTCCCACCGCCCGGCGGCGGCGCGACGCCTACGCCGATTCCAACTACCAACCCGACGCCCACCCCATCCACGTCGACCGGCTCGTTCGCGGTCAGCCCAGCGAGCGGTGGATCGACGTCGCTCGGACCCGTCGCGGGGCCGCAGGGCAACTACACCGGGACGGTCGGCTTCCCGACTTCGACCAGCGGAAGCGCGACGGTGACCGCGACGTTGAGCAGCACGCTGCCCTCCGGTGCTCCGGCACTATCGGCGATGCGGCGGAAGCCCGCGGCCATCGGTGTTGCAGGGATCGCGCCGCTCGTCTATCTCACGCTCTCGGCCTCGGCTGCCATCAGCTTCGCGAACACGCCGACCATCACGGTCGTCTTGCCGCTCACCGTGACGCCGTCATCGGTCTACCTCGGGCTTTACGATCCGTCGCAGCCGCTAAGCGGATGGAACTTCGTGCAGATCACGCCGACCGTCTCGAACGGAAACACGCTGACCTTCTCGACGACGGTCGCGAGCGTCGGCTTGACGGCCGGTAGTTCGACGTACTTCGCCTTGTTCGCGTCGCCGCTCGCGCTGCCGACGCCGTCTCCCACGGCGACGCCCGTGGTCACGCCCTCAACGACTCCGACGCCGAACCCGAACGGGTCAACCAAGTCCTTCACCGTCACCTCGACCGGCACTTCGCCGGTCACGTTCGGCACGATTCCGGGCGGTGTCGGTGCGAGCATGACGATGCCTGCCACTACTGGAGGCTCGGCGACGCTGACGGCGACGCTTACTGCCGCGCCCCCGAGCGGCGTGCCGACTGTCTCGGACGCAGCGCGACGACCGAAATCGGTCGGTGGAACGCTGATGCCGATCGCGTACATCACCATGTCGTCCTCCGCGAGTGTGTCTTTCAAACTCACGCCTGGTTTGGTCGCGACGCCTGTGGGAATTGTCCCGACGTACGGCTACCTGGCGGTCTATAATCCCGATCCGACAGTCGGTTGGACCGCAGCGGCCGGTGCCACGACAAAGATCGGGTCGACCTTCACCTTCGCGCCGCTCGACGCGGGATATACCATAACGCCGGGGACGAACTTCGTCGTCGCGATATTCGCCTCGCCTACGCTCGTCGCCGTTGCGCCTCCGGGAAATACGGACGTGTGTAGCTCGTCTGCCGTTCGACCGAACGGTTCGCGACGCTTGGCGCAGTCTCTCGCCGGTCAGTCGCAAACCGTATCGGATCGACTCTACGTAACGCGCCGTGCGGACGAGCGCACGGCAAGTTCCATGCGGAACAGCGTGGCGGCGCTTCGGACCGTACCGCTCGGCGGCGAGAACGGCGTAGTGCACGAAGCGATTACGCTGCCCGCGGGCTCCGACGCGACGAAGGTTGCGGCGCAACTCCGGGGTCTCGCGGGTGTCGTTGACGTCGCGGCGGTCCACCGCCGGTTCCTCACAGGCGATGCGGCGGCGAACGATACGCTGCTCGACAACGATCAACAATGGTACCTCTCGATCACGAACGTCGATCCGGGTGCCTGGGCGCTGTCACACGGCACGGGGATCAAAGTCGCCGTGATCGATACAGGTGTCGATGAAACCAACGCCGATCTCGGGCCGAAGCTCGACAAGACCTTGAGCATCGTCGGCGGCATCGTCACCACGTCGGCGCAAGACACGAACGCCCACGGCTCCAATGTCTCCAGCCTCGTCGCCGCGACGACAAACAACGCCTATGGTTTCGCAGGGACCGGTTGGGACGTGCATTTGCTGGTCTATAAAATCTTCCCCGATACGACGTCGACCGTCGATTGCCAAGGTGCGGACACTGTTGATGAAGCAGCTGCGATTCGCGATGCCGTCGCAAGTGGCGCGTCCGTGATCAACCTGAGCCTCGGGTCCCCGAATAGCGGCGGCGTGGACGCGGCGGAACAGGCAGCTGTTGCGTTCGCGATTCAAAACAACGTCACGGTCGTCGCTGCCAACGGCAATGAGGGTGTGGGTTTCCTGCCCGACTACCCGGCGGCGTACCCCGGCGTTATCGCCGTCGGCGCGTCGACCGTCACCGACGCGGTACCGAACGTATACTCTTCGATCACCGGGGAGGGCATTGCGTATTATTCGAACGACACTCCGACCCTGGTTGCGCCCGGAGGTGATGCGCGCGGCGACGATCCCGCTGCCCCGCCTGATTTCCTCCACTGGATCGCCGGCTACGGGACGACGACGGCCAACCTGCCCGCAGATCGGTGTTCGAACAGCGGCGGTGTTTGCGTCGTGCTCTTCAACGGGACGTCACAGGCGACGCCGCAGGTCTCCGCAGCGGTTGCGCTCATGATGGCAAAGCACGGTGGAACCCGCAGCCTCACCCCGTCACAGGCGCTAAACATCCTCACGACGACCGCCCATAAGCTCCCGCCCACGATCTCGACCACCCGCCAGGGCTTCGGTCGCCTCGATGTGCAGGCGGCGGTGGCCGGCTCTTAGCCGGTGCGCCCGTAGCCGATGGCCTCGAGCTGCCGCTGCACTTCGAGGCCGTCGGCGAAGGTCGGCGCGTCGCCGCCGCCGGTATCGATCCGGATAGCGAACGCGTCGAGCAGCGAGAGAAACCACGGGATGTTTGGGGCGATCGTCGCGTGCTTCGCGTGCGGCGATCCCTTGATCTCCAACTCGTC
>JAQBPM010000295.1 GCA_028287525.1 Vulcanimicrobiota bacterium | reverse complement strand
TGCACGGAGTGCTCGCCTTCCCGGCCGGAATCGTGGCCGGGGTCGGCGTCGGGTTCGCCTTCTGGTGGCTCGCCGACCGGCCGTTCATGACCGAACCGCTGCGAAGGCCGCTCGTCGCAGCGATCTCGCCGCTCCTCGCGCGAGCGGGTGAGCTGCTGGGTCTGGGCCGACGGATGACGCTGCGCGAGGTTCCGGTCGAGGAGGTCGCGCCGCTCGAGGCTCGCGCCTAACGGCGCTTCGAGCACGTCGAGGCTACGACGTCACCCCGAGCGAACGCCGGGGGCGATGACGTCCCGCCCGATCGTACGCGCGAGTCTGCTGTGGCTCGCGGGCATCGACCTGCGGCTGACGCTGCTGGCGCTTCCGCCGATCATCCCGCTGATCCACCGCGACCTCGGGCTGGATGAGTCCGCGATCGCAGCGCTCTCGAACTTGCCGGTCCTCGTGCTGGCGCTCTCGTCGGTCTTCGGGGCACTCTTCACCGCCAAGCTCGGCGCGCGCGGGGCACTCGTCCTCGGGCTGTTCGCGATCGCGATCCCGTCGGCGCTGCGCGGGGCCGGGACGTCGGCGCCGATGCTCTTCGCGATGACCCTGCTGATGGGGGTGGGGATCGCGATCAGCCAGCCGGCGTTTCCAAGCCTCGCACGGGCCTGGTTCCCCGAGCGCGTCGCGCTCGCCACCGGGATCTGGGCGAACGGGCTGCTGAGCGGCGAGGCGCTGAGCGCCTCGCTGACGATCCCGTTCATGTTGCCGCTCGCCGGCGGGAGCTGGCAGGCCTCGCTTGCGCTGTGGAGCGTGCCGGTGCTGCTGACCGCGGTCGCTCTCGCACTCTTCGGCGGGCCGGGCGACGTACGTCCGGCGGTCGGCGTCCGCTGGTTTCCGGATTTCCGCGACCGTCGGGTTCTGCAGATCGGGACGTACCAGTCGGCGGCGAGCTTGGCGTATTTCGGAGCCAACACGTTCCTGCCCGACTACCTCCATTCGACCGGGCAGGCGAACCTGATCGCACCCGCGCTCGCCGCGCTGAACATCGGGCAGATCCCGGCCTCGTTCGCGGTCGGCCTCTTGCCGATGGCGGTGCTGGGGCGGCGCACGACGTCGTTTGCGGCGGCCGGGATGTTCGTCGCCGCGCTCGTTGCGTTTTTGCTGCTGGGCGGGGGCGCGGTGGTCGTCGCGTCGGCGTTGTTCGGTTTGTTTGCAGCGTACGTGCTGACTATGAGTTTCGCGCTGCCCGCCCTGGTCGGGACGCACGACGACGTGCCGCGCATCTCGGCCGGCAGTTTCACCTTGGGCTACTCGATCTCGTTCGTGACGACGCTGCTCTCGGGCGCGGCCTGGGACGCGACGCACGTTGCGGCGGCGGCGTTCGTGCCGATGTTCGCCGCGGCGGTTATCGTTGTCGTTCTGGGGCCGCGGCTGGGGACTGCGGCGCAGCGTTACGACGTGGCGTAATGCTGCGAAGATTCGCGGGAGCCAATCGCCGGGCTACAACTTCCGCGCAGCAACGTGGAAGACGGTCGTCCCGCGGAGCGAGAGGGGGAGAGTCCCACGAGCGCCCATTCCCTTGATCATCTCGGCTGTCCGTTCGAGCGCCGCTTGATCATGCACGTCGAGCAGACGGGTTGTCTCGAGGTCGAGGGGGAGCGTCAGCTCAGCGTTGACGATGCGGCACCCGAGGCTCTCGAGTGCGGCGGCGACGCGCGGATAGGTGATCGGGAAGAACGTGCCGATGCCGCCCGGCGGCTTGTCGAACGCCATAACCCACCGTTCGCAGACCGAGCGCGGGGCCATTGGGGGCCACGGCATCTCGTAGTGCGCTTCGAACCCGCCGCGATAGTCGGGCGCAGTGAACACGATGAATCCGCCCGGCCGCAGCACGCGGACGCTTTCGAAGAGGGCCGATTCCAGGTCGGGAATGTGCTCGATGACGGCCCAGCTCGTGATCAGGTCGAATGCGCCCGCCGCAAAATCGAGCGCGGTTGCATCACCGAGCCGGGCGGTCCCACGAAACGTCTCGGGCAGGCCGAACGCGTCGATCTTTAGCTCTGCGATGCGGATCCGCTCGTAATCGACGTCGATGCCGAGCGCCGCATGCCCTCGACGCAACGCACTATACAGAAACGGGGCGCTGCCGCATCCGATCTCCAAGATGCGCCGCGGCTCAGCAAGCAGGCCACCGGTCAACCGATCGATCAATTCGAAGCGGAAGTCTTGATCGTCGAGTGAGAGGATCGACGCTGCGCGCACGGGCGCTGTCGCTGCGGACATGCCGTAGTCGCCGACCGCGCGCGTGATGAGGCGTTGGACGATGCCGTCCATCTTGGCCCGGGCGGAAATGCTTAGCAGCGGTGCCGACTCCGTCATAACCCCTCCATCGGCCGGACCGGCCCGAGCCTGAACGCGCTGGACGGGACTCCCGTTCGTGCCGATAACCCTCCTATGGGCGCGTCCCGAGGCCTGGCCGATCTCACCGCCGTCGTCCTCCAACCCTCCTACCTCCCGTGGCGGGGCTACTTCGACTTGGTCGATCGAGCAGACGTATTCGTGTTCTACGATGACGTGCAGTATGACAAACACGGCTGGCGCAACCGGAATCGCGTCAAGACGCATGCCGGCCCGGTGTGGTTGACGGTCCCCGTCCACGCTCACGGCGCCGTCGTCGGGGGGACCCCGATCAGTGCGATCACGATCGACCACCGTCGCGATTGGGTCCGCTCGCATCTCGAGACCTTGCGGCACGCGTACGGGCGACAACCATATTACGCGCGCTACGCACCCCTGGTGGCGTCGATTCTCGAGCAGCGTGGGCCGCTGCTGGCCGATCTGACGATTGACCTCACCGTCGCGATCGCGCGAGAGCTCGGCTCCTCGACGCGGTTCGTCCGTTCGTCCGGATTCGCGCTGAGCGGAAGCAAGGGCGATCGCCTCCTCGATCTCTTGACGCAGATCGGTGCGACGCGGTACCTCAGTGGGCCCTCGGCGCGCACATATATCATTCCCGAGCATTTCGAGCGGGCGGGTATCGGACTCGAATTTGTGACCTACGACTACCCGCCGTACGATCAGCCGCACCCGCCGTATGAGCCAGCCGTATCAGTGGTCGATACGCTGTTCGCGATTGGACCCGAGACGATTGCAAACATCCGCGCCCGTCGCACCGAGGCTTTGATCGCGTGATCCAATTCAACAAACCGCACGAGACCGGCGACGAGCTTCGCTACATCACCGAAGCGATCGCCGCCGCGCACCTCTCTGGTGACGGACGTTTCACGCGGCTGGCGCAAGAATGGCTCGAACGCGAGACGCGCGCGGCACGCGCACTCTTGACGCATTCGTGTACCGCGGCTCTCGAAATGTCGGCACTACTCGCCGGCGTCGGCGTCGGCGATGAGATCATCATGCCGTCGTACACATTCGTGTCGACCGCGAACGCGTTCGTGCTGCGCGGCGCGAAGCCGGTCTTCGTCGACATCCGTCCCGACACGCTGAACCTCGACGAGCGCCAGGTCGCCGACGCGATCGGGCCTCGCACGCGAGCCATCGTGGCGGTCCACTATGCCGGCGTCGCATGCGAAATGGACGCCCTCTCGGACCTTGCGCGCAAGCACGGTGTTCTACTGATCGAGGACGCCGCACAGGCGCTCGGCTCGACGTATCGCAATGCTCCGCTCGGGACGATCGGCGACTTTGGGGCTCTGAGCTTCCACGAGACGAAGAACGTGATCTCGGGCGAAGGCGGGGCCCTCCTCGTACGCGACGACGGCAACTTCTTGGAGCGCGCAGAAATCATTCGTGAGAAAGGCACGAACCGCACCAATTTCCTGCGCGGCCGCGTCGACAAATATCGGTGGGTGGACCTCGGCTCCTCGTACCTGCCAAGCGAAATCGTCGCGGCGTTCCTCTGGGCACAGCTCCAGCACGCCGACGAATTGCTCAAACGCCGGCTCGCGATCTGGGCTGGATATCACGAGAGATTCGGCGCGCTGGCCGCTGCCGGAGTCGTGCAACGACCAACCATCCCAGCCCATGTGACGCACAACGCGCACATGTATTACTTGCTCTTGCAAACAGCCCACGAGCGCGAGTCCGTTTTGTCGACGCTGCGGGAGCTCGGCGTGCATGCGCTCTTCCACTACGTCCCGCTGCATTCAGCTCCGGCAGGCCTCCGGTACGGCCGTGTCCACGGCGGCGCCCTCCCGCTCACCGATGACTTGAGCGCGAGGCTCATCAGGCTGCCGATGCACTACGATCTCGGCCCGGCGGAGCTCGACGCCGTCGCAGCGGCGGTCGGCGCCGCGGTCGGCAAGCGCGTCGCAGCTTAGTCGTGCCGCTCGTCCGCGAATCTACGCATGCGATGAACGTCCGTCTCGCAGCCATTCCGGTATGCCTCGCGCTCGAGCGTCACCTCGAGCGCGAAGCCGGCGCGCTCGAAAGCACGGCGCGACGCCTCGTTGGAAGCGTGAATGTACGCATAGAGCTTGCGCAATCGCAGCGTCCCGAAGGCGTAGGTTGCGAGCGCTTCGAGCGCATCGGTTCCGAAACCGCGCCCGCGCGCCTCGGGATCGCCGATAACGATCCGAACCTCGGCCCGGCGATGCCGGTGATCGACATCCCACAGCCACACGATTCCGGACAGGCGCTCGGCCTCCAGCGTCTCAACCGCGAGGAACACGGCGCGATCGTCGGCGACCGCAGTCTCGACGTACCGCTTGTGCTGCGCGGCCGTCGCGATCACCGCACGATCCATGCCCTCCATGACGTCGGGCCGGTTGATCCACGATCGCCACGTCTCGAAATCGCTCGACTCGATAGCACGCAAACGAACCAGGCGACCGCGCAACAGCATCGGCGCGCGCTTCCCGCCGCACACTACCCCTTCCCGCCGCAGACTAGCCGGAGGACCCCATGACGACCCCTGCCGCCGCGACGCGCGACGACGTCATCCGCGCGAACATCGAGGTTCACACGCGGATGGCATCGACGTATCAAACCAACGAACCCCACTTCCGCCCAGAGAACCGCGCGAGGGTGCGCAGCATCCTGCAGACCCTCGCCAAACGCGCAGGCGGCGGCCATCTTCTCGACGTTGGTTGCGGGACCGGCTTCGTGATCGATATTGCCCGCGATCTCTTCGAACGAATCGACGGCGTCGATGTCACGCCGGCAATGCTCGAGCGCGTCGACCGGAGCGGCGGCCACGTCTTCGTTCACGAGGCGCACGCCGAGGCACTCCCGTTTTCCGACGCGACGTTCGACATGGCGTCGTCGTATGCGTTCATGCACCACGTTGCCGACCATGCGGCGATCCTGCGCGAAGTCCGCCGCGTGCTCAAACCGGGTGGTCTCTTCTATATCGATCTCGAGCCGAACAAACGCTTCTGGGCGGCGATGAACGAACTCGAGCAGCGCGCCGGAGACTACAGCGACATCGTTTCGCGCGAGATCCAGAGCGTGCTGCACACCGACGACGCCGTCGAGGGCGAGTTCGGCATCAGCGCCCAAACCTTCCGGGACGCTGAGCCGATCAAATCGGTCCTCGGCGGATTCGATCCAGACGAGTTTGCGGTCGACGCGCGTGCGGCGGGCTTCTCGTTCGTAGAGGTGACGCCGGAATGGTATCTCGGCCAAGGCGCGATCCTCCACGGTCAGTCGGAAGCGGACATGAAAACCGTCGAGGCGTACCTACGCCGTGCTCTCCCGACGACATCACACTTGTTCAAATACCTGCGCTTCGTCTGCGTCGCGTGATTGAAACGCGCTCGGTCCCCGATGCCGCGCTGAGGGCGATCGCCGAGCGCGGGTTCGCCGTCGTGCCCGCTGTCACCGGCCCGGCCGATGTCGCGGCGCTTCGCACCGATCTCGAACGTGCGATTGGCGAAGATCTCGTTCGCTGGAAAACGAATCCGCACTACCGCGACGCCAACATGGTGATGAACCTCATGACGCGCGGCGACTCGTTCCTGCAATTGCTCGAGAATCCAGTGATCCACGCCTACGCTTCTGCCCTCCTCGGGCCTGCGTGCATTCTCTTCGCGTACACCTCGTCGTCGATGCCGGCCGGCGGCACCAACTATGCGCGTCGGGTGCACGTCGATGCACCGCGTTGGATCCCCGGCTACGTCACGAACGTCGGTTTCACGCTGGCGCTCGACGACTTCATGATCGAAAATGGCGCAATGAGCCTGCTCCCGGGTTCACACCTTGTTCCGGAGGCGCCCGACGATGCGACGTTCGACGCCGACGCGGAGACCCCACTCCCGCGAGCCGGAGAGATGATCGTTTTTAACGCGCGTACTTTTCATCGCGGCGGCGTCAACCGCACGAACCGCATACGTCACGCGGTCACGATGAACGTGTGCCGCCCTTATATGCGCCAGCAGTTCGACTACCCGCGGCTGGTGTCCGCGGAGTTGTTCGATCGGCTCGGGCCCGTCGGCAGGCGCTTTCTCGGCTTCGATGTGCGCATGCCGACGTCGCTCGAGGAGTACTATGTTCCGGAGGATGCGCGTCTCTACAAGGCCGGTCAGGGATGACGTCGCTCGCGCGCCGTTACGGCGGCCGCGACGACGTCCTCGTCGCGACTCCGTCGTCCCTCGCCAGCGTCATCCCGGCTGTGCTCGAACGCCGTCGGGCAGGCCGCCGAGTTGACCTCGCAATCGAAGTCGAGGAACCGCGTGTCGCGTTGCTGCGCACCGTCGCATCGCAGTTCCTCGAGGCACCGAGTCCTGACGAGCGCGCGGGGCGGCTGGACATGCTCGCCGCCGGCACGCTCGCGGTCAACGATCAAGCTCAGGGTGTGGTCGAGGACGGCTGGTATGGAGCCGCCGCCGCGATTGCCTACCAGCACGGCTGCGCGATCGCCGATCGAGTGATCTTTCGCTCCGTAATGGAGCGCGAACGCGCTCGGCGACTCTTCGGCGAACGGCCGGCGCGTGAGGTGATCGGGATTCCTGAGGACGACCGCGTTCCCATGCCGCCCGGCACCGTCCCGCGCGGCGAGCACATTGTGCTGTGGGCAGCCGATGTCGCTCCATCACTCGTCTCTGTCGCGCAGGCGATGCTCTGGGACGTTCGGGCGCCGGTACTCACTGTCGACTCTGCAACGCCGAACGTCGCGAGGGTGCTGGCCTCAGCACGCGTGATCATCGCACTCGATCCCGACGATCCCGCCGCGGCGATCGCGCTCTCGCGCTATGGAATACCACTCTGCGCGAGCTGGACGTCCGGCGCTGCCGAATACCTCGATGGCATCGAAAGCTACGAACCGTGGGCGCGGATCGGTTTCATCGAGGCGATCCTTCGCGCGTTTGGGGCGACGTCGCCGCGCTTGCGACGTGCTGACCCGGTTCCGCCGCCCGTACCTCCAGCGCTCGTGCGGGATCGCGCGCCGCTGGTATCGATCGTCATGCCGACCTGGAACCGGCCGCACGATCTGCGCGCGAACCTCACCCGGCTGAGGGCGCAGACGTATCCCAATCTCGAAGTCGTCGTCGTCAACAACAACGGCATGCCGGTCGAGGATGTCGTGGCCGACTTCCCTGGGACGCTCCTGGTCAACCGCAGCGAAAACACTGGCAACTCGACGATGCCGCGTAACGACGGTTACGCGCGCTCGCGCGGGGAATTTGTCACCTTCCTCGACGACGACGACTGGTTTTTTCCCGATCACGTCGCGTCGAGCATTGAAGCGCTCGAGAGAACTGGCGCGTGCTGCGCGTACTCCAACTTCCTGGTTCGGTTGGTGCGGCGTGAGAGCGATGGCAGCGAAACGGAGCTTGGCTGGGACCTCGAACGCAATCCCGGCATAACCTCATTCGAATTGCTGGTCGCAAATCGGATCGGCTACATGACGGTCTTTTGCCGTCGAGCAGCGATCGAGGCAGTAGGGCCATTCGATCCAGAGGGACTCGGGGGCGAAGAGGTCGAGATGTGGTTGCGCCTCGCGCAGCGCTTCGACTATGTTCACCTCGACCGGCCGACCACTGCGTACACGATTCGCGTCAACTGGGGCGGTCAGGCGACCGCAGCCAACCATCACCTGTTCGCCGGCGGCTACGAGTACGTGTATCGCCGCTACGGAGCGACCGGCCTCCCGCACATTCTCGCAGCGCGTGAGCGGTATCTGGCTCACCTGCGCTCGTCCGACGTGCCGGCACCTCGGCTGCCGCGCTATGCGACTGTGACGTGAGCGCGCGCTGATCCTGGCGCAAAGCCCGAGCCCAGCGCGCGTACGCTACGGCACCGGATCGGGCGGCACGAAGAACGCATGCGCCAGCGATGGATCGACCTCTAGCTGCTCGGCGACCGCGTTGAACCGCGCCGCTGTATCGTGGCGTCCGCGCAGGAGCGATGGCCAGCGGGCGTAGGCCGCAGCGTGCTTCTGCGCAACATGAAGATGCGCGTTCGCGAACGCGCGCTGCTTGCGGAAGGTCATGTTCTCGGACGACGGATCGCGACGCCAGGAGTACTCGACCGTCACCCGGTCGACGTGCACGAAATCGATGTCGCGCGTCATGCGCAGCCACATCTCCCAGTCGTCAGCGGCGCCCATCGCTTCGTCGAACAGCCCGAAGCGCTCGAAAAGATCCCGCCGGTGCACGTAACTGTGAACGGTCGCGAGATTATCGTACAGGTACGCGTCTTTTTCGAAGTCGCGATCGGTGAAGATCGCGTACTCGCGAGGCACGAGGATGCCGTCGACGACATCGGCGTATTCGGCGACGCAATTTCCGTATGCCACACCGGCGCCGGTCCGTTCGAGCGCGTCGACCAGACGCGCCGCGTGATCGGGATACCACATATCGTCGTCGTCGAGATAACCGATGTACGTCCCGCGGGCGTTTCGAACGCCGTCGTTCACGGCGGCGACGAGTCCGCCGTTCGACGCGCGGTGAACGTAGCGGATCGTGAGACGCTCCGCGAGCTCGGCGAGCAAGGGCGTCACGTCGGGCCCAGCATCGTTGACGACGACGACCTCGAGATCGCGATACGTTTGCTCAGCCAGGCTCTCCAGCGCCCGCCGCAGCAGGCCCGGCCGGTCGTACGTCCGCACGATCGCCGAGAGCAGCGGCCCCCCATTACGCTCTACCCGCTCGCGTCCGACCGCGTCGTCGACTCGCGCAGTCACACCGCAAACGGGCATCTGTTCGGTCAGCGCGGCATCGATGGCGCGGAACAGCGTCTTGGCGCGCAGCGGGTCGTATCCGAACGCGACGCCGACGGCAGGCGCCCCGGATCCGAACGGCGCCGCGACCCGGATTCCGCGGGCGTGCAGCGCCAGCGAATCATCGAGACTCGTCCAGGCAGGTGCGATGGCGACCGCGGTGTCGCCGGGCAGCGGATCGCGGGCGTTCTCGCGCGCGATCACGCTCCAAGGAAAATCGCGATTCGCAAACAGCACGTCGAAGACGCGCAGCGCAGTTCGTTCGATGCGCGGTGCGTAGACGACGACGCGTCGACCGCGCGGAAGCGGAAGGTCGGCACGCGGACCGGCGACGATCGGAACCGCGCGATTCGGCGGTCGCCCCAGCACCGCCTCAAGCCGTCGCGCATGCTCGGCTGAATCGACGAGAACCACATCGGCGAGGCGAACCGCCGCGTACAGCGCACGGCGAAACGCCGGGTCGACCACCGCATGTTCGGCGACCGGCTTGCCGTTGATCGTTAGCGTGCTGCGCGCAAATCCGTCGGCGATCGCTTTGCGATGCTCGAGGTCGTCGTTCGCCCAAGCTTGCCCATAAACCGAGACGACCAGCTGCTCGAGCGGGTCAGGCAGCGCGACGTAGAGGGCGGTGAGCGTCCCATGCCGCCGCGCGTCGATCAGCCTCGCGACGGAAGCACTGAGTCCGGCAGGGTCGGTTGCGACGACGAGGTCCCCGCCAAGCACATGGGCCAGAGCGCGAAGCCGTTCTGCCGCCGCGGCATGCGCGGCATTGTCCCAGAAGGTCTCCACGGTCATGCGACGGGCTCGGCGGCCAAATAGCCGGACCGCAGACACGCGCGCAGTACGTCGGCGCGGCAGCGCGCGCCGACGTGCGCCGCTAGCGCCGTCAGCGCCGGATCGCCGTGCGCGCTCGCGTCCCACGCTTCGCGCAGCGTTCGCGCCAGCGCGACCTCGACTGCCGGGTCGGCCGGCCAAACGCCGTTCGCACCGAGCACCTCGCGCGCATCGCAGAGCGACGACGCGACGACGGGAACACCGTGCACGGCGTACGCCGCCAGACGTCCGAGGTCCGCGCCGGTCCACGACACGTCGACCACGACGCGCGCACCCACGCCCGGGTCGCCGGGCGCGAGCGCCGAGCGGTCGTCCAGGTACGCGCGCGCACGCGCCGCGTACGCGCCGTCGACGATTTCGCCCGCGAAGCGCACGGGGAGTCCGGCGCGTGCCGCCGCGCGCGCGATGGTCGCCGACGCGGACAACGGTCCGACCGGTGCGACGGCGAGGACGTACGGCGCGGCGTCCGGTTCGGGAGCTGCGACTACCGGCGCAATTGGCACGATCGCGGCAAACGCGCGCTCGACGCCGAGCGCGCGAATCCGCTGCGCTTCGGCCGCCGACGCGACGAACACGACGTCGGCGATCTGCAACGCCGCCCGTTCCGCATCGCGATAGCCGGGCACCGGGTCCCACGGTGCGCCCGGCCGCACGCCGTCGTCGAGCACGAGATGCCGTCCCGCCAGCGCGTCGAGGAACGCCGCCAGCAGTTCTTCATCCGCCGTGATGCGCAGGACGCGCGCGTGCGCGCGCGCTCCCCAGAAGCCGCCGTTCGCGGGGTCGTCGAAACGCGGCGTGAGCAGCGTGCGCGCGCCGCGAGCCCGCGCAGCGTGAAGCAGCGCCGCGGCGGCGTGCGGATCGTCCAGCCCCACGATGTGCACGAACGCGTAGCCGTCGAGCGGGCGGCCGTCGTAACCGGCGACCTCGACCCGCAGTTCGTCGCCGGCGAGGGTCTCGGCGATGTCCAGCGCGGCGCGAAACGCGCCGTCCTGCGCGGCGAGCGCCGCATCCGAAAGCGCAACGTAGCAGCGCGCATCGGCATCCGGGTTGCCGAACGCCGGAGGAGCGCCGGAAGAGCCCGGCGGTACCGCACCCGCGACGCACGTCTCGAGATACGCGCCCTCCGCAACGTCACGGCCGCGCGTGCGGGCCACGGAGGCGTACGGCGCCGCGCCGAGCGCGCCCGCACGGCGCCGTTCGCCCAACATCGCTTCGGCTACGCCGGCAAATACGTGCAGCGCTTCGCGGGGCTCGCCGCGCGTCGCGAACAGGTCGGCCAAAGGCGCTTCGATCAGCGCGTACGCGCGCTCCAGGTGACGCGCGACGACTGCGGACTCGCTCGGCGCGAGAAACGGCGAACGCCCGCGATCGGCAAGCGCGACGCGATCGATGGCGATGCCCCCGACGACGGCGACCGCGCCGGCGGCGTCGACGAACGTCACGTCGAGCGCGTAGGCGTCACCGTCGACGGTGCGCACCGGCTCCAGCCGCCACGCTGCGATCCGCACGTCGCCCTGCAGCTCGGAGAGCCCCTCGCACACTGCGCGCGGAAACCGCGCGTGGTATCGCAGCCTCATTCGGCCGCTGCGAGCGGCACGAAGTCGCGCTCGTGCTCGAAACCGCGCCGCAGCAGGCCTCGAGCGTCATACAAGGTGTGGAGCGGCATCGGCGGCAGGCCCCACTTGCGCTGAAATGTCGTCCAGTTCGTTTCCATGAGGTTGCGATAGTCGACCGAGTTCGCCTTGAAGCTGACGCTGCCGTAGTGGTGGATGAAGACGTCGTCGCAGACGAAGATCCCCCAGCCGGCCGCGCGCATGCGTAACGAGAGATCGTCGTCCTCGTAGTTGCCGATCCCGTAGGCCTGATCGAACCCGCCGACCTCGTCGATGACGCGCCGGTCGAGGCACAGGCAGAATCCGACGACCCGGTCCATGGTGTAGCCCTGACCGCGAAACTTCCGGCGGCGCTCCGCGGCGAACCCGCGCATCGCCTCGATGTCCCCGTACTCCGCCGAGACGATCTGCGAGCTGGCGACGTGATTGCTGCGCGGCGCGGTGCAGCCGACGGTCCGGCGCACTTCCATCGCGCCGACCAGGTCCTCAAGCCAGCCCTGCGTCACCACGACGTCGTTGTTCAACAGCACGACGACGTCGCCGCGCGCGTGCCGCATCCCGACGTTCATGCCGCCGCCGAAGCCGACGTTGCGGCCGTTGTAGACGATGCGGACGTCGTCGCCGTCGGCCGCGAGCCCTTCGAGGACGGCGTGCGTCGCCTCGTCCGACCCGTTGTCGACGATCACGATCTCGTACGGGTAGCGGGTGACGGCGCGGATCGAGTCGACCGCGATGCGCGTGAATTGGCCCGCGTTCCACGACAGCATCACGATGCTCGCGATGCCGCGAAAACGCGGCGCGGGAAGGTCGGTAAGCGACGGTTCGGCCTCGCTCGGAGCGCGGCCGTACCGCACGCGAAACGCCGAATCCTCGACCGCAGGCGCGAGCGCGCACAATTCGCCGGCGGCAACGCGCACCACCGCGAGTTGCGCGTCACGCTGCACCCGCAGAGCGAAATCGGCGAGCGCGCCATGCACCGTCTCGAAGACGTCAAGCACGAACGCGCTCGGGATGCGCGCCGCCGCGACGACCGTCGCGCGCGCGTCGATCCCTGCCTCGGCGAAGGTCGCGACGGCCGCGAGCTGGTCGCGCTCGAGGGTCGCGACTAGCGCGTCGAGCCACCCCGGCGCAACCACCGTCGCGGCATCGACGAAACCGACGTACCGGTCGCCGCGATTGCGCAGCGCCGCGTCCGCCAGCGCGACGGCCTCGCGGCCCGCGGCGAAGACGACCTCAGCGACGCGCAGACCGTTCGCGCGCACGGCGGCCTCGATCGGGCCGCGATCGCCGGGCTCACCGACGACCACGACCGTCGCGCGCGGCGCCGGGTCGACGACGACGATGTCCTCGCCCAAATTCGACCGCACCGACCGCGTCGCGCGGCCGCGCGCGGCGTCGAGCGCAAACCCCGACCACCATGGCGCAGCGTCGCGAGCGAGCTCCCCCTCGAGTGCCGCCCGACGCGGATCGTCGCCGCTCGAGGGCAGAAAGCCCGATTCGACGCGCACCGTCACGTCGGCGCACACGAGGCGCACGCCCGCCGAAGCAGCGCGAATCATTACCGCGAGCCACTCTTCCGGCTCGCTCGGCAAGCGTTCGAGCGAGCCCAGCGTCGCGACACTTGCGGCGAGACAGCGCCCGTCGAAACCGAGCCGCTCGTCCGGTGCATCAGCATGCGGCGTCACGCGAAGCCCCGCGTACATGCGCGCGCGCCCTCCGACGGCATCCAAAACGGGGACCGCACCGACTCCGGCATCCCGGCCCAACGCGTCCACGAACGCCGGCGCAACGATCGTCTGCAGCTCGGCAAGCGTGGCCAGCGCGGCGGCTGCGGCAGGTTCGAGGGCGACGCCACCCGCGACGAGCACGACCGTGTCGACGGCAAGCGCTCGCAGTGCCGCATCGAGCGACGGATCGGCCGCGACACCGAACGGCGCGGCCCACGCAGCGCCGACGTACCGGAACGGCACCGTACCGAAGCGAGCGCGAAGCTGCGCGGAGAACCGAGGTCCGCCGCCCAGGCACACGAGCGCGTACGGCCTCGCAACGTTCACCCGACAGTAATCGGCATCGGTCGCTGAAAAGGTGAGGGGCCGGTGACAAGGCCGCCTGCCCGCCGCATGCCGAACCTCCCCCTCGGATGAACCCCTACTTCCGGCATTTCGGTCTGGAGCGCGACCCGTTCCTCGACACGGCTGATCCGCATTTCTACCGCACGACGCCGGCCCTCGCGCAGGCGCGCGAACGCATGGTCGAAGGCGTGCTGGAATCGCGCGGACTTCAGGTGGTCATCGCCGACCCCGGCACGGGGAAGACCAGCCTGATGGCCCAGCTCGAACGCGAGCTGCTCGGCCGCGACGACGTCCGGCTCGGAAAGATCCTGGACCCGTCGTTTTCGAACGAGACGGAGTTTCTGCTCGGCGTCGCGCGCTCGTTCGGGCTCGCCCTGCCGCCGCGCTCGCCCGCCGCGCTGAAGAACGCGCTCAAGAACTATCTCTACGACGCGGCGGTCCTCGACGGCCTGACCCTGGCACTGCTGATCGACGAAGCCCAGAACGCGAGCGACGAGATCTTCGAGGTCATCCGGCTGCTGCTCAACTACGACGTCCCGCAGCGCAAACTGCTCAACGTCGTGCTCTTCGGGCAGACCGAACTTCGGAAGCGCATCGAGTCGCGCCGCAACCTCGCCGACCGGGTCGACACGTGGATCACGCTCGACGCGCTCGACGCGAACGAAGCGCGCGCGCTGTTGGCCTACCGGATCGCGCGGGCCGGCTCGGCCGCGGAGGTCACCGCCCTCTTCGACGACGGTGCGGTCGACACGATCGTCACGGCGGCAACCGGAACGCCGCGGCGTTTGCTGACCCTGGCCCACGCGACCCTTCGCGACGCCGCCGCCGCCGGGCGGCCGCGAGCGACGCGCGTCGACGCGGAAGCCGCGGCCCGCGCGCGCGGCATCCTGCTCGCGCCGCAGTACGGCGTTCGCGGGACCGCGCCGGTCGACGCCGGCGACGGCACAGCAGTGAAGCTGCGCCGGCGGTTTCCCTGGCTCGCCGCGTTTCGCGCCCGGTGAGCGGACGCGAGGTCGACGTCGAGG
>JAQBPM010000263.1 GCA_028287525.1 Vulcanimicrobiota bacterium | reverse complement strand
CGCGCAGAATCGAGGGCAGGTCGCGGGCGATGAATCGTCGCGCGTCGACGAAATCCGGCGACTGCAGAGAATCGTACAGCTTACTCAGCATCGCGATTTGATTGCCCGTGCGGACGTGCCGAAGCTGGACGATCGCGGCGACCGCCGTCGCCGAGATGACGATCAGCGTGGCAACCTGTGCTGCGGCATTCACGAACTCCAGTGGAACGTGCACCTTGCGCCTATGCTCCAATCATTCGAAGAGGGTGTGCTGTTCGGGCGGGGGCGTGTCCGGGACGGCTTGCAGGCGGTCGCGCACGGCTTTGAGGTCGTTCCAGACCAGGCGCTTGACCTCGCTCATGGCGCCGCCCGTCTGGCGCAGGATGTAGGCCGGGTGAAACGTCGCGATGACCGGAGTCCCGAGCGGCCCCTCGAACCATTGGCCGCGCTGCTTGGAGATCGAGAACTTCTCGCCCATGAACGACTTCGCGGCGGGTGCGCCGAGCGCGAGGATCACGCGCGGCCGGATGATCTCGATCTGCTCGTCGAGGTACGGCCGGCAGTTGCGCATCTCGTCGGGCATCGGCGGCCGATTCGCCAAGCGCGTTCCGGTATCCATTGTCGGCCGGCACTTGACCGTGTTGCAGATGAACACGTCCTCGCGCGGGAGATCGATCGAGAGCAGCATGCGGTCGAGCAGTTCGCCGGCGCGTCCGACGAAGGGGCGACCCAGCTTGTCCTCGGTCTCGCCCGGCCCTTCACCGACGACCATCAGCGACGCGCACGGATCGCCCTCACCGTACACGCTATTGCGGCGGGTCGCGCCGATTTCGCATTTGCGGCACTGCGCGACGACCCCGCAGGCGCGTTCGATCGCCCGTTCGCGCCGGGCGCGCTCCGCCAGGCTCACGCGCCGTCCTCCGGTCGCTTCACCGCGGGTGCCGGGTCCAGCAGCACCGCTTCGCCGAACGCGAGCACGCGCGTCGCACCGTCGGGGCCTTCGGTCGCTTGGAACTGCAGGCCGATCACGCCGTTCGCGCCCATCGATTCCGCCTTGCGCAGGAGCACGTCGAGCGAATCGGTGCGCGCGCGTTCGGCATCGGTCAGGTAGTCGACCGGCGCGAGGCCGATCAGCACGCCGATGCTCCGAAAGGTCGCTTTGAGCAGGTTGCGCGGCCGGCTCGCCTGACCGTACGCGTAGCCGAACGACCGCACTACGCGATACCCTTCAATTCGCTCGAACGTCGTGACGGCATCCGGCGCAAGGGACATGTTAACGGAGAAGCCTCCGCCCGGCGAGCACGACGCCGGCGACGACGCCGGCGTAGAGCGCGTAGCGGCCGACGAGAGCGCCGACCAAACTGTAGTACCACGCGCGGCCGTGATGCTTGATCCAGTACTTCCGGCGCGACGCTTGTTTGCGCTTCTCGACGTTGTACTGGCCGCGTGCGCTTCCCATTCCTTCGTGCACGGCTTCGCTGGCCGGAACGAACCAGCTCTCCCAGCCGGCGTCCGCGGCGCGCTTCGCGTAGTCGACCTCTTCGTGATACAGGAAGAACCGCTCGTCGAACGGTCCGATCGCCTCGAGCATCGAACGCCGAATCGCGAGGGCCGCGCCAATCACCAGATCGACACGGCGCGGCGCATCGAACGTCGCGAAGTCGCGCAGCGAAGCACCGTTCGAAAATCGGCGCAACGGCGCCAGCTCGCCCCACGCGCTGCTGCGCAAGAACGCGCCGGCCCAGCTGTCGAACTCGCCGATCGACTGCTGCACGCTGCCGTCGTAGTTGTAGATGCGCGACCCGGCGATTCCGCAGCGCGGATGCTCGTCCATGAACGCGACGATCTCGGCCAGCGCGTGGTCTTTGAGCTCGGCGTCGGGGTTGAGCAGGAAGACGTATTCCGACGAGCTCGCGGCAAACGCGCGGTTGCAGGCGGCGGCGAAGCCGAGGTTCGCGCCGTTCTCGACGATTTGCACGCGCCCGCCGTAGCGCTCGGCGACGTACTCGCGCGAACCGTCGGCGGAGCCGTTGTCGGAGACGACGACCTGCGCGAAGTTCGGATCGTGCCGCACTTCGGTGAGCCCGAAGACGGAGTCGAGCGCCGTCGCGATCTTCTCCTTGTCGTTCCAGCAAACGACGACGACGTCGACCCGGCTCACGACGCGACCGGCGCGAACGTGTTGCGATTCTGCAGGTACGGCCAGATGAAGCCGTCGAGATCGCCCTCGAGCACGGCTTGCGCGCTGCCGGTCTCGACGTTCGTGCGCACGTCCTTCACCATCTGGTACGGGTGCAGCACGTAGTTGCGGATCTGCGATCCCCACTCGTTCGCGCGCCGCTCGCCGCGGATGTCGGCGAGCTTCTGCTCCTGCTCCTCGCGCGCGCGTTGGACCAGCTTCGCGCGCAGGATGTTGAGCGCCACCTCGCGGTTCTGCGTCTGCGAGCGCTCCTGCTGCGAAGCGACGGTGATCCCCGTCGGCAAATGGTACACGCGAATCGCTGACTCCGTTTTGTTGACGTACTGTCCGCCCGCGCCGCTCGCCTTGAACGTCTCGAACTTCAGATCGTCCGGCTTGAGCTCGACCTCGCCGGTTTCGTCCGCTTCCATCTCCGGCACGACGTCGACTTCGGCGAACGACGTCTGGCGCCGGCCTTGATTGTCGAACGGCGAGATGCGCACCAGACGATGGACGCCGCGCTCGCTCTCGAGCATGCCGTATGCGTTTTTGCCGCGGATGATGAACGTGATCGAGCGCAGGCCCGCCTCGTCGCCCGGCGCTTCTTCGACCACCTGCGTCTCGAAGCTGTGGTTCTCCGCCCAGCGCAGGTACATCCGGCCGAGCATTTGCGTCCAGTCGGCGGCGTCGGTTCCACCCGCGCCCGCCCGGATCGTGACGATCGCGCCGTGCGAGTCGTAGGGGCGATCGAAATTCGCCGCCATCTCGAGCTCGTCGAGCGCTTTGTTCGCGCGCACGATCGTCGCGTCGGCTTCGGCTTCGGCGCCTTCTTCGTCGCCCAGGACCTCGATGATCTCCGCAGCGTCGCCGAGCGCGGCATCGACCGCATCGACCGCATCGAGGTCGCCGCGCAGGTCCGCGATGCGCTTCATCACGCCGCGCGCCTGCTCGGGGTCACCCCAGAAATCGTCAGCGCGCGAGCGCGCTTCGAGCTCGGCTACGGAACGGCGTTTGCCTGCATCGTCAAAGCCGCACCTTGAGGGTGTTCATGCGCTCGCGGGCGCGGTCGATGGCGGCGGTTTGGGCGTCGGACACGGCCATCAGCGTTCTCCGAGGGCCCCGTCCACCCTACCGGAACGGTGCGCTCACCGCCCGGAGTGCGTAGTGATACGCGAACGCGCTGCGCCCAACGACGGCGAAGCCCGCCCCGGCGAGCCGGCGTTCCGCCTCGCTCGGGCCGTAGACATGATCCTTGGGGGGACCGAACGGGCGCTCGACCTCCGCATTCCAGTCGACGAACAGCGCCGCTCCGCCCGGCGCAAGCAGCCCCCGCAGCGCGCCCAGCGCGTCGTCACCCAGCTCGTGCAGGACATTGAGTGCGAGGATGCGCTCAACGCTGCCGCCGAGCGCCGCAAGCGCCGGCGGCTCGATCGCGGCGAGGTTGAGAACGCCGGCTTGTGCGAGCGCCGAGCGTAGGTGTTCGAGCATCGCAGGCTGCTCGTCGAGCGCCAGGATGCGCAGGTCGGGACGCAACCGGGCGAACTCGACCGCGTAGAGCCCCGTTCCGGCACCGAAGTCCAGCAGCGTCGACGACGGCGGCGGAGCCAAGGCCTCGAGCAGCGCCGCGGGCGGGACGTAGGCAAAGCGGCCGGTATCGTCGAGAATCGACGCTCGCGCGGGGTCGAAGCGGTCGGGTTGTTTGGCACCGGAACGATCGTGGCCCATCTCCGGACGGCGATTGGGTACCGCAGATGCCGGGGCCTCGTCGATGCCGCTCCACCGACGTCTTGGGTGCGCTAGACGAAGCTCATCGTGAAGACGACCGAATCCGAGTAGCTGCCGCCGGCGACGTCTTGATTGCCGTCGACCTGCAGGCTCCCCGTCCCGTTATAGACCGTGCCGTTGACGGGCGCGAACGGCCCCCAGACGCGGCTCGTACTGCTCCCGTCGCCCCAGACGTTGGCCGAGCTATGCGGCGTCACCGAATAGCCGGGCGGATAGAGCCAATAGTTCAGGCTGTCCGCGCCGCCCGCTTTCATGTTCCGCTTGTCGAACGTGGCGCCGCTCGAATACGCGCCGATCGACGCGCTGATCGAGAGATTCGACGCCGACGCTCCGGGATCGCACGTGTACGAAAGCCCGAACGTGACCGTGACGGACGAGTTCAAGATCGTCGGATCGTAGTTTCCGACGTTGATCGTGGCGGGCAGCGTCATCGAGCAGCTGGCGGCGGCGTCCGCGCCGGCGCTGCACGCGGCGAAAGCGATCGCCGCCGCGAACGCGCTCAAGGACGCGCGCACGTGAACTCACCGACGTTCTGTTCGATCCCCGCCCGGCGGGGAATTTCCATCGTGAATCGGCATTCGCCGCCGCCGTAATGGATGACGGCCGCATGACTCCCCGCCGCAACGTCTTCCAAATAGAAGTGCCCGTCGCGATCGAGCTCCGAGCTGACGATCTTCTCTCCGGAACGGAGCGAGAGCTGCCCGAACGCGGGGATCGTTCTTCCGCCGGCACCGGACACGCTGACGGTTCCGATGATTGCGGTCACGACAGACGCCGAGAATTGGGCGAGCGCTCCGTGCCCGGACGCGACGTTGAGCGCTCGACCGGTATTCGAAAGATCCAGATTCACCGGCCCGTCGTCGCGGTCGATGCTGATGCGCTGCGTGGAATAGCTGGGCAAATTCGCGACCACTAGCATCCCGCTGCGATCGGTCATCCCGACCTCTTGGTTATCGAGCAGGACCCGCACGCGCGCTCCGCCGACCACGTTCACGATCGCGAAGCTATCCGAGATCGGCTGCGCCAGGTGCACGAACGGCCCCGCGAACGCGATGGCTCCGCCCACCGCGACGTTGCCGGTGAGCCGGCCCCCGCGGGCGACGTCGAAGTCCACGGCAACGTTCCCGGCGGGAGACAGCGTCGTGAATCGTCCGCTCGAGACGGTCGGGCCGGAGGCATAGCTCGTCACGTCGTATCCCATTCCGCCGCTCGGCGGCGCGGCGCGTTCCAATTCGACCGCCCGCCGAAGCGCCGAACCGTCACTCTGCAGCGAAGCATTGACGGTCGGGACGAACGAGTTTCGCGGCGCGGATCGAAACAGGAAGACGCCGAGGTCGTGCTGCGTTCCGGCGCGCGTCCCCGAAGTCCCGGCCGTGACCAGCAGCGAGACCCCACCCGGAAGCGATACGGCTTGCTGCACCGAGATCTGCCGGCTGGCGCCTCCCAGCAGCGAACGGCTTGCGCTGTAGGAAATCGCGCTCGTAAACGACCCGCGGAACGGGCGCATCGCGAGACTCACGCGCCCCTCGCTGGTCGTGCGATCGGTGAATCCGCGCTCGCCGAAGCTTGCATACGCCGGCGTCGCCGCGCGAATTGCCGCAGTGAGCCAAAGGCTTCGCGTGCCGGCGTAGTAGCCCACGCTGCCGGCCAGCCCCGATGCGCCGCGGTCGCGGCTCTCGGCGACGTTCACGTCCCAGGTCCCGAGGCTGCCGGTATGGCTGACGGTGGCGCCGAGGTTTTCGAAACCGCTTGCGAACTCGGCATGCGCACCGACCGTCGTCGACTGCGTCAGACCGAGCCGGTACCGTCCCAGCGCCACGAGGTTCCCGGCGGGCGTCCCGGAAGCGAGCGCACTGCGCGACGCGCCGGCAGAGAACGAGTAGTCGGTCGTGCCCTTGTTCAGAACCGACGCCGCACCATAGTAGCGCGTCGAAAGCGACTGCTCGCGCCCAAACGCATCGCGCAGCACGATCGTCGCGTTGGTCACGCCGGTCGCGCCCGGCAGGTTGCTGAAATCGACCGTGCCCGGCGCGACCTCGACGGTGCGGATGAGCTGCCCGTTGACGTAGACGTCGGCCGTCGACGGAGTCAGCACGGTACCGCGCAGCGTCGGCGACGCGTACGCCTGACCGTCCGGATCGATGTTGGACGCGCGCGCGATGCTCACGCCGGTAATCGTCAGCGCGGAGCCGAGCTCGCCCGAGTCGGCGATGACGTCGCCGATCGTCGTCCGCCGCCGCGCGACCGCGCTCGTCCAGGTGAGATTCGTCAGGCTGCGGCGGAAGCCGTGCGCGTCGAACGTTCCCGCGGAGAACAGCGTCTTGCTCGCATCGGAGAGCGTGAGTTCCTCGGCTCCCGACAGGCCCGCCGAGCCGGCCTGGAGACTGTAGTTGAGATAACCGGATTTCGGCGCCACGGCATTGCGCGTCACGTCTCCGCCGGAAGCGAAACTGATCGTCGATCCGCGCGCGAGGGACCCTGCCGCCGCTGCGTCGAGCCGCAGGATCGGTCCGTTCAGGTCGAACACCGCGATGATTTCGGGAGCTAGGTCGGCGACCTTCACGTAGCGGTCGACGTCGCCTCCGTCGAAGCGCGGCGGCAGCACGAGCCCGCTGGCGCGCAAGGCGGCGAGCGATGCGTACGCGCCGTCGGATTTCACGAGCACGATCTGTTCGGCGCGCTGCTCGCCGTTCACGATGATGGTGGCGAAGGTGCGCTGGCCCGCCTGAGCGATCACCGGCGTGCTCGAGGGCGCTTCCGTTGCGCCGATCCGCGCCGGGCCGGACAGGATCACCGCGCCGGCGACGGCCGCCGCGGCCGCCCGCCTCGACCACGAAACGCTCACTCCTATCAACCGCAGGAATGTTCGGGGGTCACCATACGATCGAACTTTGCGGTCCCCGCGTCGACGGCGATCGAGACCGTTCTGATGGTCGAGCAGCTGCCGCGCGGAATAGGCATGACGAAGTCGTGCTGCGTGTTCGCGAGCACGAACCAGGCCGAGTTTTCCGTCGACATGACCGTCTCCGAGTCCCCGCGCGCCAGAACGCGCATGGCCTTCGCGACGAAATGAACGTTGCCGGTATTGTGCACGGTAAAGCGAAGGTTGCCGCGGTCGACGACGACGTCCGTGATGGTGCCGCTCGATACCGGCTTCTGCGGGGCGAGGTAGATCGGGATGCTGAAGCTTGCGGTAAAGCCGAGCCCGGCCGTGTCCGGCACCAGCACGTTCTGCAAGGGCGGCAGCTCGCTCACGACGATCCGGTACGTTTTTTCCGTTATGTCGGCGGCGGCCGTGCTGCCGATCCGGATCCGCTGCGAATGCAGGCTGTCGATCGTAAAGGAGCCCGGAAAGAAGACGACGTCGTTCGTCGGTGAGAGCACGACGGGAGCCGCTGCGGTCTGGTCCCACCGGTACGCGGACGCGCTGTAGCGCTGCGAGACGGGCGACGTGTTGGTGATCGTGACGTACGTGCTGGACGCTCCGTTCGCCAACAGCAGTCGTGTCGGTGAGACGGACGATCCGTTCGCCGACGCTACGGCCGGGAGCAGGACGAGGACGGATAGCGCGGCGAGGCGTTTGATGATCGAGCGCAACATTGTGACTCTCAGTTGGGAGACGTGGGGATGGAAAGAGGTGCGATCGGCAACGCGCGCATCACGCCCGCTGCCGATCGCACCGCCGCCGTCCGTTAGGAGTAGGTAACCGTGATGCCGACGGTGTCGGTGTAGGTGCCGGCGATCACGTTCGGTCCAGGCGGCGCTATCACGTAGGCGGTGAAGACCGCGGGGGCAACGACCGCGGTATAGGTCGCAAGGGCAGGCCACGCGGCGTTCGTCCAGGCGGTCGCAAACGTGGCGTCCTGGTATACGCCGTAACCGATGTCGGCCGTGCCGGCTCCGCGCATCTGGCGAACAGCGGCGACCATGAAGAGACCGTTGTCGAGCCCGACCGACGATACGGCGGCGCCCTGCGTGCAGGAAACCGTAATGGTCGAGCTCGCGGTACTTGCAGCCGTAAAGTTCCACGTGCCGAGGTTGGCGGTCGTGGCACTCGTCGTGCAAGAAGCGACGACACCGGTGGTAACGGTCATCGTTCCGGTCGCAGTGAGCGCGTCGGCACCGAGCGGTGCAACTAGAGCGGAGCCGAGGACGAGCGCGCCGAGCGCGGCCTGAATACGGAGACGTTTGAACATACAATCCTTTGTGAGGGGAGGACGGACACGTTCCGTCTACGACCTTGCCGCTGGGCCGTTGCCGTGAGCGGTAGAATGCTTTAGGTGAAATTCACGGTGATGGTGACCGTGTCGGCGTACGATCCGCTCGGTACGTTGATTCCGGCTGCAATTTTCGCGCACTTCGTACCGCCGATCGCCGTGAGGACGCTCGTCGACGTCACGTTTTGAAACGCGGCCGGCGTCGCCGCGCCCGCCCACAGGGTCGCCGCCGAGGCACAATCGTTCGTATACAGCGCGTAGGGCAACGAATGTCCCGCGCCGTCGGACATGTTGCGCGATGACGCGAGGTAGTTCAGCCCGTTGTCGAGCGTGACGCTGCTGATGATGACGCTCTTCGTGCAATGCAGCGTCGGGGCGAACGCCACCGCGGCCGGAACGGCCATCTGGTACGTGCCGAAGCTGACGTTCCAGACCAACGCGTCGACGCGGCAGTCGTCGAGCACCGTCGCCGCGACCGTCGACATCACGGACTGCGGACTCGTACCGGCGACGGCAAACGCGCCGAGCGACGAAAACATCGCTGCGGAGGCGAGGACGGCTGCTCGGGGATCCAGCATGAGCAGACGATACCTGGGCGAGGTAACCGTACGGACGGCACGGGTGTCGCGCCGGTGTCGTCACGGTAACGTCCGCAAGGACGCGCACGACACGACGGCGCCCGCCGGCTAGGGATCTAGCTGCGAAGATGCCTCGCCAGCGCGCGCGCACCCCAAGCGAGCGCCTCGCCCGCAGAGCGCGGGAGCCCGCGATCGGTCCCAACGGCGCGGCTCAGGGCGCCGGCCAGGCCTCCGGCGCGAGCGATCTCCCGCAGGCCGTCGGGCTCTCCTGGAAACAGGAGCGGCGCGCCGTCGATCGACGGCGTCACCCAACGTCCGGTGCGGATATCTTGGAGCCGGCGCACGTCGTATCGTCCGTCACGCGCGCGCGAAAACATCGGCGTGAACGGCACGGCGCCGGCGAAGTAGTAGTGCGAGACCTGGCTCTTGCGAGTCAGCGTCCGGTCGTCGCGCGGCGACCCGCCGTGGAGCAGGTTCGCCGACCAGACGAGGAACGTGCCCTTTGCGATCGCGAGCTCTTCGCGGCGAAATCCGCCCTCGCGCGCCAGCGCCGCGATCCGCTGTTCGTACACGAGGTAGGACGCCAGCGTCTTCGGGTTCTCCCACGTCCGGTCGCCCTCGACCGGCGGTATCCCGAGGTCCTCGTAATCGAACTCCGGCAAGCGCTGCGAGGTCGGAAAATAGTGCAGCGGTCCCTGACGCAGCGTTACGTCTTCGAGCGCCATCCAGACGCCGCACATGAACCCCGACGGAATCGACGAGAAGTGGATCGTGTCGCTGTGCGTCTGCTGCTCCGTGCCGCTTCGGAAGTTGAGCGTCTGGAACGGGATCGGTTCGCGCTCGTACAGCAGCCGCAGAACGTCCAGCACGGCCGGGTGAGTGGCGATCGACCGGACGGCCGGGAGTTCTCGCCAGGCGTCCTGCACGCGTCCGGCTCCGTCGGGCGCGAAGCGGTCCTCGAGCGAGGTCCAGATCCCGTCGACGTCCAGCTCGTCCAGGACCCGCCCGTCCTCGACGACGACAAATCCCTCGGTCCGGAACGTGTCGACGAGCGCGCGTTCGCGCGGCGTCAAGCCGCGCT
The DNA here is from genome assembly GCA_028287525.1 of Vulcanimicrobiota bacterium. Lineage (GTDB taxonomy): Bacteria > Vulcanimicrobiota > Vulcanimicrobiia > Vulcanimicrobiales > Vulcanimicrobiaceae > Vulcanimicrobium. The sequence continues at coordinate 690 of JAQBPM010000263.1, read as the reverse complement.
CCGCGGCGACGACGTGCCAGTCGTCCCGCTCGAACCACGGACGCGTCGTGGGCGCGATCACCATCCCCCCGCTCTTACGCCAGGCGGTTAGGCGTCCCCCGGGTCGCAGTCGCTAGGCGGCTGCTCCGTGGCAGCGTTTGTACTTTTTGCCGCTGCCGCACGGGCAGAGGTCGTTGCGGCCGACCTTGTCGGCCGCGCTCTGCTTGGGTTTCCCCGGCTCGCCTTCGCCGAGGTTCGTGCGCAGGTTGCTGGCCTCGTATTTCGGCGCCGGGCCGAGCAGACGTTCCGCCGTCGCCTGATCCATGCGCGGCTGCCCGAGCGGCTCGGCCGAAGGCGCAACCGGCTGCGGCGCGATGCTGCCGCTCGGCAGCGGCGCGAACTGCGGCATCGCGTATCCGTCGCCGGCTTGCAGCGGCGCTCCGTTCGCATCGACCGGATGCCCGCCTTCGCCGCCGTCTTCGGGCGGACCGACTTCGATCCGCATCGAGAACACGGCTTTGATCGCTTCGTCGGCGATGTTGTTCTTGAGATCCTCGAAGATCTCGTAGGCTTCTTTTTCGTATTCGACGCGCGGGTCTTTCTGGCCGTACCCGCGCAGGCCGATCCCGCTCTTGAGCGTGTCCATGATGTAGAGATGATCGACCCACAAGCGGTCGATGATCGGCAGCATGATGTACTGCGCTTCGATCA
>JAQBPM010000231.1 GCA_028287525.1 Vulcanimicrobiota bacterium | reverse complement strand
AGCAGGCCCGCAGGACGGCGCTCTGCAGCGCCTTGGCCCAATCGTCACGCCTGGCGAGGTGTGCGCACTCGTGCGCCAGCACGGCCTCCCATTCACCCGCATCGACCCGGTCGCGGAATCCGGCCGGTACGATGATGGCGGGATGAAAGTAGCCGATCGCCGTCGGCGTCGGGACGGTCGGCGACGTGGCTACGCGCGCGTTGCGGATCGCCAGCGTGCCGAGCGGTTCGGCGGCTCGCTTGATGTGCCGCAGCCGCAGGACGTCCAGGGCCAGTTCGAACAGCAGCGCGACCGCCAAGCCGCCGGCGACCAGCAACAGCGGCGACGCCAGCCGCTCGACGCCCAGGGCGATCCCCGGCACGAAGGAAGGCGACGCCGGCCGCAAGGCCGCAGCGGCCAGCGCCGCCGGACCGATCAGCGCGACGAGGCCGAAGGCGCCGGCGAAGAGCCGGTAACGGACCGCGGCTCGCGCGAAGCATCGCGCCGCGGCGAGTGCCCCGGCGGCGAGGATGAGGCTGGCGACCGCAGCGGTCAGCGCCGCCGTTGCCGCGGCAGCGGCGAGCGTCAGCGCTCGGCCTCGAGCAAGTCGCGCAAGCGACGCTCTTCTTCCGGACTCAAACGCTCGGAGTCGAGCAGGTTCAGCATCAGCGCGTGCGCCGACCCGTCGAAGAACGTCGAGAGGACGTTCTCGACGACGGTGCGCCGCGCCGCATCACGCTCCACCCGCGGGCGATAGACGTTCGCTTTTCCGCGCACGGTGTGCTTCACATAGTTCTTTCGCTCGAGGATGGTGAGCGTCGAGAGCACGGTCGTGTACGCGATGGGATGGCCGTCGACGCGGGCATGGACATCCGCCACGGTGCCGCTGCCGAGCTCCCACAGGATGTTCATGAGGCGGTATTCAGCCTCGGTCAGAGTGGGCGAGGGGCGCCTGGCCATGGGGCTCTTTACGACGTGGACTCCGTATTATCCGCGAGGTGGGCCGCGCGCCGGGCAATTTTTCGCGGCGGGCAGAACCCCGCACTCCGATGGCCTCTCCCAGCCTGCTCCGAATCGCGAAGATCGCGCTCGCCGTCGTGGTCGCAGCCGGGTTCTTTCTCCTCGCGCTCAGCGGTGAGGCGTATCACGAGACGTCGCCCGCCCACGTGGCGACCACGATCTTCGGCTCCGGCGCCGGACGGCTGGGCGACCCCTTCGGCATCTCGCTCCACGTGGTGCTGCGCAAGGCCTACAGCATCGCGGCGTTCGCCCTGGTCGGCCTCACCGCAGAGCTCGCGCTTCCGCCCAGCGGCCGGCCCGCACTGCGCATGGCCTTGCTCGTCGCGGCGTACTCGGGGGCGATCGAGTACGAACAATACGTCCGCGGTTCGGAAGAGGGGCCGTGGTGGAATGCGATCGACGTCGCGTGCGGAGCGATCGGCGGCTGGATCGGCGGCTGGATCGCCAGCCGGTTCACCCCGGAGCGCTGGAAGGCTAGCTGACGAGTTCAGCCGCGAGCCAGGCGTCGACGCGGCGTTCGAGGATGTCGAGGGGCAGGGCGCCTTGGTCGAGGACGACTTCGTGGAAGTCGCGCAGGTCGAAGGCGGCGCCGAGCGCCGTCTCCGCGCGTCGGCGGAGCTCCAGGATCTTCAGCTGGCCGATCTTGTACGCGAGGGCTTGGCCCGGCATCGTGATGTAGCGGTCGACTTCGTTCTCGACGTCGAGCGGCGTCTTCGCGGCGTTGTCGAGGAAGTACGCGATCGCGCGGTCGCGCGTCCAGCCACGTGCGTGCATCCCGGTGTCGACGACGAGCCGCACCGCGCGCCACATGTCGTAGGTCAGCGCGCCGAAGCGGGACTTCGGATCGTCGTAGAGACCCATCTCCTCGCCGAGCGCTTCGGAGTACAGGCCCCAGCCTTCGGTGTAGGCGGTGAACGAGAGCGAGCTGCGGCGGAAGTCCGGCAGGCCGCGAAGCTCTTGCGCCCGCGCGATCTGGAGGTGGTGGCCCGGGACCGACTCGTGCAGCGAGAGCACCATCATCTCGTAGATCGGGCGCTGTTCGGGGCGGTAGAGGTTGACGTAGTACGAACCAGCGCGCGAACCGTCGAGCGCTCCCGGCCAATAGTATGCCGTCGTCGTGTCGGGTGCGAACGCGTCCGGAATCGGGACGACGCCGTACGGAAGGCGCGGCAGCGTGCGAAAGACGCGCACGAGCTCGGGATCGATCCGCTTCGCCAACGCACGGTAGGCGCTCAGCAGCGCGGCCGGCGTGGGATGGTAGTTCGCCGGGTCCTCCCGCAGCGCGCGAAAGATCTCGGCCAGCGGCCTCGCACCGTATCCGAGCTGCGGCGCGAGCTCTTCCATCGCAGCCCGAATGCGCGCCACCTCGCGCAGGCCGATCTCGTGAATCGCGTCGGGCGAGAGATCCGTCGTCGTCTCGCTGCGCACGAAATACGCGTAGAGCTCGTCGCCGCCGGGCAGGTGCGCGAGCCCGACGTCCTCCGGCGCGGCCGGGAGGTATTCGTCGACGACGAAGGCGCGCAGCTCGCGCAGCGCCGGGTTGACGCGGTCGTTGATCGCCTCGCGCGCGCGTTCGCGCAGGCGCTCCGCATCGGCGGCACCGATCGACGGCGGCAGGGCGCGATAGGGTGCGTAGAACGCCGAGGCTTCCGCCGGCGCGATCAGCCGGTCGAGCTGTTCGGGCAGACGCTGCATCGATCGCCGCGGCCACAGACGTTTGCGCGCGACCGCTTCGCGCAGCCATGCGAGCGTGTGCGCGACCGCGGTCGGATACGTTTCGAGCCGCCGCTGCCAGCTCTCGTAGTCGCGCACCTGCGTGAATGGCATCTGCTCGGCGTACATCGAGTACGTCTGCACGCCGGTGCGCGGCGTGATCGCGAAGTGCTGCGTGCCGAGCTCATAGCCGCGCCGCGCGTCGCGCAGCACGGTGTCGTAGAGGTCATAGTTCAGCCGCCCGCTCTCGCCGAGCCCGTCGCGTCCGATCGCCTGCATCCGCGCCAGCACATCGCGCCGATGGTCGTCCTCGTCGGCCAATGCCGCGGCAGACTCGTCGTCCCAGCGATCGTCGTAGGCGCGCTCGCCGTCGAGCGACGCCGCAAGCGGATGCCGGCGGCGGCTGTCGCGCCAATCTTCGGCGAGCAGCGCGTCGAGCTCCGCGTCGGCAACGTTCGCGCCGGGTTCAGGGGGTTGCAGGTGCGGCGGGCCTCCAGCGCAGGTCGGGCTGCCGCGCGGCGCGCGTTTCGTCGATCCGGCCGACCGCGGTGTTGACGGGCGCGGCGAGGACGGTTTCGGGATCCGACTTCGCCGTCGCGACGATGTCGCGGAAGGCGGCGATGAACCCGTCGAGCGTCTCCTTCGACTCGGTCTCGGTCGGTTCGATCATCAAGCACTCCGGCACGATGAGCGGGAAATACACCGTCGGCGCGTGATAGCCGCGGTCGAGCAGCGCTTTGGCGAGATCGAGCGCGCGCACGCCCGTTTCCCGTTTGAGCGTCTGCGCCGACGCGACGAACTCGTGCCGGTTGATCTCGTCGTACGGGACGTCGATCACGTCGCGGATCGACGCGCGGATGTAGTTCGCGTTGAGCACTGCGAGCTTCGAGACCATGGTCAGACCGTCGCCGCCGTTGGCGTAGGTGTACGCGAGCGCGCGCACCATGTGGGCGAAGTTCGACCAGAACGAACGCATCGTCCCGATCGCGTCCGGCCTGTCGAAGTCGAGCGCGAACGTCAGCCCGGCGCTTTCGCGCCAGCCGGTCGCGGTCGACGGCGTGCCGTCCGCTTCGTTCGCGCGCACGACCGGTGTCGGCAGAAAGTCGACCAGATGCGCCGCGACGCCGACCGGACCTGCGCCCGCTCCGCCGCCGCCGTGCGGAATCGAAAACGTCTTGTGCAGGTTGAGGTGCATGAGGTCGAAGCCCATGTCGCCGGGCCGCGTGTTGCCCATGAGCGCGTTCGCGTTCGCACCGTCGTAGTACATCAGGCCGCCGGCCTCGTGCACGACGTCCGAGACTTCGTGGATCCGCGGTTCGAACAGTCCGAGCGTGTTCGGGTTGGTCATCATGCAGACGGCGGTGTCGGGACCGACGACGCGGCGCAGGTCGTCGGGATCGACCCGGCCCTGCGCGTCGCTCTTGAGCGAGAGCACCTTGTAGCCGACCATCGCGGCCGAGGCAGGGTTGGTGCCGTGCGCGGTGTCGGGGACGATGACGACGTTGCGCTGCGTCTCGCCGCGCTTCTTGAAGTAGGCCTTCGCGATAAGCAGCGCGGTGAGCTCGGCGTGTGCGCCGGCGGCGGGATTCAGCGAGAACGCGGCCATCCCGAACAGCGACGCCAGCGCGCGCTCGAGCTCCCACATCACCGCTAATGCGCCTTGCGCAGCGTGGTCGGGCGCGAAGGGGTGCAGGTCGCGCAGCGCGGGCGTGTTCGCCATCGCGTCGTTGATCCGCGGGTTATACTTCATCGTGCACGAGCCGAGCGGATAGAACGCGGTGTCGATCCCGAACGTCTTCTGCGAGAGCCGCGTGAAGTGCCGCACGACGTCCAGCTCGCTGTTGTCGGGGAGCGGCAAGTCGTCGCGCAGCGCATCCTTCGGCAGCAGCGTGTCGAGCGCCGGCG
>JAQBPM010000190.1 GCA_028287525.1 Vulcanimicrobiota bacterium | reverse complement strand
CCCGTCTTCACCGACACCATCGAGAAGCTGCAGACCCAAGGCCTCGAGACCCTCAAGCAGGCCCAGGCCGCTCAGATCGCCGCCGTCAACTCGGTCCGCGACCTCGTCAACAACGCGACCAGCAAGATCCCCGGCTCGGCGAACCTCGGCAACGTTCCGGCCGTCGTCACGCAGATCAACGAACTCAACGCGTCCTACGCCGTGAAGCTCATCGAACAGCAGAACGAGTACGTCAACCAGCTCGTCAGCCTGTTCAAGTCCGTCACCGTGAAGCCCGAAGCGCCGGCCGCCGACGCCGCCAAAGAAGCCTAACTCGCCCTGATCGTCACCAGCTGGGACGTCCCGGCGGACCGCAAGCGCGCGCGCTTGCGGCGTATGCGGACGATCGCCACGGCATTGCTTGCCGTGATGGCGGTCGTCTTTGCATTGTCCGCCCACTTCAAGGCGAAGTACGCGTTCCTCGCGTGGGTCGAAGCGTTCAGCGAGGCGGCGCTGATCGGCGGACTCGCCGACTGGTTCGCCGTCGTCGCGCTGTTCCGCCATCCCGGCGGCATTCCGTTTCCGCGCACCGCGATCGTCGCCAACAACAAAGACCGCATCGGCGCGGAACTCGGCGTCTTCGTTGAAGAGAACTTCCTCACGCCGAGCAACATCGCGGCCCGGCTGCGTGAGCTCGATCTCGCGGGGCACCTGCTGCGCTGGCTCGCGGTCCCCGCCAATTGCCGCAGCCTGTTCGTCACGTTCCGCGCGCTGACGCCGCGGCTGATCGACGCGGTCGACGACGAAGAGATCGAAGCGGTGATCCGCCGCGTCGCGGCCGAAGAGATCGCGCGGCTCGACCTCGCGCGCACCGGCGCCGACATCCTCGCGATCGTCAGCGCCGACAAACTGCACCAGCGGGTACTCGAGCGCATCCTGCCGGTCGTCGCCGCGTGGCTCGACGGTCAGCGCAGCGAGATCAAGCGGCGGTTCGGCAAACGATCGGCACTGACGCCGGGCTGGCTCGACGCGTACGTCGTCAACCGCTTCGTCGACGGGATGGTCGATCTGGTCGACGAGGTCGCGAAAACGCCGGACCATCCGATGCGTCTTGCGTTCGACGGATACGTTGCGGACTTCACCACGCGTCTGCGCGACGATCCGGCGATGGCGGAGAACGCCGAGCGGCTCAAGGCGAAGATCGGCGATGGTTCCGGACTCGACGGCCTAGTGACGATCGCCTGGAATGCCGTCAAATCGCGGCTCGGACGCGTCCCGGCTGCGGCGGACGACGTGCCCGGTGAGACGCGGCTGAGTGCGATCGCGGCGCGCGTCGCGCAGGGACTGCTGGAGGAGCCAGCCGTCGTTGCGCGCTTGAACGTGAAGCTCAGCGAGGGCGTGGAAGCCGTGCTGGTGCAATTCCGCCGGCAGTTCTCACTGCTGATCAGCGAGATCGTGCAGAAGTGGGACACCGCCGAAGTCACCGAAAAGATCGAGCTCGAACTCGGGCCCGATCTTCAGTTCATCCGCGTGAACGGCAGCATCGTTGGTGGAGTTGCCGGTCTTGCGCTGCATGCGGCGTTGGTGTTAGGGCACGCTGGGTAGACGAGGGCCCCTCGACAAGCTCGGGGTGACAACGCCCTTCGACAAGCTCAGGGTGACAGCCATTATCTCACTGCGAGAAGTATCTCACTGCGAGAGCAGAGAGTTAGCGCGCGTAGGCGAGGGCGAAGGGGCCGTTGCGTTTGAAGGGGGCGAAGGTTCCTTCGGGCTGGGCGAGACGGTCGGCGACGGCCCAGAGAACCGGCGCGTTGACGCCGAGGCCGATGTGGCTCGCGCCGAGGATTTCGACGTTCTCGGTGCGTTCGTTGGTGCGCAGCATGGAAGTGCGCCAGTTGACGATGCCGTCGACTTTCGAGAAGATCGACGTCGACGGAACCTTGAGATCGCCGGCGATCGCGTCGAACTCGTGCGGGATCTGCGAGGCGCCTTCCCATTCGGCTTCGCCGCTCACCGCTTCGTACACGTCGCTGATGTTGCTGGCGTTCGGATTGCGCGAGAATGGGCTGCCTAGCGTGATCACGGAACGTACGGCTTCGGGCATCGCAACCGCGAGATCGCGGGCGTACACGCCGCCGAGGCTCCAGCCGATCACGGTGGCTTTCTTGCCGGTCTTCGCGACGATTTCTTGGAGACGCTTGCGTATGCCCTCGCGGTTCTTCTTGATGCCGCCGTAGTTGCGACCCAATTCCCAACCGTACGCGTCGTAGCCGAGCAGGTTGAGGTAATTGCGCAGCATCGTGGTGGAGATGTCGCTTACGAGAAATCCCGGCAGCACGAGCACGGGGTGGCCGTCGCCGCGCGGCGCAGTCATCAGCAGCGGAGCTGCCGTCAGCGCGAAGCCGAATTCCCAAATCGAGCGGTACTCGGTCAGCCAGAGCAGCTTCGACGGAGCACGGAGTCCCTGGTGTTCGCGAGCCGTGGACCCGACAAAATCCCAGTTGGCAGTCGTCACGCGTTCACATCCTTCCGGCTCGTCGTTCCCGCGCACGCGCTGGACGAACCAGCAATGGCCAAACGGCGAAACAACGACACCCCTTTTTGTAGCAAGCAGCGGCCAACCTGCCGCCCCCTTTTCATGTCACCCTGAGCCTGTCGAAGGGTGCGCCACGATCGTGTTAGAGCGAGTTGCTGTTTTGGCCGCCGTCTACGACGATTGCGGAGCCGGTCATGTAGGCGCCGGCGTCTGAGGCGAGCAGCAGCAGCGGGCCGGTCAGGTCTTTGAGGCCGCCGATGCGGCGCTGCGGCGTGCGTTTGATCATCGCCTGCGCGTACTCGGTCTGCAGAAACTCGCTGTTGATCTCGGTGTCGAAGTAGCCGGGACAGATCGCGTTGACGCGGATCTTGTAGCGCGCGAACTCGAGCGCCATGCTCTGCGTGAGGTGGATCAGCCCGGCCTTGCTGGCCA
>JAQBPM010000144.1 GCA_028287525.1 Vulcanimicrobiota bacterium | reverse complement strand
CAAGTGTTCCTGCTCGAGGATCATGATCGGCAAGTAGACGAGACCCGGCTGCCGCGCGACGCGAATCTCGGTGACTTCGGCGTATGCCGGCGCGGTGACGACGAAGCTCAGGACGAGCGCGACGATGTTGCGGATGAGCGTGCGCACAAGATATCTCCTCATGACGTGGCCATGCCCCAGCGGCGAATGGTGCGGGTCTCGATAGTCCGAAAGATGACGTTCTCGACGAGCAGTCCGATGATGATGACGGTGAACAACGCGGCGAAGACGTTCGGGATGTCCAGAATGTTCTTGTTGGTGACGATGAACCAGCCGAGTCCACCGCTCCCGGATTGCACGCCGAAGACCAGCTCGGCGGCGATCAGCGTCCGCCAGGCGAACGCCCAGCCGATCTTGAGCCCGGTCAGAATGCTCGGAAAGGCCGCCGGGATGAGGATCAGCGCGACGTAGCGCATCCCGCGAAGGCCGTAGTTCTTGCCGACCATGCGCATTGTGGGCGACACCGAGACGAAGCCGGAATGCGTGTTGAGCGCGACCGGCCACAGCACCGAGTGGATCAGGACGAACGAGAGGCTGAGCGGCGTGAGGCCGAACCAGATGAGCGCCAGCGGAAGGAGCGCGATCGCCGGCAGCGGGTTGAACATCGCGGTCAACGTCTCGAGCAGATCCGAGCCGAGCCGCGTCGTCGTGGCGAGGGCGGTGAGCACCGCGGCGATGAGGACGCCCGCACCGTAGCCCACGAGCAGTACCTTGATCGACAGCCAGACGCGCAGCGGCAGCTCGCCGCTGATGACGGCGGCCGCGAACGCTTGCACCGTGGCGCTGAACGTCGGCACGAGCAACTGGTTGTTGAGCCACCGCGCGTAGAGCTCCCAGATCAATGCGAGGACCAGCAGGATCGCGAGTTTGCGCAGCGCTCCGTTATTGGCGATCGTCTCCCACGTCGTGAGCCGCTTCGAGGCGATCGCGAACTTGCTCGCATCGACCGTCGTCGCGAGACGCTCGGGCCGTGGTTCGACGCTCTTCGGCGGCTCAGTGGTTCGCATGCTGCGCCTCCACCGGTTCGGCAAAGAGCATCTCGTGGATGCGTTCCTCGAGCAGCCGCGCCGCGTCAGGCTCCGCGCCGGACCGCGGGACGCTGCAGAGCTCGGCCTTCACCTGTCCGGGGTGCGGCGAGAGCAGGAGGATGCGGCTGCCGACCTTGATCGCTTCGGCGATGGAGTGCGTCACGAAGATCATCGTGAAGCGAATCTCGTCCCAAAGGTCGAGCAGCTCGTCCTGCATCTTGCGCCGCGTCAGCGCGTCGAGCGCCGCGAACGGCTCGTCCATCAGCAGGATGTCCGGTTCCATCGCCATGGCGCGCGCGATGGCGACCCGCTGCTTCATCCCGCCCGAGAGCGTGTGCGGGTACTGATCCGCGCACTCCGTCAGGTTGACCTTGTCGATGTATTCTCGCGCACGTTCCGCAGCCCGCGCCGCCGGCAGCTTCCCGCTCACCAGCATCGGGAACGTGACGTTCTCGCGCACGGTCTTCCAGGGCAAGAGCTGGTCGAATTCCTGAAAGACCATCATGCGATCGGGACCCGGCCGGCTGACCACGTCGCCTTTGAGGCGGATCGTGCCTTCGACCGGCGTCAGGTAGCCGCCGACGGCTTTGAGCAGCGTCGATTTGCCGCAGCCCGAGGGACCGAGGACGACGAACCGCTCCGCGGGGAACACCTCGAAGCCGACGCGGTACGTCGCGGTCACCAAGTGATCGCGCGTCTTGTACTGCAGCGTGACGCCGTCGACGTCCAGCAGCGGCGTCAAGCTGGTCCGATTGAAAGTTCCGTGAGGGCCGGCATCTCACGGAATCTTTGCCCGCCTACACGTTTCCCCTCCGCAGCGCGGTCAGCGTCGTGCGGGGCGTGATGCGGTCGGCGTCGGTCCGCAGCTCGAGGACGGCGGGGCGTCCGCAGGCGAGCGCCGTCTCGAAGGCGGGTGCGAACTCGGCGGTGCGCTCGACGATCGCGCCGTGCGCCCCGAACGCGCGAGCGTAGGCGGCGAAATCGGGGTTCACCAGGTCCGTCGCGATGACGCGGCCGGGAAAGTTCCGCTCCTGGTGCATGCGGATCGTGCCGTACATCCCGTTGTTGATCACCACCACGACGACCGCCGCGCCGTACTGGACGGCCGTCGCGAGCTCGTGGCCGCTCATCGTGAAGCAGCCGTCGCCGGCGAACGCGACAACCACGCGCTCCGGGAAGCGCAGCTTCGCGGCGATCGCCGCCGGGACGCCGTACCCCATCGCACCGCTGGTCGGTCCGAGCTGTGTCCCGAACTGCTTGTAGACGAAGAAGCGGTGCAGCCAGGTCGTGTAGTTGCCGGCTCCGTTGCAGAGGATCGCATCGTCGGGTAGGCGCCGCGAGAGGTACCCCACGACCTGTGCGAGGTCGAGCTCGCCGCCGTCCCCGCTCGGCTCGAGGTTGTGCTCGTAGTCGCGGCGCGCGTCGGCGGTCCAGCCGCTCCAGGCCGGGGCCTCGATGGGCGCGACTCCATCGAGCGCGCGCGCGAATTCCGCCGGTCCGGCGTTGATCGGGAGGTCGGTTTCGAACACCCGCCCGAGCTCGTCCGGATCGGCGTGCACGTGGATCAGCCGTTGCTTCGGGCGGGGCGCCTCGATCAGTGTGTAGCCGCCGGTCGGAACTTCGCTCAACCGGCCGCCGACCGCGATGATCAGATCGGCGCTGCGCACGCGCGCCGCCAGCGCCGGATTCGGGCCCAGCCCGAGGTCGCCGGCGTAGTGCGGATCGCGATTGTCGAAGAGCGCCTGGCGGCGGAACGAACACGCGACCGGCAGCGCGTTGCGGTGAGCGAAGCGCGCGATCGCGGCGCACGCATCGACGTCCCAACCGCTTCCGCCGAGGATCACGAGCGGGCGTTGGGCGGCCGCGAGAAGCGCGCGCATGCGGGCGATGTCCGCGTCGCCGGGATGCGCCGCGACGCGAACCGCCGGCGCGAGGTCCGCGGCGAGGGACTTTTCGCTCAGCACGTCTTCGGGGAGCGCAAGGACCACTGGTCCCGGCCGCCCGGACATGGCGACGTGGAAGCCGCGGGTCACGAACTCCGGGATGCGCGCCGTGTCGTCGATCTCGGCGGCCCATTTCGCTAGCCCTCCGAAGACGCGCGGGTAGTCGATTTCCTGAAACGCTTCCCGGCCTTGCATCCCGCGCGCGACCTGACCCACGAACAGGATCATCGGCGTCGAGTCCTGGCGCGCCGTGTGGACGCCGATGCTCGCATGGGTCGCACCGGGCGCGCGGGTGACGAAACAGATCCCGGGCCGTCCGGTCAGCTTTCCGTACGCCTCCGCCATGTTGGCGGCGGCGGCCTCATGCCGGCACGAGATCACGCGAATGCCGTGCGCGTCGTGAAGTGCGTCCAGTACGGCGATGTAACTCTCGCCCGGCACACAAAAGACGGTGTCGACGCCGTTCTTCACGAGGACGTCGACGAGGAGTGTTCCGCCCGTACGCATCGGCGGGAGCATAGCGAGCAGGTTGGCTGCTGTCAAGGCCGGGTACGAAGCCGACAAGACGTTGGTCGCGCCCAGGAGGTCTGTCAATGACGATCAGCATGCCCGTGTGGCGGAAGCGGGAGGCGCCGCAGAAACGGGTGCGCGCGCTGATCCTCGGCGGCGGCGGCGCGCGCGGAGCGTATGAGGCCGGCGTCGTTGCCGCGCTAACCGAACGCGAAACGTTCGACATCGTGTGCGGCACGTCGATCGGCGCGATCAACGGCATGTTCGTCGCGCAAGGCATCCCGGACCGTCTGATCGACATCTGGCGCACGATTTCGACCCGCGGCATCACGCAGCTCAAACCGGAACTCGCCGTGCTCGTGCTGCTGTGGCAGGCGGCGCATGGCTTCATGCAATCGCCCTTCGCGCAGAAGGGCGGCCACGCGATGTCGATGCTGCGCGCATTGCCGCAGCTGACGGCCACCGGCAGACTCCCGCAGCTGCTCGGCCTCTTCGAGAGCGGCAACGTGCGCAGCGTGATCGGTGAGATCGCGAACCTCGAAGCGGTGCGACACACGTTCATCGTCGGCGTGACGAACCTCAGCGCGGGACGCGGCGACACGTTCGCGTACTTTCCGCCGGAAGCCGCGGCCGCGCAAGCCGCGTTCCACGCGCTCGAGACGGCCGAACCGATCAACGCGGCGAACTACGTCGAGGCGATCTGCGCGTCCGCGGCGCTTCCGCCGGTGTACGAACCGGTGACGATCGTCTGCGCGGACGGCACGTCGCGCACGTTCGCCGACGGCGGCTTCACCAACAACGCGCCGATTCGCCAAGCGATCGATGCGGGAGCGACCGAGGTGACCGCGATCATCGTTGCGCCGCCGCGCACGAACGGCGATCAGCGTCGAGTCGCCTCGATGCTGGAGGTCGCCTCGATCATGCTGGACGCGAACTGCGAACGGATGCTCGAACTCGATTTGAAGCTAGCGCGGCGCATCAACGCCGACGTGCTGGCGGGGACCGCTCCCGGCAAGCGTCACGTCACCTTCCGCGTCATCAGCCCGGCCGGCCCGCTGCAGCTTCCGACGCTAGGCTTCGACGATCAAGACGAAGTGAACCGGCTCTTCGAGCTCGGCTATGCCGACGGGCACACGGTGGCCGCGGCATAAGCTGCGCCCGCTGGGTACGACGCCTTCGTGCAGATCGACTGGCCGAAGGAGATCGTGATCGTCCGGCACGCGGAGAGCGCTGGGAACGTCGCGCGCGAACGCGCGCTGCTGGCGGGAGCTCCGGTCATCGACCTCGAGCATGCGCGCGATGCCGACGTGCCGCTTTCAGCGCTCGGGGAGCGTCAGGCGGCGGCGCTCGGGCGCTGGGCGGCGCGGAACATGGAGCGCCTCGACGCGGTGGTCTCCTCGCCGTACGTGCGAGCGTGGGAGACTGCCCACCTCGCTCTCGACGCCGCAGGGTGGGATGACGTGCCGGTCTTGGTCGACGAGCGGCTGCGCGAAAAGGAATTCGGCGCGCTCGACCGGCTGACGCGGCGCGGCATCGTCGAACGCTATCCGGAGCAGGCAGAACTGCGCCGCGTGCTCGGGAAGTTCTACTATCGTCCACCGGGCGGCGAGAGCTGGACCGACGTGATCCTGCGCGTACGGTCGTATCTCGAGTCGATGCTGCGCGAACATGCGGGCGCGCGGATCGCGATCGTCACGCATCAAGTCGTCGTGCTATGCCTGCGTTACGTGCTGGAACGGATGACGGAAACGCAGCTGCTCGCCGTCGACACCGCCGGTGACCTCGCGAACTGCGGCGTGACGATCTACCGCACCGCCGGCGATCCGCCGTCTCCGGTGCTGGAAGGCTACAACCTCGTCGCGCCGCTGGAAGAAGCCGGCGAGCCGGTGACGACTACTCCGGACGTGCCGCTTGCTGCCCGCTGAGCGGATCGATCGCGCGGTGCTGCGCCGCTGGCCGCTGCCCGTCCCGGAGGCGGGATCGAAAGACGAGCGCGGTGAGGTGTTCGTCGTCGCCGGCGCGGCGCAGACGCCGGGCGCGGCGATCCTCGCCGCCGAGTCGGCGCTGCGCGCGGGTGCGGGAAAGCTGAAGGTCGCGACCGCCGCGAGCGTCGCGGCGAACGTCGCCGCGGCGGTTCCCGAATCACTGGTCGTTTCGCTCGACGATTTGCCGTCGGGCGGATTCGCCGTCGAAAACGCGCGCACGATCGTCGGACATGCGAACGCGGCTGACGCGCTCGTGCTCGGTCCGGGACTCCTCGACGAGGGGGCATCGGGATCGCTGGCGTGCGACGTGCTCGCGGACCTCGAGACGCCGGTCCTGCTCGACGCCGCAGCGCTCGCCGGTTGCGCCGCCGATCCCAATGTGCTGCACCGGCTCGGCGGCCGCGCGGTGTTGACGCCGCACGCCGGCGAGATGGCGAGGATGATGGGCAGCGAGCGCGATGCGGTGGAAGAAGACCCCGCGCGTTTCGCCCGGGACGCCGCGCGGCGACTGCGCGCCGTGGTGGTGATGAAAGGCGCGACGACGTACATCGCGCAGCCGGACGGCGCGCTGTTCTGCAACGTCGAGGGCGACGTCGGCCTCGCGACGTCCGGTTCGGGCGACACGCTCGCCGGGATCATCGGCGGCTTGCTCGCGCGCGGTGTGCAGCCGATCGGCGCCGCGGTGTGGGGTGTCTACCTGCACGCGCAGGCCGGCCGGGCGCTCTCGCAGCGCATCGGGCTGGGCTTTCTGGCGCGCGAGATCCCGGCGGAAATTCCGGGACTGATGCGTTGGGCAGGGTGACGCGAAAATAGGTGAACCGAAAGAGAGCGAAGCAGCGCTAAAACGCTTGCGCCGCGAGAGCGAGGTTGAGGCGATACCCCTCGGATCCGCGCGCTACGTCGAGCGTGACGCCGCGGTATCGGATCTCGACGCCGGAATCCGCGTGCCACTGGAACGTCGGCAGCGCGAACGCTTGAGTGCCTCGCCGGATACGAGTTGCGCCCGTTTCCGTGAACACCACGAACTTCAGCGGCTGGATCGCGGCATCTCGGATGCGGTACTCGACCTGAATCAGCGACCCATCGGTGCCGCAGAACGGGTCGGGATACCCGCGCAAAGCGGCGACACACAGCAAGCGGCTCTCGGGTAAGATGCCGCCGGTTCGTACCGCGACCGCGTGCAGCGCCAACGTCGACGTACGGACGGGGATATACCGGGCGACGTCGGCAACGTATTCCTGAAATTCGCCGGTCGCACCGAGGCCGCCGACCGCGTCGTACACCGCTGCGCGGTATTGGATGTGACAATAGGGTGGGTACCAGCCCCCGGTCGGGCCGCGGTCGCACGCATGCGATATTCCAATTTCCGCGAGCGTGCTTCTCGCCGGGCCGAGACTGCTCGGACGGATGAACGGGGAGACGATCCCGCTCGGAGGACTGCTCGTGGATCGCTCTGTTCGCAAACCGGCCTCGAACTGGTAGCCGTTCCGCTCACGCAGCAGGTATTGCGTTTCGGCGCCGGCCGTCCAATTGTCGATCGTCATGCCGCGCGGAAAGGCGACGCGGAAGAGATTTTGCTCGCCCAGGACGCTCACGATCAGGTCAGATTCTCGCCCCGCGGCCCGATCGACGTGGACCGGCGCGGTGAACGTCGCGAAGTAGTGATGCGCCCAGAGATTCTGTGACGTCACGAACGCCGCATTTTCTCCGCTCTTGTTGAGCGGCGCCGAGGTCACCACGAACCCGACGCCCCTGGTGGGATCGGCCAGCGGCGCCTCTTCATAGAACGGATTGGCGGTGAGCTTGAACCACGGCAGCATGACGATCCAGTGGAGCGTCATCGTGTTCGCGCCGCTGCCGGGTGCGACGGCAAGACGAACGCGATATCCACCGAGCTTCACGAGGTTGGCGTAGTCATGGTCGACGGCGGCTTGGTCGAGCTTCGCTCCGCTTCGGAGCGAGAGATACCGGCGGACCGCGTCCGGCTTCACTTGACCGTACGTCTCAATCGTGACGGCGTCCACGGTCGCGCCCGGTGGGATCACGATCCGCGGAGCCGTCTGCGAGTCGGGCTGAAGGTCTCGTGCACAAGCGATTGAGGCGGCCCAGAGGAAGAGCGCGATGACCGCCAGCGCGGTCAGACAAGCTCCCATCGATCGCTTGTTGCACACGAGCCGCTCGAGCCAGGGCCGCGGTCGTTCGGCGGCCGGCCGTTAGTGGAGAACCGGCTGCCGCGTCAGAGCCTCGTATTCGTCGTCCGTGAGCTTCATCGCGGCCGCGGCGATGTTCTGCTCGAGGTGAGGAATCGACGTCGTTCCCGGAATCGGAACCATGGTGCGCGAGCGGCGCAGGAGCCACGCCAAAGCGATCTGGTGGACCGTCGCGCCGTGCGCACGCGCCACGCTTTGGATAGCATCGCCGGCATCCGACGACCGAATTATCGGATTCCAGGGGAAGAAGACGAGGCCGTCGCGTTCGCAATTGTCGACGATGCGATCGGACTCCCGATGATCGGCGATGCTGTAGCGGTTCTGCACGGAGACGATGGGAACGATGGCACGAGCGCGCTCCACGTGCTCCCACGTTACGTTCGAGAGACCGATGTGGCGGATCTTCCCCTCATGGCGCAACGCGGCGAGCGTCTCGATCGAATCTTCGAACGCTGTCGCGGGATCGACCGCGTGCAGCTGATAGAGATCGATGCGTTCGAGTCGCAGACGCTTCAAGCTGCCGTCGACGGCCTCGCGCAAATGCGCCGGGCTGGCGTTGTGCGCCCAGATGCCCGGTCCGGGCCGAAACCATCCGCCTTTGGTTGCAATGACCAGACCTTTTGGATACGGGTGCAGCGCCTCGGCAATCAATTCCTCAGAGACGTCCGGGCCGTACGAATCGGCCGTGTCGATCACGTTCACGTCCAATTCCACAGCGCGGCGAAGCACGGCGATCGCGCCCGCATGGTCGGAGGGAGGTCCCCAAATTCCGTCGCCCGTGATTCGCATGGCGCCGTACCCCATGCGATTGACGCGCAGGTCGCCGCCGATCGTTACGGTTCCGGCTGCGGCGGCAGTAAGCTTCGTACGCTCTTGCATCTACAAACTCCCAATATCTCTGTGGCACTCGTGACGACTCGCTCGATGCGACCGAACTCCATAGCGAATGTTTTCGCAAAGCGCCCTCGCGACCGAACTGCTCTCAAGAAGAACGAAAAATCGGCCTGTGAGGCACGACACGAGCACGTCTCGAGGGTGACCTCAGCGGGCGGCTCCTCGTCCGTTCAGGCAGCTTGGGACGCATCTTGAGGGCCTTTTTGCGCGTTTCGCGCACGAGGCCGCGACCAGAGCGGGCGAGCGTGGTAGCTTCGGACCATGGCACGTCCAATAATGGTCGCCGTCGGCGGCGATTCCGGAACCGGTAAAGCGACCCTGTGCGCCGGGCTTCGCGCGATCTTCGGTGACGAGCGCTGCACCGAAGTCCGCCTCGACGGCTATCTGGGGCTGAACCGCGCGCAGCGAAACGCCGTCGCGATCACCGCGCTCGATCCACGTGCGCACAATTTCGCGGCGATGGACGAAGATCTCTCGCAGCTCGCGCGCGGCGGGGCGATCACGAAGCCCGTGTACAACCACCTGCTCGGCGCGATCTCCTCGACGGAGACGGTCGAGCCGCGCGACATCGTGCTGGTGCAAGGCCTCTTCCCGCTCTACACGCGCGTGCTGCGTTCGCTCTTCGACGTCGCGGTGTGGCTCGAGCCGCAGCCCGAATTGAAGGAAGAGTGGACGATCCAGCGCGACACGACCGAGAGGGGATACCGCGAAGAGCAGGTGCGCGCGGAGATGGAACGCCGCCGCGCCGACTACGAGCGCTACATCGCGCCGCAGTCGGAGTTCGCCGACATCCACGCGTCGTTCAATGAGCGCGGGGTCACGTTCACCAAGAGCGGCCGCCTGCCGCCGCTCGACTACTCGGAGTTCGCCAGCGCTTCGACGCGCATGCGCCTGATCGACGACGGTCCGGGCCCGTATCCGCGCTCGGTGATCGAGGTCGACGACACGATCGACGACGCGACCGCCCGCGCGATCGAAGACGCGATTTGGAATCGCATCGGCGCCCGCCACGCGGCGTCGCGCCCGCACGATCTGGGCGCGTACGCGGGAACCTACGGCGAGGGCCGTTCGCAAACGCTCGCCATCGCGCAGATGCTCGTCGCACGGCGGATCGGTCTCATCGCGGATCAGCTGAGCGGAGCCGTCGCCGCCTAATCGCTCAGATTGTCACCCTGAGTTTGCATCGTGTCACCCTGAGCTTGTCGAAGGGCCCCCGTCACCAACCGTGCCTCGCGATCAACGTCGAACGTGAGGCACGACGCGTGACGAGGGCCCTTCGACAAGCTCAGGGTGACGACGATTGCGGCTACGTCGAGGGTGCGAGGCGCGCGACCCAGCGGTATAGGATTGCGACGAGCGCGATGAAGGCCAGGCCGCCCAGCCACGTGGCGGCGGTTTGGAAGCCGGCGCCGATGAACGGGAGTCCGAGCGGTTCGTCTTTGCCCGAAGCGACGATGATCCCGGACAAGATCACGCCGAAGAGGCTTTCGCCGACGATCAACCCGGATGCGAGCAGGATGCCCAGACGCTTCGCGACTTCGCCGTTCGGGCGTGACGCGACCGCGGTGTTGTACGCCTTGCCGAGGAATGCGCCGACGACGACCATGAAGGTCACCGACATCGGCAGGTAGATCCCGAGCGCCACCGCGAGCGGCGGGAATTGCTTGCGTACCGTTCGGCGCAGGACTTCGTCGATCAGCACGACGACGGCGCCGATGAGTCCGCCGATACCGACCAGTTTCCAATCGAGCTGGCCGGTGATCACGCCGTTGGCGAGCGCCGAGATCAGCGTGGCCTGCGGCGCGGCGAGGGGCTGCGCGGTGATGCCGTGGATCGGCGAGCCGGCGAAGCCGTACGCGTGGTTGAGCAGATCGAGAATCGGCGGGATGACTGCGGCGCCGAAGATGACGCCGAGCACGAGCGCGACTTGCTGCCGCCACGGCGTCGCGCCGACGAGCTGCCCGGTTTTGAGATCTTGCAGGTTGTCGTTCGAGATCGTCGCGATGTTGATGATGATCGCGGTGACGAACAGCGAGAACGCGACCAGGGCCTTCTGCGCGTTCGCGTCCGACGGATGCGCGAGGACGACAAGCAGCAGCGTCGCACCGAGCACCGTGAGGATGGCGAGACCCGAGACCGGCGAGTTCGACGAGCCGATGAGGCCGGCCATGTACCCGCATACGGCGGCGACGACGATGCCGGCGAGCACGATGTAGACGAGCGCGCCAAGGACGAGCGGGATCGTCGCGCTGCCGAGCGGCGTTCCGCTGATGAACGCACCGAGCAGGATCGCGAGCGGCACGAGGCACGCCGCGCTGACGATCGCGACGGTGGGGAAGGGGATGTCTTGTTCGGTGATGGGCCGCGTGTCGACGGCGCCGGTCCCGCGCGCGCCGGCCGCTCGCAGCGAAGAGATCACGCCGCCGACGACCGGCCCCGCCAAGCGTCCGAGTGACCAGATCGCCGCGACGCCGATCGCTCCTGCGCCGATGAAGCGCACCTGATGGCGAAACACATCGCTCGCGAGCGCGGCCGTGTCGGGGTTCGCGGCATGGATCGCGGAGAGCCAAGGGACAAGCACGCCCCAGGCCAGTGCGATGCCGGCCAGCATCGCCACGCCGACCGTGACGCCGACGAGATGTCCGACCCCGATCAGCGCCAGGGAGAGTCCGATGTCGAGCCCGGTGACCGCGGTGCCCGCGCGAACGTAGCCGGCGATCTCGCCGGCGAAAACCTTCATCGCGACGACGGCCGCGAACCACGCGCTCGCGATCGAACCCCACACGATCACGGCCAGGCCGGCCTTGTTCTCGGCGAGGGCCGCATCATCCGCGCCTGCATCGCCGGCTGCGGCACCGACCTGCAGCACTTCGGCGGCGGCGACGCCTTCAGGGTATGGCAGGTCGCTCCCGGTGACCATCGCACGGCGCAGCGGCACGCTGTACATGACACCGAGAATGCCGCCGACCGCGCAAATGCCGAACGACTGCCAGTACGGGAATCCCGTCCACCAGCCGATCATCACCAAGCCCGGCAGCACGAAAATGATCGACGACAACGTGCCGGCCGCCGAGGCGACCGTCTGCACGATGTTGTTCTCCCAGATCGTCGACTTCGTCTTGAAGAACGGCAGCCCCGACAGGAAACGCAGTACCGCCATCGAGATCACGGCCGCCGGAATCGACGACGCGAACGTGAGGCCGACCTTCAGCCCCAAGTAGACGTTCGCCGCCGTGAAGACCAGCGTGATCAGCGCACCGATGATGATCCCGCGAACGGTGAGCTCGACGCGCCGGTCCGCCACGACGCCGGGCTGGACGGGATCTACGGCGCCAATCACTTCTTGCGACCCAGCGCGCGTTTGACGGCTGCGACGATGGCGGTGACGCCCATCCCGTACTCCTCGACGAGTTCCACCGGCGTGCCGGATTGCCCGAAGCGGTCCTGCACGCCGATGAATTCGATCGGTACGGGGTGGTGCGCGGCGAGGATCTCGGCGACGCGCGAGCCCATCCCGCCGTGCACCTGGTGTTCTTCGACCGTGACGACCGCGCCGCAGTCGCGCGCCGCCGCGACGATCGCCGGCTCGTCCATCGGTTTGATCGTGTGGTTGTTGACGACCCGGCACTCGATGCCCTCAGCCGCCAGCTGTTCCGCCGCGATCAGCGCGTTGTAGACGAGGATGCCGCACGCGACGATCGCGACGTCGGTGCCGTCGCGGAACGTCTGCGCTTTGCCGATTTCGAACGGCGTCCCGTCGGTGGTGATCACCGCGGATTCGGCGCGCGCGAAGCGCAGGTACGTCGGGCCGAACCGTTCGGCCACCGCGAGGGTCGCTTTTTTCGTCTGCACCGAGTCGCACGGCACGACGACGATCATGTTGGGGATCACCCGCATGATCGCGATGTCTTCGACCGCTTGATGCGTCGCGCCGTCGGGACCGACGGAGACGCCGGCATGGGCGCCCGCGATCTTCACGTTCGTCTGGTTGAGCGCCAACGTGGTGCGGACTTGCTCCCACGAACGGCCCGGGTTGAACATCGCGTAGCTCGCGATGAACGGAACCTTTCCGGCCGCCGCCAGTCCCGCCGCCATCGCGACGATCATCTGCTCCGCGACGCCGATTTCGATGTAGCGGTCCGGGAACGCCGCCTTGAACGGTTCCATGCGCGTCGACTCGGCGAGGTCGGCGCAGATCGCGATCACCTTCTCGTCGCGGCGTCCGGCTTCGACGAGCCCGGCGCCGAAGCCGTTGCGGGTCGGGATCTGCACGATAGCCGCAGGGTCGCGGTAGTCGACGAGCTGCATCGCGGCAGCGGCGGAATCGGCAACGCTCGCGTTAGCCACGATTCGACGCTCCGATCGCTTCGCGCGCCGCGAGCAGCTCGCGCAGCGCGACATCGGCTTCGTCCGCCTTCGGCGGCTTGCCGTGCCAGAGATAATCGTGTTCCATGAACGAGACGCCCTTGCCGGGGACCGTGTTCGCGATGACGACTTGCGGCTTGCCGCGCACCGCCTTCGCGCGTTCCACCGTCGCGATGAACGCGCCGATGTCGTTGCCGTCGCAGGTGAAGACTTCCCAGTTGAAGGCGCGGTATTTGTCGGCCAGCGGCTCGAGCGGCATCACGTCCTCGGTGCTCCCGTCGATCTGAATGAAGTTGCGGTCGACGACGCAGGTCAAGTTGTCGAGCTTGAACTTGGCCGCCGTCATCATCGCCTCCCAATGCAGGCCGCACTGATGCTCGCCGTCGGAGGTCACCACGTAGACGCGCCAGTCCGCGCCGTCCATCTTGGCCCCCAGTGCCATCCCGGTGCCCTGCGCGAGCCCCTCGCCGAGGGGTCCGGAGGTCGTCTCCAGACCCGGCAGGCTGATGCGCTCAGGGTGTCCCTGGAGCCGCGTCCCGAACTTGCGTAGCGTCAGCAGTTCGTCGACTGGGAAGTAGCCAGCATAGGCCATCGCGCTGTAGCGCACGGGCGCGATGTGGCCGCAGGAGAGCAGCAGCCGGTCCCGCTCCTCCCAGTCCGGGTTCTTCGGGTCGTGCCGCAGCAAGTGGAAGTAGAAGGCGGTGAAGACGTCTGCCATGTCCAGGGACCCGGCCGAGTGGCCAGAGCCGGCGGCCAGGAGCGATCGGATGATCCCCTGGCGGACGTCGTTCGCATGCCCTTGCAGCGTGGCTAATAGATGGGGCGCAAGAGACTCCATGAGGGCGGATATCACCGCCGCGGCGTCCGAGTCCTACGGGAGCCCGGGGGAATGCTGCTCCGGAGGGCATCGCCGCGAGGGCCGAGCCGGCCCCCGGGTCGTTCGACGTTTGGCCAACACCCGCGGGGGGTTCCCCGACCGTTGTTTGCGGGGAGCGGGGTGTTAGCGGGCGCACAAGAGGAAGGGACCCCACGCTGACGCCCTACCGTCCCGGTCCGGCTGAGGCACGTCAAGGAGCGAACACACAACCGATGCCTACCGAACTGCGCGACTACCTCATGCTCCCCTACGGCGAGCTCGAAGAACTCAATTTGGCCGTCAAGGAGCAACGGAAGAACCGCGTGGCGCCGCACAAGCTGCAAGAAGAGCGCATCAAGTATCTGACCGACGAGAAGCGGATCAAGGCCGTCACCGTCATGTTCAGCGACCTCGAAGGCCGCCTGCACATGCTCGACTACGACAAGAAGTTCTTGATCAAATCGGCCGACAACCTGACGTTCGACGGATCGTCGATTCGCGGTTTCACGCCGCAGCGCGAGAGCGATCTTCGGCTGGCGATCGACTGGGGTGCGTTCTACCACGCGCCGGGCGACATCTTCGGTTCCGGCAAGGTGCTCGTGTTCGGCGAAGTGCTCGACCGCGACGGCTCGCCGTTCACCGCCGACATTCGCGGCGTGCTCAAGGCGCTCTCCGACGAGCAGTTCAAGAAGAACGGGTACACGCTCAACGCGGCCAATGAGATCGAGGGCTTCGTCTTTCAAGGCATCGACGCGGAGCAGAACTACTACAAGACCGGGAAGTTCGACTACGTCAACACCGGCGGGTACTACCACTCGCTGCCGGGCGACCCGCTCCGTGAGTTCATCGACACGGTCGCGGAAGTGCAGCGCGCGATGGGCTTCGAGAACGAGAAGGACCATCCGGAAGTCGCGCCGTCGCAGTTCGAGATCAACTACGGGTACGGCGAGGTCACTGCCGCCGCCGACCAGATTCAGCTCTACAAGCTGATCTGCCGTCAGGTCGCGCACAAGCTCGGGATGACCGCCAGCTTCCTGCCGAAGCCCGTCGTCGGCGTGAACGGCAACGGCATGCACACCAACGTCTCGGTGAGCAAGGGCGGTAAGAACCTGTTCTGGCACAAGGGCAGCGAAGAGAACCTCAGCGACTTCGCCTGGAAGTTCGCCGACCGCATCCTGACCCACGGCAACGACATCTGCTTGATGCTCAACGCCAGCGTCAACGCGTACCGCCGGCTCGATCCGCACTTCGAGGCGCCGAATCAGATCAAGGCGTCGGCCGTCGACCGCGGCTCGATGGTGCGCATTCCGCTCGGCAACGAGCGCAGCTCACGGGTCGAAGTGCGCTCCGTGGCGCCGGACGCCAACCCCTACATGGTGATGCTCGCGGTCTTCAAGACGGGCCTCGACGGATCGATCAGCAACGTCAAGAACCTCCGTCAGGCCGACCGCTATCTGCCCGACAACATCTACGACGCGCTGGGCAACTTCCGCAGCGCGGACTGGACGACGAAGCTGTTGAGCGCCGACGTCAAGGAACGGTACGCGGACCTCAAGCAGGGCAGCGCCGACCGTTGCCCGCGTCTGCTCGGTACCTTCGTGAAAGCGCAAGAAGTGCAGTACCACCACGAAGTGTACAACCAGTACCTCTGGAACCTGTTCTAGATTCGAAACCGAAGCCGCGGCGCGCTCGTCCTGGGCCTATTGCTAGCGACGGTGGGCTGCTCGGAGAAGACCTCCGCGCAGCCCGCCCCCGCGGGCGCCGCGCAGCCCACCGAGCCGCCGAAGGACGGAGTTCGACGGGGCCTCGGTCATCAATGCGTCCCGTACGACTTGACGCGCGCCACGGGGCCGATCATCTACCGCGTGGCTGATGTGGGACGACTCGGTGTTCCCACATTGGACAAGCATGAACGCGACGAGATAAGGACTATCTCGAAGTTTGTCCATTCACGCCATTTGCGTTTTGCCGTAGTCGGCGGCGGCATCGTCGTGTTCAACGCGTTCCGGGGCGACTGCGTGTACGACGCGCCGGGCTATCCGGTGCTCAACGGAGCGTGCAACGAATACTATCAGCCGGGGCTCGATCCAAACGTGACGCACCCGATGACGGGCTGTCTCGGTCCCCCGCGCCCGTGGGTCGCGAGCGACAAAGGCCTTCCCGGCGACCCTTCTTTTTGGCGGGACGGGGGTACTCCGCACTAGACCAGAAGCGTCAAGCATGAAGTTCGTCGTGGGCGGTCGGGCGTCGGCGTGTGTCGTGAAAACCGTGCTTGTAGCCGCCCTGTGCCTCGCATCGTGCATGTCCGGGCGTGCCGATCAAGCTGTTCAGGCCGATGACTCGTTACCTTCCTATCGATCGACAGAATCGGTAACGGGAAGCGTCACATCGATCGGCGCACACAACTTAGACACCTTGATGCAGTCGTGGGGTGAGGCATTCCAACGCATCTATCCGGAAGCGAAAATCGATCTTCATCCCGGCGTTCCGCTCTCTGCCGAAGGGCTTGACGCATTGATCGAAGGACGGGCTGAGCTCGCGCCATTTGCTCGCGAGGCATTTCCGAGCGAAGAGCAGGCGTTTCAAGCGAGGTTCGGCTACGCTCCGCTTCTCATCTGCGTTGCAGGCGGCAGCTATGCGACCAAGTTCAACACTCACGCGCTGGCCATCTACGTCAATGCGTCGAATCCGCTAAAGCAGCTCACCATCGCTCAACTCGATGCGATCTATTCGAGGACGCGTCGGCTGGGGTACCCCGAAGACATTACGCGATGGGGTCAGCTCGGCCTTACCGGCGACTGGGCTAATCGCCCCATCCATCTGTACGGTATGGTGAGTCGGTACAAGAAGACGGGTAATCCTCCGGGTATCTTGTACTTCTTCACGCAACGCGCGCTCGGCGGCGGAGAGATGAAGTCGACGGTGCGGGAGATCGCCGATCCTACGCGCCCCGAGTTGATGCGAGGGCCAGGCGACCGAAGTGAGCCGCGACCCATCACCGCGTCCGGCGGTTCTGCAGCCCTGGAGGCGCTCGACGGTATCGTCGCGGCCGTTGCGACGGACCCCGCGGGGATCGGGTACAGCGGCTTTCGAAATAAACGAGAGGGTACGAAAACGCTCGCGCTCGGTGAGAACCCGCTGGGGCCGTTTTCCGCCGGCACGCTCCAAGACGTGTTGCGCCGCGACTACCCGCTCAGCCGGAAGGTCTATATCGCCGTCAACCAGGAGCCGGGAAAGCCGATGCGGCCGATTCTGCGCGAGTTTCTGCGTTTCGTTCTCAGCCGCGAAGGGCAGGCGATCGTCGCTCACGATCCGTCCGAATATCTTCCGCTGACGACAAGCTTGGCGAACGAGGCACGAGCACAACTTCGTTGACAGCAATCGTTCCCGCGCCGAGGCGGGCTACTCCGACCGGGGACGGCCGTCGCGCAATGCGGCGGCCGTCTGCGCGTCGGCCGGGAAGAACGACTCGATCGAGAGTTCGGCCAGCGTGACGTCGAGCGGCGTGCCGAACGTCGCGATCGTGCTGATGAAGGACAGCTCGCGCCCGTCGTGGCGTATCCGAAGCGGGACCGCGATGTCGCTCGCGCCGGGGTGCTCGGTCTCCGGCTCCGGCCGATCGCATGGATAACCGCGCAATTCGGCGAGCAGGTCGGAGAGGCGCGGGTCAGCAGTTTGCGCGACTTCGCGACGCAAACGGCCCAGCAGGTGTGCGCGCCATTCGCCCAGGTTCACGATGCGCGGCGCCATCCCGTCGGGATGCAGGCTGATACGCAGGACGTTGGCCGGCGGCGCGAGCAGTTCCGGCGCGCATCCGGCGAGGAACGTGGCGACGCCGGCGTTCGCGTCGACGAGGTTCCAGCCGCGGTCGATCACGACGGCGGGATACGGTTCGTGCGCCGTGAGGATCTGCCGCACCGCGGTGCGCACCGCGGACATCTGCGGCGAATCGAGCGGGGCTTCGGAATACACGGGTGCGTAGCCGGCGGCGAGCAGCAGCGCGTTGCGGTCGCGCAGCGGAAGATCGAGCTGCTCGACGAGGCGAAGGACCATCGCGCGGCTCGGCAGCGAGCGGCTCGTCTCGACGAAGCTCAGATGCCGGGTGGAGATGTCCGCCTGCCCGGCGAGTTCGAGCTGGCTGAGCCGGCGCTGTTCCCGCCAGCGGCGCAGCAGTTCGCCGACCGGCCGCGGGGTATGCTTTGCTGCGATCATCGGTTCCTCACTCCGCTCGATCCTACGTGCAAGGATCGAGAGGCGCCATTACCTCGGGCGTAATCGACGGCCCTCGCCGCTGCTGGCATGATCGGTCGCATGAATGCTACTGAAACCCTCGTTCACCGCTACATCCAGAGCTGGAACGAAACCGACCCGACCCGGCGCCGCGCGCTCATCGAGCAGGTCTACACCGCGGACGCCCTCTTCACCGATCCCTTGGTCTCGGCCGAAGGGTGGGACGCGATCGACCGCGCAGTCGCCGGCGCGCAGCAGAAGCTCGGCGGGATGGCGATCACGCTCGCCGGCCCAATCGACGCGCACCATGACGCCGCGCGCTTCACCTGGCACGCAGGTATGCCCGGTCTCTCCGAACCCGTCGTCGTCGGCTTCGACGTCGCCGTGGCGGAAAACGGCCGCCTGCGCGCGGTGATCGGATTCTTCGACAAAGTACCGGCCGGGGTCTGACCGCCGGCGCGCGTGCGGAGGCGGCATCCCTCGTCCGACGAAGCCGACCGGTATGCCGGCCTCGAACGACGACGACGTAGACACAAGTTGGGACGACCGCCTCCTGCCGCTCCTCACCAATGAATGGCAGAGCGCCGACGCAATCGCCGCGCGGCTGCATGCCAAGCATTTCACCGTCCTCGCGCGACTCAAGGACATGATGCGGCGCAACCTCGTCGAACGGCGGATCGTGCAGAACGCGAGCGGTAAGAAACACGCCGGCCGGCCGCTGCAGCAGGCCGAGTTCCGCCGAACGCTCTAGCGCGCCGCAGGCACGCGCCAGCAGTCGACGATGGGCTGGACTTCGCCGGCATGACCGGCGTGCGGCAAGCCGTACATGTCTTCGATGGTGCGCAGGACCGCGTAGTGCGTGATCGGCTCGGCATACCGGCCGGGCCGTACCATCGGTCCGACGAACAAGCTCGGGATATGGTTCGAGAGCGGCGCGCTGCTTTCGTCCCACGTGATGATGATAAGCGTGTCGTGCCGCGCGGCCCACGCGACGAGCGGTGAGAGGGTCCGGCGGAGCCACGCGTCGCCGTGCGCGATGCTGCCGCTGTGCATGTCGTCCTGAAGGTCCGGGATGACGAACGCGACCGTCGGAAGTTTCGCGTAGTCACGCGGAAACGCCGTGAACGGTTGAATCGCGCTCGCCGGGATCGTCGTGAAATACGCCCACGGGGCGTGCTTGCGCGCGTAGTCGCCGGCGATGCAGCCGCGATAGCCGGGAGCAGGCAGCCCCTCTGCGTAGCCGACGAACGTGAGACCGTGCGTGAGCAGTTCCGTGCCGAGATTGTCGGCGGTCGGCGGTATGCCGCTGACCGCGCAGGCGTCGCCGTCGCTGTTCGTTCGGCCGGCGAAGAGGGCGAAGTAATTGGGCTGGCTGGGATGAGCGACGCCGTAGGATTGCGTGAACAGGGCAGCGTGCGGGATCAGTTCGTTGAGGTACGGCGCTTCCTTCGTGTTGCCGACGACGTCGTCGAACGACTTGTTCTCTTCGATCACGACGATGACGTGCGCCGGGCGCGGCAGGATGCGCCGGAGGTCCGTTGGCTGCGGCGTTGCTTCGTGCACGCCGAGCGGCAGCGACACGCTGCGTGTCCTGCTGGAGCTGAAATACCACCAGCCGGTCGCACCCAGAACGAGCAGAATGAGTGCGGCGATGCCGAGCACCTTGCGGATCATCGTTCGCGGTTCGCTACCGGAGAACGGTCTTGGCGGTCTCGAGAAGCTCCCGCATCGGCGGCAGATCGCCGGGATGCCAGCCGGCGTGGACCCAGCGGACGATGCCATCGGTGTCGATCACGGCCGCGCCCGGATTCTGCGCGGCGTCCTCGATGCGGGTCGCGTCCCAGTCTTGCCGGAATCCGGCCGCTTCGTTCTCGTCGCGGCGTTGCGCGAGTTCCGGCGTCGTCTTCAGCTTGGTGAGATCGAAGTCTGTGAAGCCCATCGCTTTGTAGGTGTGCATGTCGGCGTCGCCGATGCAGATGGCCTCGGGATTGTGCCGCGCGCAGAAGTCCGCCGCTTTTTCCTGCGAGCCGATCGTGACGAAGCGAACGGCGATGCCGCTTTGAGCGAAGTCCCGATCGAGCTCACGCAACTGCGCGAGGGGCTCAGCGAAGAAGCGTCAACCGACGTGGCGCAGCCACACGACGAGCGCGGGCAGCGGGATCGGCAATTGGAGAACGTCGGGCGGCGCGGCTTCGCCGGCGCGGGGCGCGGCTGATTCCATCGAGCCGAGCGTTCCGGCCCGAGAGGTGCCGTCCTCCACCGCGGCCGAAACTCGGGCGACCAAGCCCGCGCCCGCGAGGAGCCTCAGCGATCATGGCCGTCGACCACGTTGCGTTCATCATGTATCCGGTCACCGACATGCCGCGCGCCGTTGCGTTCTACGCCGACGGACTCGGCCTGCAGAAGGCGGGGATCGAGTCGGACTTCTGGGTGGAGTTCGAGGTCGCGGGCACGACGTTCGGCATCGGCAACTTCGAACAAGTCGGCACGCCCGGTTCCGCGCAGTCCTTCGCGCTCGAGGTGCCGGATCTCGACAGCTTCCGAACGGCGCTGATCGCGCGCGGTGTGGATGCTGGCGCGCCGCACGACCTCACGAATTGCCGGATCTCGCTCGTGCGCGATCCCGACGGCAACCAGATCTGGCTCCATCAGTCGAAGCCGCGCTGAACGGCCCTCGTTACAGTAAAAGGGAGAAGAGGCGGTAGGCGCGTTCCCATTCGTCGCTCTGCGGATTCTTCACCTTCGGGTCGATGATCGTGAACGTGCGAGCGAGCGCGACGCTCAGGCCGCCCGCGATCGCGGCGAATTGTGATTCCGTCTCGACACTGTACGCCATGTCGAGCGGGGGGCGTGCGACGAGCTCGTCGAGGATCGGCGTCAGGCCGAGATCTTTGTCCATGACCTCGAACTCGTGCATGCACTGCCGCAGTCCTTTGGTGATCGGCAGGTCGAACGGCTCGATGATGTCGCGCACGTTCGACTTCGCCGTGGCTTGAGCCCGAAACAACAGAGCGGGCAATTGCTCGTTGATGAATTGCTCGTACCGTTTCACATCCGCTTTGTCGATGTCGAGACCAGCCGCGGCATGGAAGAATTGCTCGAACTTGCTAACCGCCATTACCGGCATCGGAGGCCCCCTTGGTCCACGGATGCTACCAAGGCGGGTAGGCCGTAAGAAGGGCCCCCGCGCTTCCGGTATTCCAGCCTACCTGGCTCGTCGGGAGCAGCGGCACGCGCGGCGAAGGGCCCAGCGATGCCGTCACCGCTGTTCTTCGAGCTCCACAGCAGCTTGCCGCGCGAGGGACCCGGAGACGACGCGACGACGCGCTCGGTGCTGCTGAGCCTCGACCTTCCGCAGGCTCCCAAGGTGCTCGACGTCGGGTGCGGACCGGGCGCTGGGTCGCTCGTCCTCGCACGCGAATCGGGCGGAACCGAAACGCTGCACTGGCTCGACGGCGAACTTCGGGAGATCGACGTCGCGCGGCGGCACGGTGATGCGGTCGGCTATGTGTTCTACGTCATGCGGCGGAGTGACTGAGGATGGCGGCCACGACGACCACCGTGATCGCATTGCTCCGCGCCGTCAACGTCGGCGGCCGCAAACCGGTTCCGATGTCGGACCTGCGCGGTTGGCTCGAGGAACTCGGCTTCTCCGAGGTGCGCTCGGTTCTGCAGAGCGGCAATTTGGTGTTTCGCAGCGACGCCGTGGTCGGCGCCGACATCGAGCGATTCCTCGAAGCCGAAGCAGGAAAGCGCTTACAGCTCCACACGGACTTTTTCATCCGTACCGTTCCGGAATGGAAACGCATCGTCGAGCGTAATCCGTTCGAAGTGGAAGCCGAGCGTGATCCCGCCCATTTGGTCGTCCTGTTCTTGAAGGACGAGCCGGGCATCGGGAACATCGAAGCGCTCCAGGCGTCGATCAGCGGGCCGGAGATCGTCCGCTTCGACGGCCGTACGGCATACGCGGTGTATCCTGCCGGCATCGGGGAATCGCGGCTGACGACCGCGGCGATCGAGAAGAAGCTCGGAACTCGCTGCACCGGCCGCAATTGGAACACGCTGCAGAAGGTCCTCGCGATCGCGCGGTCCTGACGCCGGCGACTAGGCCGCGGAGGCGCTCCGCCGGCGGTAGTACTCCAAGCGCGTCGAGGGGTTCTCGCCGGCTCCCTGCGCGTATGCGTGCAGCGCGCGCGAGTACTCGGCATTCTGCTCGGCTTTGGTCAATTCGGACCACGAACGGTTCGGAAGCGGCTTCGGGGGTGCGATTTTCTTCTTGGCGGCCATGCTGTCATCGTGCGCCGGAGCGCGACGGATATCCCGCTGTAGCGACGAGCGCCTCTTTCGGCCGCACGCGGGTGTTGGCAAGGTGCATGGCTGAGAATCTCAAAGGCACGACCGCGCTCGTCACGGGCGCCAGCTCGGGAATCGGCGAAGCGACCGCGCTCGCGCTTGCCGTCGCCGGGATGAACGTCGCGGTCGCGGCGCGCCGCAAGGACCGACTGGACGAGCTCGCCGAGCGCCTCGCCCGCTATGGTGTCGAAGCGCTCGTGCTCGAAGCCGACATTACCGATGCCGCGCAGGCGGCCGGGATCGTCGAACAGACGGTCGCGAAGTTCGGTCGGCTCGACGCCTTGATCAACAACGCGGGCCTCATGCTGCTCGGTCCGATCTCCGGTGCGGACCCGAGCGAGTGGGAGCGCATGATCGACTTGAACCTGACCGCGCTGATGCGCTGCACGCTCGCCGCGCTGCCGCACCTCGTGCGCGCGGCGGAGAGTGAACCACGCCGCGTCGCGGACGTCGTGAACATCAGCTCGGTCGCGGGGCGTGTCGCGCGGAGCGGCAGCGGTGTGTACAATGCGACGAAGTGGGGCGTCGGCGCGTTCAGCGAGTCGTTGCGCCAAGAAGTGACCAGAAACCACGTGCGCGTGTCGCTGGTCGAGCCCGGTGCGGTCGAGACGGAACTCGCCGGCCACAATCGGCCCGAAGTCCTGGAGCAGATCAGGTCGCGGTTCGGATCGGTCGAGCGAATGCAGGCGTCCGACATCGCCGACGCCATCCACTACATCATCAGCCGCCCGCGTCGTGTCGCCATCAATGAAATGCTGATCCGCCCGACGGAACAGGAAGGCTAAAGCGCTACACGAGCGAGATGAATTCCGCGGGGATCGGCGGGCCGTACCCGATCCCCGCTTCTCCGAGGCGGCGCCGCACGCGCGCGTTGATCTGGCGCCGCAGTTCGAACTGGCGTAGCGGCGCGGTTCGAATGCTCGCCCTGATGAGCGTCCAATCTCGCGTGAACCCGTCGACGCCGATCCATTCGACCGGCAGGAGCAACGAGCCGCGGAAGTCCGGATCCTGGGCGAGCTCTTCGACGCTCGCGCGGATCAGTTCGATTGCCGCCTGCGGATCGGCAGCCGGATCGATCGACACGCGATAGTCGATCCGCGACCAATCTCGTGAGTGATTCGCAGCGGCCGTGACGGCGCCGTGGGCGATCGTGACGACGCTGCCGATCGGGTCGCGAATCTGCACCATGCGCAGCGTCAGCCGTTCGACGAGGCCCGTGTGGCTGTTGATCGTGACGAAATCGCCGACGGCGTACTGATCCTCGAACAAGACCGTGAGGCCGCCGACGAAATCACGCAAGAAATTTTGCGTCGCGAAGGTGATGGCGAGCGCGACCACGCTGCCGATCGTCACGACCGAACCGATCGGCAACCCCAATTGCCCCAGCGTGAAGAACGCGGCAAGCGCGATGAGGATGAACGCCTTGAATCCGGCGAGCGCGCTTGCGATCGTCGGCACGCGCAGCATGGCGCGAGCGCGTTCTTCCGAGCTGGGGTAGTGTCTGATCCGCCATTCCGCCGCGACGCGAGAGATCAAGAGATCGCCCAATCGGTTCAAGAGACCCGTCGCAAACCAGATGAGCACGATCGCCGTGCCGCCTCGCGAGAGCGCCGTCGCGAGCGGCGTCGTCTGCGGAAACTGACCCAGCGCCCACGTCACGGCGATGAACCATGCGAGGAGCAGCAGCCAGATCAAGAGCGCGGCGAAGGCCTGCAGCCATTTCAGACGCTGCCATGGCCCTGCGGTGCGAAGCGCCAGCGCCAAGGCGCGGCGTCGCACCGCAGCATGTTCCGGGACGTCCGCCGCCGCCGGCGGGCTCTTCGCTTCCGTCGATTCCTCGCGGCGCGCGAGCTCCTCGGTGAGCTGCGCGATTCGCCGTCGCAGCGACCGCAGCACGACCAGTACGACGGCGGTGGCGAGCACAAGGCCCAGCAGCACCCTGGTGATGAGCACCAGAGAATGTCGCTCGACCGCCGGTTCCCGCTTGCGGAGGGCTTGCACGAGCGCCGTCTGCAATATCTGCTGCCACGCGTCCGCGACGTCGTCGACGCTCGCCTGATGATACCGTGCGTCGACCGACGTCACGGTGACGATCGTCAGCGGCGTCGGATGGCGAGCGTCGACGACGTCAATCGTCGCTTGGTCCTTCTGGTGATGAACGCGGACGCGCAGCGTCGCGGGATCCCAGTCGGGTGCGCCCGTATCGGGATCGATCGCCACGATCTGCTGCAGAACGCTGTCGACCTGCAGCACGCGCGCCGCCGCCGTGAGCGCTCCGGCAGCAGGCGGGCCGATGGTCGCTACGCGGAACAGCGTCACGCCGTCGAGGACGACGGCAGCGGTGGTATAGAGACCTTCCTGCCGCGTGTCGAACGGTCCGGCGCTTCCGAATCCCGCTTCTGGGATCGGAAAGACCTGCGCGAGCGCGGCGCCTGCGCACAGGGCGCTCGCCAAGAGGAACCACGCCACGCGCATCAGCCACATACGCGGCTCTTCGTTGCCCTCCGACGGAGGGCTCCCTGGCGCTGGCTCCGGCGCCGCGGTTCACAGTTTCTTCATAAAGGCTGGATAGCGTGCAAGAAACCCTTCCCCGCGTTCTTCCGGAGGTGTCGACTCGTGTTCAAGAATCGCATTGTTCTCGCGCTGGGTGCGTGCTCTCTGCTCGCGTTCGCGCTGCCCGCGTCCGCCGCCGATCCTGCGCGAGTGTACGCCGTGGTCGCGCAAAACGGTTCGGGTGAAGCAGGCACGGTGACGCTTACGCCGGTGGGTGAAAAGACCCGGGTCGACGTCGCGCTGGTCGGCGCTCCGGCCGGCATCGCGCAACCGGCCCACCTGCACCTCGGCCCGTGCGCGAAGCTCGATCCGAAGCCGAAGTACCCACTCACGACGGTTATGGAAGGCGTGTCGTCGACGACGCTCGACATGCCGATGTCGACGCTCACGGCCGGCGACCTCGCCGTCAACGTCCACAAGTCGACGACCGAGGTCGCGGCGTACGTCGCGTGCGGCGATCTGACGAAGAAAGCGGTGACCGGCGCGGCTACGAAGTGATCAGCGCGTAGACTCCGACGAGCGCGACGAACGCGCCGCTGAGGACTTCGCCGTACCGTTCGAGCGGTCCGAGCGTGATCCGTTGCAGTCCGGCGATCGCGACGCACGACACGGCCACGTACGTCGCGATCGTCGCGGCTGCGAAAACGCCGGCCATGACGCCGATGAGCGCCGGTCCGTAGGGCGCGGCGGCAAGGAAGGCCGGTATCCCTTCGATCATCGGCGACGAACCGAGGATCAGCAGAAGCGCCGTCCTTCCGGCGACGGCGTGTTCGTGATGGTGCATGACCGCGACACCGCCTTCGGCGGCATGCCAATCCTCGTCGTGGTGTTCGTGCCAATGGACGTGCTCGAGACCGTCGTGACGGTGGATGTGCGCGTGCGACATATGTGAATGACCGTGATCGTGTCCCTCATGCAGCTCGCGCCATCCCGAATATCCGATCCACGCGCCGAACCCGATCAACGCGACGGCAGCCACGATGCTGACCGCATGCCCGTAACGGACGGCCAGCGAAGCCCCGACCGCCCAGAGGATCAGCCCCAGCACCAGGGTCGATGCGACGTGACCGAACCCCGCGATCGCGGCGGCGCGCGCCGTGCGGACGACGGACCAGCCCTGCTGCCGGCCGACGACGACGATCGGCGCCCAGTGGTCGGGAACGAGGGTGTGCAGCACGCCGACCGCGGCGACGGTTGCGATTAGGAGCGGGGCCGTCATGTTACCGCCCCTCTTACGCGTCGAGCCGCCTCGTCCTAGCGGCGACGCGCGCGTTCCGTCGAAGCGCAGGACGTGACCCTCACTGCCCGCGTCTTCGCTTCCCGGGCGTTTCGTTCGGCGGCGTACGGCGCGCTCGCGGTCGTGTTCGCGCAGGCGCTCGCGCTGCGCGGATTTTCGCCGCTGGCGATCGGGTCGCTGATCACGACGGCCCTGCTGGCAGGAGCGCTTGCGTCAGCGCTGACCGGCCGGCTCGTGCGGACGTTCGGGACGCGTATCACCATGGCGGGGAGCGGAATCGCCATGATCGTCGCCGCGGCGCTGCTGGGCGGGAACACACCGGCAGTCGTGATAGCATGCCTGCTCGGCGTGGTGAGCCCGGGCGCACAGGACGTCGGTCCGTTTGCCGCGATCGAGCAGCTCGCCCTTGTGATCGATGGAGGCGGTGCGACGCGACGGCTGTCCTGGTACAACGTCGTCGGCGCGGCGGCGATCGCTCTGGGTGCGCTCGCCGCGGCCGTCGTGCCGTTCAGCGGCGTGCTGGCGCTGTACGGACTCGCGGGCGCCGCGGCGTTCGTCGTTGCGTTGACGCTGCCCGATCTTCGGCTTCGCGTCGAGCCGGCTGTGGAACCGCGCCCAAAACACGTCGGCATCGTGGAACGGCTCGCAGCGCTGTTTGCCCTGGATGCGTTCGCGGGCGGCTTCGTGGTTCAAGCGTTCATCGCGTACTGGTTGTCGCTGCGTTTCGGCGTCGGTCCCGAGACTATTGGGCCGCTGCTGTTCGCAGCCAACGTGTTGGCGGCTCTCTCCTACCTCGTTGCCGACCGCATCGCTGCGCGCATCGGCCTGCTCAACACGATGGTGTTCACCCACCTGCCCTCGAACGTGCTCTTGATGCTCGTGCCGTTCATGCCCACGTTCCCGCTGGCCGCGGCCGTCTTGCTCGCGCGGTTCGCGCTTTCGCAGATGGATGTTCCGACGCGTCAAACGTATACGCTGTCGTTGGTTCCGGCGTCCGATCGTGCGCGCGCCGCGGGCGTGACCGGCGCCGTCCGCCCCGCGGCGGCGTCTGTCGCACCGGTGCTGACGGGAATCGCGTTTCAATTTGCGGCGCTGGGGCTACCGTTCGTGCTCGCCGGGGCGCTGAAGATCGGCTACGATCTGGCCTTGCTGGCGACGTTTCGAGGTGCGGCGTTCGACTCTGACGACACGGCGCGCGCCGTACCCGACGCGACGGGGTGACGTCACGAAGGTGCTGTACGGTGGGTGTCACGGGATCGTCATGTCGAACGCGTACGATGAAGCAAGGAGGTCGATTCGAATGACGTTCGTGACGAGAGCCCGGGCTCGGGTAGATCGCATGGCCTGTCCTTGGCTAATTCGGAGGTTCATCGACCCCGCGGCGCGGATTCTCTTCGTGCCGGCCGATCTGGTCTTCGCGGAGGCGGCCGCCGTGAGCGCCCTCCCGTTTGATGTCCCCGGCGTCGAACTCGGTCACCACGGCGATCGATGCTCGTTCGACGCGTTCCTCGATCGGTACGATCTCGACGATCCCGCGCTCCGCCGGATGGCGCTGATCGTGCGCGGCGCAGACACGGATCGGCTCGACCTGGTGCCGGAGGCTGCGGGATTATTCGCTATTGCGACGGGTTTTCAGAAGCTCATGCCGGACCGGTTCGCGAACGACGACGCGATGCTCGAAGCCGAGATGCCGATGTACGACGCTTTGTACGAGTTCTGCCGAAGCCAAGTCGCGGCGTAGCATCGTGACCGGGACGTCAGCCTGACCATCTCGCGGCGCATCACACTCCTGTGGTCTGCGCTCTTCGCGGTCGGCCTGTGTGCGTTCGCGATCGCCGCTTCTGCGATCGCCGAACGTGAGGGACGCGAAGCGCTGGACGCCGATCTCGCCGCACGCGCACAGGAGGCGCTCAACGCCATGCGGCAGGGACACAGCGTCTCGGCCGTCGGCGATTCCGGCGTCGCGGTTTTGCGCGGCCGACGGATTGTCATGGCTTCCGGCGTCCCGCTGCCCCGTGACGTCGTTATGATGCCGGCAGGGTCGCTCGCGCACGGGGCAACGGTCGGCGGTTACCGAGCGGTCGAACTTGCGGACGCACAGAATCGAGCCGTCGCGTTTGCGTCCGACGCGATGCTGGTTGGTGAAGCCGAACGGATCCGCGGAGGCTTTCTGCTCGCATCGGTCCCGGTGCTCGGGCTCTCGGCGCTCGCGGGATGGCTGCTGGCTCGGCGCTCGCTTCGGCCCGTGGACGAGATGACGCGGCTCGCATCATCGATCGCGGCGTCGGGCGATATGCGCGGGCGGCTCGCGCTGCGGTCCGAGGACGAACTCGGCCGCCTCGCTGCGACGTTCGACGCCATGCTGGCACGTCTCGAAGCGTCGTTCGAACGGGAGCGCGGCTTCATCGGTGACGTGTCGCACGAACTCCGTTCGGCGATCGGAGCGATGACGGCGATCGCCGAGGTCACGCTCGGTCAGCAGCGAGACGTCGCAGAATACCGTACTGCCCTGGAAAGCGTCGTGCGTCGCGGCAAGGGGCTCGGCCGCGTGATCGACGACTTGCTGTTGCTTGCGCGCGCCGACGCGGGCGTGCTCCGCGCAACGGAGCGCGTGGACGTCAACGACATCGTGACCGCGGTCGCGGCAGAAGCGCAGCGCGCAACGTCGCTGCTGCTGGATGTGCAGCTCGCGGATGACCCGCTGGTCGTCGCAGCTACCGGCGAGTTGATCGCTCGCGCGCTTGACAATCTCGTGGCGAATGCGGTGCACCACGGACGCGCGCGGCTGTCGCTCACCACGGTGCGAAGCGGGGGGACTGCCGTCGTGAGCGTGGACGACGACGGGCCCGGCATTCCGGCAGGGGAGCGCAGCGAAGTATTCCGCCGATTCTACCGCGGTACGTCCCGTTATGAAGGCTCGGGCATCGGCCTGGCGCTTTCCGCCACGCTGGCCCGCGCCTACGGCGGAGAAGTTACGGTCGGCGAAAGCCCGCTCGGCGGGGCCCGGTTCGTGCTCACGTTTCCGCTCGTACCGTGACGGTGTGGCGCGACGTTCCGAAAGGCGCCGCAGGAGCTCACTCGTTGCCGACGCGGTAGCCCGTGCCGCGCACCGTCTCGATCACGGACGCGGAATCGCCAAGTTTTCGGCGCACGCGCCGCACGAACACGTCCACGACGTTCGACGTCCCCGCAAAGCGCGCGCCCCAGACGTGCTCTTCGATGTCGCCGCGCGTCATCACGTTACCGCGGTTTCGCATGAGCAGCTCGAGCAAATCAAACTCGCGTGCGCTCAGCCCGATGGGCGCGCGGTCCACGGTCACGACGCGGGCGGCGACATCGAGCCGCACACGGCCGGCGAGGTAGACCGCACTCCGCTGTGAGGACGCACGGCGAGCGACGGAACGCACGCGCGCCAGCAGCTCCGCGACGGAGAACGGCTTGATGAGGTAGTCGTCCGCGCCCGAGTCCAGCCCGCGCACGCGGTCGTCCACCTCGTCGCGCGCGGTCAGCATGAGGATGGCCGCGGCCGAACCAGC
>JAQBPM010000126.1 GCA_028287525.1 Vulcanimicrobiota bacterium | reverse complement strand
GGCGAACGTTCATGCCGAATCGCGCGCTGCTCGGCGCCGCCGAAGGTGCGGAACTCGATGCGTTGGCGCGACTCGCTCCGATCGCCCGGGACAAGATCGCGCTCTCGGGCCGGGCGACCGCGTACGTATGCGAAGGCGGAGCATGCCGTCTTCCGGCGACCGAGCCGGGCGCGATGGAAGCGCAGCTCGCTGGGCTCGATGGCGCACGGTCGCGACGTTAGAGGCCGAGTTCGGTCAGGCCGGGATGATCCGCCGGGCGAGGCCCGGCATGCCACACGAATTTCCGGTCTGCCGCGGCGATCGGCACGTCGTTGATGCTCGCCTCTCTGCGGCGCATGAGCCCGTTCTCATCGAATTCCCACTGCTCGTTGCCGTAGGAGCGGTACCAACTTCCTGAATCGTCATGCCACTCGTACTGGAACCGAACAGCGATGTGGTTGTCATGGAAGGCCCACAACTCTTTGACGAGCCGATAATCGAGCTCTCTGGCCCACTTGCGTTTGAGGAACTCGACGATTGCGCCTCGACCGTGGAAGAACTCCGCGCGGTTTCGCCAACGGCTGTCCTCCGTATACGCCTGGGACACGCGCTCGGGATCGCGCGTGTTCCAGGCGTCCTCTGCCAGGCGGGCCTTCTGGATCGCCGTTTCGAGCGTGAAGGGCGGCAGCGGGGGACGCGTGCCCGGCATGGTGATCTCCTCTTGCGAACGGAAGCATCGTCGCGGTAGAGCGTACCGACCGGTACGGCGTTCGCCAAGGGAGCGCCGATACGGTGGGCAGCAAGTGCTATACTTTCGCCATGATCGGCGCGCTGATGGCGCTCGCCGCGGTGCTCGTGCTCGCGGTTGCCGCGCCAAACGATCTCGGAGGGTGGACGATGGGTCCGCCGCTGTCGACGGCGCGCAGCGAAGTCGCGGTGGCGGCGATCGGTTCGCGCTTGTACGTCGTCGGCGGCTTCGCGCGCGGCGGCGACCAGCGGCTGGTGGAAGAGTTCGACGTCGCAGCCGGGCGCTGGCGCGCGCGTGCTTCGCTGCCGCACGGAATGAACCACCTCGGGCTGGCAAGCTTCGCCGGCAAGCTCTACGCCTTCGGAGGCTTCAGCGCGGAGACGGGCGCGCCGTCGTCGGACGCCGTCGTCTACGATCCCGCGACCGACCGCTGGCGCGCGCTCGCGCCCGTTCCCACTGCGCGCGGATCGATCTCCGTCGCGGTGCTCAACGACGCGATCCATCTCGTCGGCGGTCACGACCGGCGCAGCGTCTCGACGCACGACGTCTACGATCCCGTTACGAACGCGTATACGCATGCCGCGCCGCTTCCGGTCGGCCGCGACCACATGGGTCTGGCCGCGTACGGCGGAAAGCTCTACGCGATCGCGGGACGGATCGACGACTACTCGCACAACACGTCGTCCTGCGACGTCTACGATCCCGCGACGGACCGGTGGACTGCTTGTCAACCGATGCCGTCGCGCCGCAGCGGCATGGGCGTTGCCGTGTATCGCGACCGCATCCAGGCGATCGGCGGCGAAGAGCGCGCCGGCGTTTTCGCGAATGACGAAGCGTACGATCCGCGAACGAATGCGTGGACGACGCTCGCGCCGCTGCCGGAAGGCCGCCACGGCATGGGCGCCGCGACGATCGGAGATCGGCTCTACGTCCCGGCCGGCGGCCCGGCTCCGGGTGGGAGCCAGTCGACGACGCTGTTCGTCTACGAGCTTCCGGCTCCGAGCCAGCGCATCACCGATTCCGGCGTCACCACACCAACGGCGATTCCGTGCGAGTTCGTCAACGCCACGGCGTGCGCATCGCTCTTCGCCAAGTGTTTGATCGCGTCGTCGGCGGATGTCGTCGCCGCGACCTCGTCGAGA
The DNA here is from genome assembly GCA_028287525.1 of Vulcanimicrobiota bacterium. Lineage (GTDB taxonomy): Bacteria > Vulcanimicrobiota > Vulcanimicrobiia > Vulcanimicrobiales > Vulcanimicrobiaceae > Vulcanimicrobium. The sequence goes on along the minus strand of JAQBPM010000126.1, from coordinate 7,885 downwards.
TCCTCGACGTGCGTCATGAGCCCCGTCACGTAGTTCTGGTCGAGCTCGTCATCGGGAAGCCGGCTCACCGCGTCGTACGAGATCAGACCCAGGACCCGATCTCCCAGGATCACCGGCAGCGCGCGCAGGCGGGTACGCCGGAATGCTTCCAGCGCTTCGTTCGCGCGCGCATCCGCGGAGACGGCGAAATCCGGCGACACGGCCAATTCGCCCGCGCTGCGGCCTCGCATCGCTCGCGACATCGCGATCCGCGACTGCTCGGCACTGCCGGCTTGCAGCAAGAACCAGCCGATGAGCGTCGTCCACAGTCCGGCGCCGACGTTGTACGCGAGCGCCTCGAATATCCCGAAAGCGACGATCGCCCCGGCCAAGATGCGGCCGACGGTCACCGTGACCGACGTCGCGCGCTCGCGGCTTCCGCTGATGCGCCACAGCAACGAATGCAGCACCCGGCCGCCGTCCAGCGGATACGCCGGGATGAGATTGAAGATGGCGAGCAGGACGTTGACGTACGCCAAATAGGCGAACAACACGCCGACCGTCGAGCTCGGGCCGAGCGCTTGCGCGCATCCGAAGAAGGCCGCCCCGACGACGAGGCTCGTCAACGGCCCAACCGCCGAAATCCACGCCTCCCCCGGCGCGTCGCCGACCTCGTCCTCGAACTGCGAGACGCCGCCGAAGATGAACAGCGTGATCCCACGGACGCCGATCCCCCGGGCGCGGGCGACGAGTGAGTGAGCCAGCTCGTGGACGAGCACGCTTGCAAAGAACAGCACCGAGCCGATCACTCCGAGGATGATCCGCGCAGCGACCCCGAGATCGGTCCGGTGCAGCGGCCCGGAAGGCTCAGCCAGCGACCACGCCACCAAGGCGAACACGAAGATCCAGCTTAGGGTGATGCTGATTTCGATCCCGAACACGGACGCGATGCGCACAAGCGAGGCCTCCTGGGATCATCTTACCTTGTAGAAGTTGGGCGAGGGCCCGACGAGCGTGCGCTCGGCCGGCTTCCAACTATCGTTTTAACTGCGCGCGAAGATCGGAATCGTCACCAGGTCTACCAGCGGCGGCGCGGGGGGCTGCGAGCGACTCTCCGGACGACGGGCTCGGATGGCAAACGCCAGCACTGCGCGGGCGTGGCTTCCACCGTCGTGTCGTCTCGTGACGTTCAGGTCGTGCGTCAGCGCCCGCACGATAAAGAGTCCGCGGCCGGACTGGCTGAGGATATCCATCGGAAGGCGAGCGCTATAGGTAAATCCAGGACCGCGGTCGAGCGCATGGAGAACAGGCGCCTCGCCGCTCATGTCGAGCGCGAACTCCACGTGGTCGCCGGCGTGGCGAACGACGTTGCCGAGAAGCTCGCTGAAAACGAGCTCGGAGATGCTCGTATCCGTCTCGGTCGCGCCGTATTCAGACAGCACCCGAACGATGCCGTCCCGCGCCTCGGTGGCGGCGTGCCGATCCTGCACCGCAAAAGACCAGCGAGCGTCGCGCTGCAGCGCGCCGGCCGGGCGCGTCACCGCGACGGATGCGCATTCGATACGAATCGTGAGAATCGCAACGTCGTCCCGGACTTCTTCGAGGACGTGATCGCTTATCGCCGCCGCCGGATTCTCGGCGTTCCACACGTCTGCGCTCTGCAGCGCCTGCCGCATCCTCGTCTCCCCGACGTCGATGTCGCGCGTCGCTTCGATCAGCCCGTCGGTGTAGAGGACGATCAAGGCGGAATCGTCCAGGGTTATCGTCTGAGGAGTTTCCGACGAGTACGTTTGTATCGAGCGGAGCCCGAGCGGCAGCCCGCTGCCGCCGAGCGCGGTAATTTCGCCGTTCGCCGATCGCAGCAGCGGCGGCGGATGGCCGGCCGACGCGTACGTGAGGGTGAGGGTGATCGGGTCGAGGATGCCGACGAAGGCCGTTACGATGCGGTCGGGCTGTTCCGAACGCAATGTGCGATCGACCGCATCGAGAATCTCGACCGGCTCGGCGAGAATCTGCGCAGCCCCGCGAAGGGCTTGCCGAACGGCGCCCATCGTGACCGCGGCCAGAAGACCGCTTCCCATGACGTCGCCGATCGACAGAACGACTCGTCCGTCATCGAGGCGGAACGCATCGTACCAATCGCCGCCGACGAGCGCTTCCGCTTTCGCCGCCTGGTATATCGCCCGGAACTGCATTCCCGGAACGACCGGCGTCCGGCTGGGGAGCGCCGCTTCCTGAAATGCCGCTGACGCGCGATGCTCGCGCTCGATCTCCCGCTTGAGATATTCCTGCGCCATATTCGTTCGCGACAGCTCGACCAGCGCTTCGTGCCGCGCGACGTCGTCGCGTTCGATCGTGCGCTCCGCCAGGCGCTGCTTGAGCTCCGCGTTGGTTCGCGCAAGCTCGGCGAGCGCCTCATCCCGGGCAGCCTCGTCGCGTTCGATCGTGCGTTCGGCCAGACGCTGTTTGAAGTCCGCGTTGGTTCGCGCAAGCTCGGCGATGACTCGACCGCGCGCGGTGAAGTCACGCCAGGCATAGACGATCACAGCGACGATGCACAAGCCGACTCCGACCGACACGATAAGCGGCCCCGTCAACGCATCTATGCCTGTTCCATTCCCCACCTTCTCCCCGCTATCTCGAAACCTAAACGAGGAATCCGAAAATTTTCGTCCGGCTAGGCGGGCGCCGAGCCCTCCTGGTGGCGCTCCCTTCAGTTCGTCCGAGAAGGTCCTTCCCTCCGCGCCGGCACCGAGATCGTGGCGTTTTTCACGCAGTAGTCGTTTACGTCGGCTCCCAGACCGTACCCGTCGTCGAAGCGCACCGACGACACCGCACACGTCGTTTCGTCGCCGCGCAGTCCGGTGAATGGACCAAGTGCGTGCTCGATCGTTACGCCGCTCGAAAACCGTCCCTTATCTGCGATCGACACCGAACCGCTGGTGCTGGCGAAATCGAACGTGACCTCGGTGATCGTGCGCGCGGAACGATTGAGGAATGAGACCCACACGCTGGCCCCCGTCGGGTCGGTGGGGACGCCGCTCTCGCTCGTGAGAACGGACTCGTACCCCGGGACGACGGCGCGCGCCGCGATGCTGATCGGGGCGGTCGTCGCAGGCTGATCCTGTGCGAGGGCGGGCTGTGCCGTCGCAGCACCGATCGCGATCGTCGCGATCGCGTTGAAGAACGTCTTGTTCATGTGGGTCTCCAGTAGCGGCTTTTGTCCGTCGACTATACCGGCCCGACCCGATACCCGTCTTGCGGCAACTCGGAGGAAGCTCACCGGAGCGATCCACCGGATTGTACAGTGGTGCCTTACAGACGTCTCCACTCTTCGCGCCTAGGATCGAGGCGTGATGAGAGCCCTACAGCCCGATCAAATGCCTACTGAAACCGAAGCGCTCGACCATCTGACCTTACGCCTCCTGGTCGTGCACGGCGAGGACGCAGACCTCCCTCTGCTGCCGTCTCAGCTGTCGACCGCGGGCTTTGCGGTGAAGATCGTGCCGCTGGGCGCGTCGGCACTCAAAGCGGTACATGAGTGGAGTCCCGACGCGATACTCCTGGACGTGATGCAGCCGCAGGACGGCTTCACGTGGATTCCGATGCTGCGGCGGCTGACGCAGGCGCCCCTCATCATGCTGAGCGCGAAGGACGTCCCCTCGGAGAAGGCCACGGCGCTCATGCGCGGTGCCGACGACTACGTGACCAGTCCGTTCGATACGGACGAACTAATCGCTCGCGTTCACAGCGCGCTGAGGAGACCGCACCTCGCCGTCACGGAAACGCTGCGCTACGCCGACCTCGTGGCCGACCCCGCCCGGCGCGTCGTGGTTCGGTCGAACCGGTACATCGCGCTTTCGAAGCGCGAGTTCGATCTGTTGCTGATGTTGATTCGCAACCCCAAACGCGTCTTGACCCGGGCCGAGCTGCTCGACGGCGTCTGGGGCGTCGATGCGCAGGTCAACCCGGCGCTGGTGGACACGTACATCTCCTATCTGCGAGCGAAGACCGACGCCGGATACGATCGCAAGCTCATCCACACCGTGCGCGGTGTCGGCTATACGCTGCGCGACGTGGGCGAAGGAACGAAGAGGTGAGGTGCGGCGTGAGCGTTACGAAAGCGCGAGAGAACTGAGCTCGGCGAACGCTCCCAAGACGGCGCGGTCTGCCGCGGAATAGGAGTGTCCGAGCTCGTGCACGATACAGAAGCCGCCGATGAGGCCGGTACGGGTCCGCAGCCGCCCTTTGATGAAGGTGAATCCGGCAAGTCGCCGGCGCGCGTACAGCTTGACGACCTCTCGCTGGACGGGGAGCGGGTGGAGTTCCGGAGTTCCGGTATCGCCGGCGTTTTCCAATCGCGGGTAGAGGTTCAGGGCGTCGATCGCCTCTGATGTCGGAAGAACCTCGTGCTCCAGCTCTCTGATGACGCTCGAAGCGTCGTTCCGTTCTTGCTGGTCATCCACGGCGCGAGACTCCCAGATGCCGGAGTCGCGACGGCGGGATCCTTCGATCAGGATGGCACCGTCGAACCAGTTCGCGATGTCCTCGCTCGCCGTCGCAAGGACGTCCTCGGTGGACGTCGCTGCCCATAGCCGTTTGGTCAACGACCGCAGGCGCGAGAACCCCTCGAGCACGGCAACCGAATCGTCGCGCAGCTCCACTCGCCCAAGCTCCGGCAAAGCTAATTGAAACAGCCTCGCTCGCTCCGGCGGGGTCGCCGCGAGCGCATCGGCCAAGCGCTCTACGAGAGCGGGCGAGGGTCGAGTCGTCGCGGCCGATTCGAGCATCCCATACCACTCGCGGCTGACGCCGATCGCCTCGGCGAGCTCCTCTTGCGTCACGCGCTTTCCGAGTCGCGACGGAAGGCGCGGGTGCGGGCCGAGATCCGGTACGTCGCCGTCGACGCGTCGTCGAAGGAATTTGAGGAAGAGGGCGAGCTCCGAACGTGTCTTTGCGCTTTGGGGAAGCATCATTCCGCCGGTCAGCTTGGAGTGTACCTGTTCTCCGCGAAGCTACCACCCCGTTCGCGGACGGGTCCTGTGATGGCCGCACATCGTCCGCGCACGCCGAAACAACGTCTGGGCGAAACCGCTCCCACGCCTCAGGAGAGGGCGAGCGAAGCGAGGTCCGCGATCGTCGCCGCGAGCTCGCGATCGGCCGGTTTGTCGCTGCTCTTGCAGAAATCGGCGAAGAACAGATGGCCGACGTAGCCGTCGCGGGAACGCAACCGTGCCAGCAGCTCTCCGCCGTTGTTCCGTTCGTACCGGCGCCGCGCACCTTTGAGAATCGTCGCGAGCACAGCGCGATCGTGTCCCGCGAAGGTCAGCACCTCGCCGGGCTGCGAGATCGCAGGGTCCGAAGCTGTTGCTGATTTTGTGGACGTCCAAGGACAGGCTTGGGTATCCCTTGCCTCACTGGGAGAGCCATGCGTATAGCGTACTCACGACTTATACTCGTTTCGATGAGGCTCGCGCACCGCGTTCGACTTGATCCGACTCCGGCGCAACAGGAGTACTTCCGCCGCGCCTGTGATGTCGCGCGATTCGCCTACAACTGGGCGTTGGCGCCTCGTCCACGCTTGATGCGGCAGCGAGCCTTCGCGGATACCACTGTTTCGACGCGTACGCTTCGAGAACGAGGAGCGACTCGTCGGCGTCGGCACGCCTTGCTCCACCAACGCGTACCAGCGTTCGCCTACCCCGATTGCGCGCGCGATTTCGGGGGCGCTGACCGGACGTCCGCGCCGCACGCGCAGGCGCGCGTACGGTTCGAGCGCCGGCGCCTCCAGCGGAATGCGCTCGCGCTGCCCGATCAAAAACGCCGCGAGCCGGCTCCGGCGCTCCTCTTCCGTCGCAGCGGCTACGCTCATTGCGGCCGCGCCATCGCCATCCCCATTCGCTCTACGCATGCTGCGCCTTGCGGTGCAGCTGGCCGCGCGCGACGAGATCGGGGCGCAGCACGCGCGCACCGTCAAGGAAGACGTGAACGATGCGGTCTTGGCGCAGATCGGTATTGAGATGGACGAGGACGCGCACGCAGCGCGCCAGACCTCCGGCGACGTCGATCTCGGTAAAGCTCAAGAGCGGCACGAACGTCCAGCCCATGCGTCGGGCCGCTTGCGCGGGAAACGCCGTCGTGAGATCCGGCGTCGCGGAAAACAGGATCGACGCAATTTGGGTCGTGTCGATATAATTCTCGGCGACGATCGCCTTCAAGAGCCGCTCGGTCGCCGAAACGATCATCGTGCTTTCGTCACGGTCGACCGTGATCGCACCGCGCACGCCACGCACCATCACCTTGGCCCCCGGTTCGCGCGTCCGTGCGATTCGATCCAATGCTGCATCGGGATGCGGCTGTAGTCGGCTTTCATGCGTCGACTATACGGGCCGGAGCCGACACCCGTCTTGTGGGAATTCTGTGGGAATTCACCAGGGGAACCGACCGACTTGTCGTTCGTCACTTTACAAACGGCGGGTGGCCATCCCGCGCACCTGTCACAAACCGAGGCCCTCACTTGTCTCCGAGCCGCATGAAGGGAAGCAAGGCGCACGTGCAAACACGGGACTCGGAGCCCTTGGAGCGTAGAAGGGCGGCGATGATGCAAGACGACTCGACAGAAACGTTCGGTCAGCATCGAGCGCTCTTGTTCTCCATCGCGTATCGCATGCTAGGAAGCGCGACGGACGCGGAGGACATACTCCAAGACGCGTTTATCCGGTGGCGAGGGCGGCCCGCGGGCGACGTCGAGTCGCCGAGGCGGTTTCTGGTAACGATCGTCAGCCGGCTCTGCATCAATCATCTCAAGTCGGCACGCGTGGAGCGCGAACAGTATGTCGGGCAATGGCTTCCCGAACCGCTCGCGACCGGTACGCTCGGCGCGCCATCCGACGCTCTCCTCGCCGGTGAAACGATCTCGATGGCCTTCATGCTCCTGCTGGAGCGCCTCAACCCGGTCGAACGGGCAGTGCTCATCCTGCGCGAGGTGTTCGGCTACGACTACGGGGAGATCGCGGTTATCGTAACCCGCTCCGAAGAATCTTGTCGACAGCTTCTGCATCGAGCGCATGGATATCTCAAGCGCGAGCAAACGCGATTCGAGCCCTCCGCGGAGCAGCACGAAAATCTGCTGCAGCGCTTCCTCGCCGCGGCCTTGAATGGAGATATGGACGGCTTGGTCTCGGTGCTTTCGCGGGACGTCGCGCTCTATGCCGACGGAGGCGGCAAGGCTGCGGCCGTGCCGAACGTCATTTTCGGCGCCGACCGCGTCATCCGTCTGCTCACCGGCGCGCTGCGAAAGTTCGCGCCGCCCAACGTCGTTACGCGAGTCATGCCGATCAACGGTCAGCTCGGCATCGTCGCGTACGGCGGCAATGAGGTGCGCACCGTGGCGCTCGTGGATTCGCACGGTGGTGCGATTCGGCAGGTCTTCCTCATATCGAATCCGGACAAGTTTACGCATATTCCCGCCTTGGATTCGTTCGGGCCGATGGAGTGACATCCGCGATCGCCGCATAGGCGGCTGGACCACGCTGTCACAAAGCGAGCGCCTCGGCGATCTTCCGTGTATGAACCTCCTTCAGAGCACCGTCACGAGCGCGGGCAAGCCCCCGAACGCCGCTCCGCGGATCCGCGAAAGGAAAAGAGCCGCGATCATCTATTGGACGACTACGGGAATCGTCTGTTCGGTCATGCTCTTCAGTGCCGTGAACTTCAATCTGACCGACCCGATCGGCCCGATGAAGGGCGCTTTCACCCATTTGGGATTTCCCAATTACTTCAAGATCGAACTTACCGTCGCCAAGACGCTCGGCGTGCTGGCGCTCTTGATACCGAATCTCCCAATCAAAATAAAAGAGTTCGCGTACGCGGGCTTTACGATCACGCTGATTTCGGCCAGCATCGC
>JAQBPM010000101.1 GCA_028287525.1 Vulcanimicrobiota bacterium | reverse complement strand
GAAAAGTACCCGAAGATCACCGACACGATCCGCGACACGGGCGCGCTCTCCGACGACGTCGAGAAGCAGCTCATCGCCGCGATCGAAGACTTCAACAAGGGATTCTAGGCCGCACTTATGCCGACAGTTCGCGATCTTCGCGACCGGATTCGGTCGCTGAAGAACACGCAGCAGATCACCAAGGCGATGAAGCAGGTCGCTGCGGCGAAGATTCGCCGTGCCGAGGCGCTGCAGAAGCAGTCGCGCCCCTACGCGGACGCGATCGGCGCGATGCTGCGCGATCTGATCGCGAAAGTCGGAGCGGTCGATCATCCGTTCATGAAGCCGGGACGCGAAGGCGTGCCGGGCGGCGTCATCCTGATGACCGCCGACAAGGGCCTGGCCGGCTCGTTCAACGGCAACCTGATCCGTGCCGCCGAGCTCCACGCCCGCGAGCACGCCGACCTGGCATGGTATTCGGTCGGGATCAAGAGCCGTAACGCCCTGCGCCGCCAACGCGGCGAGCTGCTCCAGTTCTGGCCGCTCGCGCAAGGCGACATGTTCGCGAACGCGCGCGAGCTCGCCGAACGGGTCACCGAGGACTTCGTGGGCGGCAAGATCGGCACGCTGACGCTCATCTCGCCGAAGCTCGTCAACATGATGACGCAGCGCCCGGAAGTGCGGCAACTGCTTCCGATCACGGCGGACAAACCGGAGGGCGAGAAGTCCGGCGGTTCGGTCGAGTTCGAACCCTCGCCGGAATTCGTCCTCGGCCGGCTGCTGCCCAAGTATCTCGAGTTCACCCTGTACTCGGCGATGCTCGAAACCAACGCATCATTCTACGCGGCGCAGCTGATCGCGATGAACAACGCGACCGACAACGCCAAGAAACTGATCGACGAGAACACCGTCGAGATGAACAAAGCGCGCCAAGCGGCGATCACCAAGGAAATCTTGGAGATCGTCGGCGGCGCCGAAGCATTAGCAGGATAAGGAAGCACTATCGTGAGCGCCACCGCCACCCCCACCACCCTCAAGCCGGGCAAGGTCGTCCAGGTTCTCGGCAACGTCGTCGACGTCGAGTTCTCGGCCGACTCGCTGCCGAACATCAACGACGCGCTGATCGTGCACATCGGCGGCGGCACCGCGGGCGCCAACGGCGCGGGCGCGCATCTCGCCGACGGCGTGAAGCTCTCCGGCACCGCGATGGCCGAGCGCGATCTCGTCCTTGAAGTGCAGGGTGAGCTCGGCAACAATCAGGTACGGTGCCTGGGGATGGGCTCGACGGACGGTCTCGTGCGCGGCGCCGTGGTGCAGAACACCGGCGCGTCGATCACGGTCCCGGTCGGCGAAGGCACGCTCGGGCGCATCTTCAACGTGCTGGGCAAGGCGATCGACTCGGACGAGCCGGTGAAGGCCGCCGCGATGTGGCCGATCCACCGCGACGCGCCGACGTTCGCGCAGCAGGACCCCACGCCGAAGATCTTCGAGACGGGGATCAAGGTCGTCGACCTGATGGCGCCTTACACGCGCGGCGGCAAGGTCGGTCTCTTCGGCGGCGCCGGCGTCGGCAAGACGGTGCTCATTCAAGAACTCATCCGCAACATCGCGGCGGTTCACAAGGGCTTCTCGGTGTTCACCGGCGTCGGCGAGCGCACGCGTGAAGGCAACGACCTCTGGGTCGAAATGAAAGAGTCGGGCGTCATCGCGCAGACGACGCTCGTGTTCGGTCAGATGGACGAGCCGCCGGGCGTGCGCTTCCGCATCGCGCAGACCGGCGTCACGATGGCCGAGTACTTCCGCGACGAGCTCGGCTCCGACGTGCTGCTGTTCATGGACAACATCTTCCGCTTCATGCAGGCCGGCTCGGAAGTCTCCGCGCTGCTCGGCCGCATGCCGTCCGCCGTCGGCTACCAGCCGTCGCTCGCGACCGAGATGGGCCAGATCGAAGAGCGGATCACGACGACCAAGAACGGTTCGATCACCTCGGTGCAGGCCGTCTACGTCCCCGCCGACGACTACACCGACCCCGCCGTCGCGACGACATTCGCGCATCTCGACGCGACGACCGCGCTCTCGCGTCCAATCTCGGAGCTTGGCATCTATCCGGCCGTTGATCCGCTGGCGTCGTCGTCGCGGATCCTCGATCCGGCGATCGTCGGCCAGGAGCACTACGACGTCGCGCGCGGCGTTCAGGAAACGCTGCAGCGTTACCGCGACCTTCAGGACATCATCGCCATCCTCGGCGTCGAAGAACTCTCCGACGAGGACCGCGTGACCGTCGACCGCGCGCGCCGCATCCAGCGTCTGTTCTCGCAGCCGTTCTTCGTCGCCGAGCAGTTCACGGGCCGCTCCGGCAAGTACGTCAAGATCGAAGAGACGGTCGCCTCGTTCAAGGAAATTCTCGACGGCAAGTGCGACGACATCCCCGAACAGGCGTTCCTCTACGTCGGCGGCATCGAAGAAGTCAAAGAAGCCGCCCGCGCCATGGGCTGGAAGGGTTAGGCTCTCGCCCCCGTGGCCAACGCGATTCCGTTTCAGTTGATCACGCCGCTGTCCGTGAAATTTGACGGACAGGCGGAGCTCGTCATCGCGGTCGGGACCGAAGGTGAAGTCGGGATTCTGCCGTCGCATGCGCCGTATTTGACGGCGCTGCGGCCGGGCGTGCTGCGCGCGAACGTGCAGGGCGCCGGTGGCGCGACGGAGCGGCTCGAGCTCGCCTGCGGCGAGGGATTTCTCCAGGCGCTCCCCGGCAAGGTGACGATCCTGGCCGACGCCGCGCTCAGCCGCGACGAGATCGACATCCCGCAAGCGCGCGAAGACCTCCAAGCCGCCCAAGACGAACAAAAAGCCGCCGGCAGCGACCTGCCGGCCTGGCGCCGAGCCCAAGCCAAGATCGACTTCGCCAACGCCCGACTAGCCGTAGCCGGACTCTGACGCCCCGAGGGGCCGTCGCCGGAGTCTAACGCCCGGGCGTTATTGCGAGCACGCGCCCGGTCATTGCGAGCTTGTCGAGCAACCCTCGTAGTCGCGCGGCGTTCAGCCGTGCGACCCCGCATTCGTGAAAAGCGAGATGAGGGGTCATCCCTCGACTACGCTCGGGCTGACACGAGGGTTGCTCGACAAGCTCGCAATGACAGGGCACGCGCAATGACTGGGAGCCGCCGCACTTACGGAGGCGCTACTCGGCGTCGGCGGTGCGGCGCTTCCAGAGGCCTTGCGATGGGATGCGCAGCGCGCGGTTGAACTTGCTCGAGGCGTTTTCCCACGCGATGATCTCCGTCAGCTCGACGATCTCGTCTTCGCTGAAGACGCTGCGGACGCGGGCGAAGAGCTCGTCGTCGACATCGCGCTCGGAAAGCGTGATCGCATCGGCGTACGTCAGCGCGACGCGCTCGCGTTCGTCGAAGAGCTCGCTTTCGCCGTAGGCGTCGAGCGCGAGGAGCTTTTCATCCGAGAGACCCAGAGCGCTGCCGACCGCAGCGTTGATGTCGGCTCAAAACTCGCAGCCGTTCAACCGCGCGACGCGTCGGTTCAGCAACGCCTGCAGCGCGCCGTCGATCAGGCCGGAACCTTCGATCCCCGCCCACATGCCGCGCACGGCGCGAAAGATAGTGGGACGCCGAGCATAGACGAGGTGGTTGAGCAGCGGCCCGCCCCAATGCTTCGCTTGCGCCTCCAAAACGCGCTGCGCGTACGGTTCGGCCGTGTCGGGATCGACTCCGGGAATGCGCGACATGTGTCCCTCCTCGCGCCGCCTTCTGGGGCCCCGAAGACTCTCCTTGAATTCGAGAACGGCACGCGCAGGGACCGGGAAGCCCGCGAACGGAAGCGGTGAGTTCCACAACACTCTGATGCTCCGGTGAGGACGCAGCGATGGAACTCGAACCGTATCTCTCGTTCAACGGGAATTGCGAAGAAGCGCTGGCATTCTACAGCGAGGTATTCGGCGGCGAAGTGACCGCCCTCAATCGTTACGCCGGATCGCCGATGGCCGAAACCCTGCCTCCTGAAGCGGGCAACAAGATCATGCACGCCAACTTCGAATCGCCGACGTTGAAGTTCATGGCCTCCGACAACGTGCACCAATATGAACCGGCAGGCAACGTCTCGCTCTCGCTCGGGACGAAAGATCAGGATGAAGCAAGGCGTGTGTTCGGCAAACTTTCCGAAGGCGGGAAGGTCGGGATGCCGCTGCAGGACACGTTCTGGGGCGCGCTCTTCGGGATGGTGACCGACAAGTACGGAATTTACTGGCTGATGAACTGCGAGAAATCGTAGCCGCGCTTTGCGCCGTCGGGGGTCGCGCTTCGACTTCGCTCAGCGCAACACGAGGATTGCTCGACGAGCTCGCAATGACGGTTCCGCGGGATGATACGGTGCGCGGCGCTTCGGGTACAGTAGGAGTACGATGTCGAATGCAATCGTCGCCTCCTTTACCCGCCGCGGCCAAGCCGATGCCGCCGTGCGCTCGCTGCACGAAGAGGGCTTCCGCCGCACGTGGCTCGCCGTCGTCGAGACGGTGGACGCGAACAGCTTCGGCGGTGCCGGCGGCACAGTCGGTGCCGGACGCGAAACCGTGCGCGAAGTCGAGGGTGGAAACGCGTTGATGCGTTTCTTCGGGCGCAACTCGAATCGCACGCTGTACGACGCGCTGCGCGACCGCGGCGTCGACGACGACGCGGCGCTGCGCATCGACGGAACGATCGTCGAGGGCAACTGCGTGCTCGTCGTCGAGGGCGCGAACGATCCGCGCTGCGCCGAAGAGCTCGTCGCGCGTGCCGGCGGCGACGTGGTCGCCGCGCCCGAGCCGCTGACCACCGAGCCAGGCCCGTTCGCGGACGATCCGATGGCGGTTCCGCGCATGATCGCGGCGGAGCGCGACGCGCTGCGCGAGCGCCGCATGTCGATCGTCCCCGTCGTGAGCGAGGACGTCTTCGTCGAACGGCGTTCGGCCGTCAAGACGCCGTAAGGCCGAGGCAGTTTCCCCTCTCGCAGAGGGCGAACGACTCGACATGCACGCGATCGTCGTCGAACGGTTTGGTGATCCTTCGGTTCTGGAGTGGCGTGAGGTGCCGGATCCCGTGCCGGGACCGGGCGAGCTCGCGATCCGCGTGACCGCGACCGGCGTGAACTTCGCCGATATCATGCGCCGCCAAGGCGGCTACCGCGGCGCACCGCCGCCGTTCACTCCGGGCCTCGACTGCGTCGGCACGGTCGTCGCCGTCGGCGAGGGCGCGCACGAGTTCCGCGTGGGCCAGCGGGTGGCCGCGTTCCCGGACACTGGCTCGTACGCTGAGATCGTGCTCGCGCGCCCGGTGCTGACCTACGCCGTTCCGGACGGCGTCCCCGACGAGGCCGCGGCGTCGCTGACCATTCTGGTCACCGCCTACAATGTGCTGGCCGCGGTGGCACGACTGCAGCGCGGCGAGAGCGTCGTCATCACGTCCGGGGCGGGCGGCGCCGGCTCCACCGCGATCCAGATGGCGCGGGCGCTGGGCGCAGGCCGCATCATCGCGACCGCCGGCGGCGCTCAGAAGGCGGCAGTCGCGCGCGAAGCCGGCGCCGATGTCGCGATCGACCACACGTCGGTCGCCGATCTCGCCGCCGCGGTGCGCGAAGCGAACGACGGCCGCGCGGCCGACGTCATCATCGACGCGGTCGCCGGCGATACGTTCGCCCAGCTCATCCCGGCGCTCGCGACGTTCGGCCGTTACGTCATCTACGGCATGGCGGCCGGGAAACCGGGGACGGTCACGACCGACGTCCTGCACACGGGCAATCGCGCCGTCCTCGGCTACACGACCGGCGGCTACCGCGCCGAGCGGCCCGAGGCACTCCGCCCCGGCGTCGAGGCCGCGTTCCGTATGGTCGCCGAAGGCAAGGTACACGTCGCGGCCGGGAAGAGCTTCGCCCTGCGCGACGCCGCCGAAGCGCAGCGGTTCGTCGAGTCGCGCGCCAGCACGGGCAAGGTCCTGCTCATTCCGTAGCGATCGTCATTCAGGCGAGCAGCCCCGCGTACACCTCGGCGACGTGCAGCGGGCGGCGCTGCGCGCCGTGCTCGATCTGGTGCTTGCAGCTCATTCCGTCGGCGACGATGAGGGTCGCGTCGTCGGCGGCTCGCACGGCAGGGAGCAGGTCGCGTTCGGCCATGCGCATCGAGACGTCGTAGTGCTCGCGCTCGTAGCCGAACATGCCGGCCATCCCGCAGCATGACGACTCGACCGCTTGCGCGTCCAGCCCCGGAATCGCGCGCAGCGCGCGCATGACCGCGGGCATCGCCCCGAACGCCTTCTGGTGGCAGTGCCCGTGGACGAGCGCGCGCTGCGCGACCGTGCGGAGCGGCGGCGCCCACCGTCCCGCGTCGAGCTCGCGCGCGACGAACTCCTCGAACAGGAGCGCCTGCGACGCGACCGCAGTCGTCGGCGGTCCCGGGACGAGGGACGGAAACTCGTCGCGCAGGGTCAGCAAGCACGACGGCTCGAGCCCGACGATCGGCACGCCGCGCTCGGCGTACGGCCCGAGGGCCGCCAGCGTGCGGTGCGCCTCCGCGCGCGCAGCGTCAACGTCACCTTTGGTGAGGAACGTCCGCCCGCAGCAGAGCGGCCGCGCGCCGTCGTGCGCGTGGGCGTACACCGGCGCGTAGCCCGCGGCGATCAGCACGCGTTCGGCCGCGCGCGCGACGTCGGGTTCGAAATACCGGTTGAACGTATCGACGAGCAGCACGACCTCGCCGTGCGGTGCCGCCGCGTTCGATGCCGTCGTGGTCTCGCGGAACGGGCGCGCGTGCCAGTGCGGGAGCGGGCGTTTCGCGGTGAAGCCGCTCGCGCCTTCGGTCAGCCGCGCGAGCCCAGGGATCAGGTCGCGCACGTTCGCGAGCCGCCGCAGAACGCCGGCGCGGTGGGCGATCCGCGGCAGCGCGGCGACGATGCGATCGCGCATCGAGGCGCCGTGCTCGGCGCGGCGCGCGGCCAGCACTTCGATCTTCATCTTTGCCATGTCGACGCCGGTCGGACACTCGCGGCGGCACGCTTTGCACGAGACGCACAAGTCGAGCGCGTCGTAGAGTCCCTCGGACGTCAGGCCGTCCGCGCCGAGCTGTCCGGTGAGCGCCAGCCGCAGCGCGTTGGCGCGTCCGCGCGTGACGTCGTGCTCGTCGGCGGTGACGCGGTACGAGGGGCACATCGCGCCGCCTTGGTCCTTGCGGCACGCGCCGTTGTTGTTGCACATCTCGACGGCGGCGGTGAAACCGCCCCACTCCGACCAATCGAGCTGCGTCGCGAGCGGCAGCGGCGCGTAGTCGGGCCCGTAGCGAAAGTTGGAGCGATCGTCCATCCGCGGCGCATCGACGATCTTGCCGGGATTGAGCGTTCCGTCGGGATCGAACGCCGTCTTGATCTCGCGGAACGCGGCGACGAGCCGCGACCCCAGCATCTCCTCGTGGAACTCCGAGCGGACGATGCCGTCTCCGTGCTCACCGGAGTGCGCGCCGCCGTACTCGCGCACGAGCGCAAACGCTTCCTCGGCGATCGCGCGCAGCTTCCCGACGTCCTCGTCGCGCTTGACGTTGAGCACGGGCCG
>JAQBPM010000100.1 GCA_028287525.1 Vulcanimicrobiota bacterium | reverse complement strand
TCTGGCCGCGTTTGCGGACATCGACGAAGTCGTAAACGCAACCGGGCCCGGCGCCTCGTCGCTTGCGATGTCCGGGCGGGCACTCAAGCAGGCACTGAGCTCGGCATTGCGTCATGGGTCCGGCCGCCCGCTGCACGGGGCATGGTCGCGCACCTTGCTGGACCTTCGTTCCTTCGTGGATCGTGCATCGCCGCTCGTGCCCGAGCGATGTACCGCCTTCGACCGGCTGCGAAGCTTCTTGGCGGAAAATGCAGATTTGCTCCCCGAGATTTGAGCCTAGCAGAGCTCTAAGCCGGCCGCTCGTTTGCTGCCCGCGATGACGATCTCGCCGTCGGCGCAGCTCCCCGTCTCGCCGCAGGGCTTCGACACGTTCCTAATCCAGGACGACCTCAGCGACGGGGCCCTATGCGGGGACGGCTGCAATCTCCAGCCCACTAGCCGAACCGAGCAGGCGCCTTCGCCTCACCGGCCTCCCACTTGCGAACTCGTCTCCACACGGTACACAGCTGTGACGGCGGCTACTGTGGATAACCAGCTGAAATCCGCGCCGTTATGGGAATCTTTCCGTGCTCGCGTGCAACGATACCGTAAAAAGAGCCATTTCGAGGGCGTTGTCAAGAGGGCGCTGCGAGAAATGTCGCGCGGCACGCAGCGGCCCTGCTTATTGGGAATTATTCTCAAGTACGTGACAATTCGGAGGTGCCGAGGCCCCTCGCAGGGGTTCGGCCGCCCGTCCCCGCATCCGATCCGTCGGTATGAAGAAGCCTTTCGTTCTCGCGTGCGCGCTCGCGATTGTTTTCGCCGGCTGCGCCAAATCGACGGACACCTCGACCTCCACGACGGCAGCCGCGGCAGGCGGCGCGAGCCCGGCGGCAAGCGCTGCGGCAGCGTCGGGCGGCAAGACGATCGGGTTCTCGGTGCAGAACCGTGAAGCGCAGTTTTATCAGGACGTCGAGGCCGGAATGAAATCCGAGGCGGCCAAGTACGGCTACACCGTCGCCGTCGTCGACGCGGCCCGCGACAACGCGAAACAGCAGAGTCAAGTTGAGGATTTCATCTCGCAAAAGGTCGCGGCGATCGTCCTGACCCCGTACGATTCGCAAGCGATCGGCAGCGCGATCGTGGAGGCGAACAAGGCCGGGATTCCGGTGTTCACGGCCGACATCGCCAACGCGTCCAAAGACGGCAAGGTCGTCTCCCACGTCGCCAGCGACAACGTGCAGGGCGGCGCTCAAGCGGGCAAGCTCATGTGCGCGGCGCTGCCCGGCGGCGTCGGCACGGTCGCGATCATCGACGAGCCGACCGTCACCTCGGTCCAAGACCGGGTCAAAGGCTTCCGGGCGGCCCTCGCGTCGGGCTGCAAGGGCGTGACGATCGTCTCCGACATCGACGGCGGCGGCGAGCGAGCCCGCGCCTCATCGGTGATGGACGACATCCTGCAGTCGCACAAGGACCTCAAGGGCGTTTTCGGCATCAACGACGACTCGGCGCTCGGTGCCGCGAAGTCGATCGAAGCGGCCGGCCTCAAGGGCAAGGTCGTCGTAATCGGATACGACGCGACGCCGGAAGCGCGTACAGCGATCGCCGCCGGCTCGATGTACGGCGACGCGATCCAGTACCCTCAGCAGATCGGCTCGAAGACGGTCGATGCGATTCACGACTACTTCTCGGGCAAGACGCCGCCGGCGAAGGTCGCCGTCGCCGTCGGCACGTTCACGAAAGCCGACGCCAAGTAACGCCTTGACGCCCGCGTCCCCTCCGCTGCTGCGGATGCACGGCATCGTGAAGACGTTCCCCGGCGTGCGTGCGCTCGACGGCGTGTCGTTCGAGGTCGTTGCCGGCGAAGTCCACGCGCTCGTGGGCGAGAACGGCGCCGGAAAATCGACGCTGATGAAGATTCTCGCCGGCGCGCAGCCGGCCGATTCGGGCGAGATCGCGATCGACGGAGTCGTCGTCGCGATCGACGGCCCGAAGACGGCCGAGCGGCTCGGGATCGGGATGATCTACCAGGAGTTCAACCTGGTCCCCGACCTCGGCGTCATCGAGAACATCGTGCTGGGCGTCGAACCGCGGCGCGGGCTCTTTCTGGACCGCGCGGGCGCGGCGCGAGATGCGGCGCGCGTGCTCGGCGAACTCGGGATCGTCCTTCCGCTCGATCGGCCGGCGCGGCGGCTCACGGTCGCGCAGCAGCAGCTCGTCGAGATAGCCAAGTGTCTCGCACGCAAAGCGCGGCTGATCGTGATGGACGAACCGACCGCGGCGCTCACCGACCGCGAGACCGACGCGCTCTTCGCGCTGATCGCGACGCTGAAGGCGCAGGGCGTCGCGTTCGTCTACATCTCGCACCGCCTCGAAGAGCTTCCGCGCATCGCCGATCGCGTGACGGTGCTGCGCGACGGCGCCGCGATCGAGACGCGCCCGATCGCCGCGATGCCGCAAGACGATCTGATCCGCTTGATGGTCGGCCGCGCGCTCGAGAACCATTTTCCCGAACTGCCGCCGGTGGCCGACGGCGCCGCAACGGTGCTTCACGTGCGCGACCTCGCCGCGCACGGAGCGGTGCCCGTGCAGGACGTCGCCTTCGACGTGCGCGCCGGCGAGATCGTTGGCCTGGCGGGTCTCGTCGGCGCCGGCAGAACCGACATCGTTCGCGCGATCGCGGGCGCCGACGTGCCGCTGCGCGGCGAAGTCGCGGTCGGCGGCGCGAGGGTCGTGGTCCGTTCGCCGGCGGATGCGATCCGCGCCGGAATCGCGCTGATCACCGAAGATCGCAAAGCGCAGGGACTCGTGCTCGGCATGAGCGTGCGCGAGAACACGACGCTTGCCCATCTGCGCGCGTTCGAGCGCGGCGCATTCATCGACCGGCCGGCCGAGACGGCCGCGACGAACGAGAAGATCGCCGAGCTGCGCATTCGCACGCCGTCGAGCGAGCAGACGGTGCGCAACCTCTCGGGCGGAAACCAGCAGAAGGTCGTGCTCG
>JAQBPM010000088.1 GCA_028287525.1 Vulcanimicrobiota bacterium | reverse complement strand
CGCGAGGTTGCGCTCCTCCAAAAACTGGGGCTGCGCCTGATGCCGCCCGACGCCGCGCTCGCTGCGCTCGAGTCCGCTCTTCGCTCCGGCGCCGCGCGAGCGGTGATCGCCGATATCGACTGGGACGCGTTTGCGGCGTTCATCGCGTTCTCGACCAACCCGGGATTCTTCTCGGAGGTCGCGGGCGTCGCCGGTCGGACGCCGGAACCCGTGACCGGTGGCCGGCACCCCTCCGAGGCGGTGCGCGAGGACACGCCCGACGCCGCGCTCGCGCGCACCATTGCGCTCATCCGCCGCGAGCTGGCGGCGGTGATGCTGCAGCGCCCTGGGACCGAAATCCCGATCGACGAGCGTTTCAACCTGATGGGCATGGACAGCCTGATGGCGATCTCGTTCGCGTTACGCCTCGAAGCGGTCGCCGGTCAAAAGCTGCCGACCACCCTCGCGTACAATTATCCGACGATCGCAGATCTTGCACTGCATCTGTTCGAGGTGATACGCGGTGAGAGTTTCGTTGCGCCTGCCGCCGCGCTATCCGCCGAACGGACGACGCCGCGCAATGGTCGCGCGTGGTTCCCCGGTATCGGCGACGAAGACGACGAGCGTCGCCCGCGACTCTTTTGCTTGCCATACGCGGGCGCGGGTGCGTCGCTCTTTCATCGTTGGAGCGAGACGTTCGGCGATCTCGCCGAGGTGGTCGGCATCCAGCCGCCCGGCCGCGAAGAGCGCGAGACGGAGCCTCCGCCGGCCACGATGACCGAACTGGTCGGCAGCTTGGCCGACGCGTTCGAACATCACGTGCTTCACGCCGGCGCGGCGCCGTACGCGCTGTTCGGACACAGCCTCGGCGGATTGGCCGCGTTCGAACTCGCGCTCGAGCTGCGACGGCGTGACCTACCGCCGCCGGCGGTGCTCGTGCTGTCGGGATGCGCCCTGCCGTCGCCGCTACCGGACGGCATCCGCGAAGAAATGCTGCACGAGCTCGATGAGGACGCGTTCCGGCGAGGGGTCGTGGAGTCTTTCGCGATTCCGAACGAGCTGACGGGCGACGCGATGTGGAGCGCGGTGGCGCGCGTGCTGCGCGCCGATCTTCGCATTCTTGAGACGTATCACCCGAGCGATGCCCCGCCGCTCGACGTTCCGTTGGTCGTCCTCGGGGCGACCGGCGACGCGCTCGCGCCGCCGGAACGGCTGCTGGCGTGGAAACAGCGGACGGCCGGGACGTTCACCCTGCATCTCTTGGAGGGCGGGCACATGTTCGTGCGCGACGAGCCCACGAAAGTCGAGTCGATCGTTCGCAGCGCCCTCGCACGGTTCGCACCGGAGTCTGCGGTGCGCCGATGACCGCCGCCGGCCCCGCGGTCAAACCGTGGTATATGATCGAGGGGGGCCGCTACGACGGTCCTGAGTCACCGTTCCTCGATCCGCGCGACCATCCGTGGGTGCAAATTCTCGAAGACAACTGGGAGACGATTCGCGACGAGATCGTCGCGCTGCTGGCGCGTCGAGAGAACCGGCTCGAACCGTACTTCAACCGCATGATGTTCTTCCCGCCGCTGAGCTGGAAGACCATGGGCTTCTACTTCTGGACCTGGCGCATCCACAAGAACTGTCGCGACTGTCCGAAGACAGTCGCGATCCTCGAGTCCATTCCGAACATGACCGCCGGCTCGCTCAGCGTCCTCGAGCCGCACTCCAACATCAACCCGCATCAAGGTGACACGAACGCGATCGTTCGCACCCACGTCGGGCTCTCAATTCCCGCGCCGCTGCCGACGTGCGGGCTGCAAGTCGGGCGCGCGGTACGCGGTTGGGAGGAAGGCCGGGCGATCATGTTCATCGACGCGATGACGCACTCGTCGTGGAATCAAAGCGATCGGCGCCGGCTCGTGCTGATCGTCGACGTGATGCGCCCGGAGTTCGCGAACCGCACGACCGCGGTGTGCACGCACGTCTTGGCGTCGACCTTCCTGCAAGCCGTCTACCAGCGGTTCACGTGGCTCAATCGTCTGCCCGGTTCGCTGAAGTACGCGATCCACGCCGCGGCTCGGGCGTTTCTTACCGTCTATCTCCCCCTTCAACGGCTGCGCCGATGACGCCCGACATTGCGGTGCGTCAACGGCCCGCGGTGCGCGAGTTCCGTTCGTTTCCACTCCTTTCGCCCGACGAGTGCGCGGCGGTGAGCGGAGAGCTCGACACGGTGTCGGCGGACTGGCATCTGCGCTGGGGCACCAAAGACTGGCTCGCCACGCTCGGCGCGACCGGCTACCTGGACCTGCTCGACGCAGAAGGTCGCCCGACACGGAAATACTACTGGCTCGCGTCCAAGTTCAACCCGATCCTTCGCGAGCACTTCGGCCCGCTGCACGCGCGCATCGCCGAGGCGTTGTCGGACATTTTGGCCGCGCCCGTACGGTACGCTCCCGATTTCGCCCTGCCCGGCTTTCACATCTTCGGCCACGCGATACTCGCGAAGCAGCCCTCTGCGTCGCCTGCGCATTTCGACAACCAGCACCACAACCTCGATCACCACCTCTACGGCGTGGCGGATCTGAACGATGCCGTGTCGTTCAACGTCCTCATCGAAGCGCCGCCTGAGGGCGCCGGCTTGCGCCTGTGGGATCTCTTCGCGCAAGACGTCGACCGCGCCGTCGCGGCCGGCACGTCCCGCGGCTATCGCGACCTCGAAGCCTTTCAGACGTTTGCGGTTCGCCGCTACGGGCTCGGCGAGCTCAACGTGCACTCGAGCCATCAGATGCACCAAGTGGCGCCGACGGAGCACATCACGCCGGACATGCGCCGCATCACGCTGCAAGGTCACGCGCTGCGCTACGGAGCCGAGTGGCTCTTGTACTGGTGAGCTCGGCGGACTCTACCGGAAAGGAACTCATGGACGTCTTTGTCCTGACTTATTGCCGCGACATCGAGGCACTATACGGGTCGACGCTCACCTTACACACGCTCCGGGTCGGATTTCCGAACGGCTTGCCATCGTCGATCCGGACGTCGCGTTCTGGCCTTCGTGCGAAGCCTGGCATTTCGACGCGTTGCTGGCGGGAAAGCGGATCCCGACGTTCCTCGACGAGTACACGAACACGCTCACGATGGAGCGCCTTCACACGAGTTTTCTCTGGTGTCAGCGTCCCGACGCGC